>CAKSWA010000031.1 GCA_934511165.1 uncultured Oscillospiraceae bacterium | reverse complement strand
ATTCCAATCCTCTGTCAGCATCTCACAAGCCTTGCTATTATATATGAGCATTTCTGTATTGTCAACAGAAAAATCAATAGACCGCCGCTTTTTCCGTTGTTGAGCGCCAGGAAAATGACCACAACATATTGTAGCACACGCACGCGGAAAAAACCAGAGGAAAATAGCGAAAAAAGAAAAAAGCCTTGCCCATTATAGAACCCTCTGATATAATAAACTTTCACGACGAAATCAAGAAAAAGCGAGGAATCAAATCCATGGAGGAAACAAACAGCCAGGCGAGTTCCCGGCGCATGGGGGAAATGCCGGAGGGAAAGCTTCTGCTCTCGATGGCGGTGCCCATGATGCTCTCGATGCTGGTGCAGGCGCTTTATAATATTGTCGACAGCGTATATGTCGCGAAGGTGTCGGAGGACTGCCTTTCGGCGCTCTCGCTCGCGTTCCCGGCGCAGAACATTCTCATCGGTCTCGGCACCGGCACGGGCGTCGGCGTATCGACGATGCTCTCCCGCGCGCTCGGCAGCCGGGACAATAAGCTTGCCAACCGTGTGGCGGGAAACAGCCTGTTCCTCTGCCTGTGCTGCTGGGCGATCATGGCGATTTTCGGTATCTTCTTCGCCGACGCTTTCATCCATTCGCAGACGGACATTGCCTCCATCCGCGCCTACGGAGATTCCTATCTGCGCATTGTCACCATCGGCTCGGTATTTGTGTATTTTGAGATCAACTATGAACGTCTCCTGCAATCTGCGGGACGGCCCAAGCTCGCCATGTGGACGCAGATGATCGGTGCGGTGGCGAACATCATTCTCGATCCGTTCTTTATCTACGGCTGGTGCGGCCTGCCCGCGATGGGCACTGCCGGCGCGGCCATTGCCACGGTTATCGGTCAGGCGCTCGGCGCGCTCGCCGGCCTCTACTTCCACCACCGGCACAACAAAGAGGTTCACGTCCGCCTTGCCGACTGCCTCCCGGACGGACATATTATTCTCGATATTTACCGCATCGGCTTCCCGTCCATTCTCATGGTCGGCATCGGCTCGGTCACAAACTATCTCATGAACCGCATTCTCATGGCGTTCACATCCACGGCGGTCGCGGTCTACGGCGCATACTTCAAGCTCCAGAGCTTCTTCTTCATGCCGGTGTTCGGCCTCAATAACGGCATTGTTCCCATCATCGGCTACAACTACGGCGCGCGGAAAAAGGAGCGCATTTACCGGACGGTCCGCTACGGCGTGCTGTTTGCCGTGTGCATTCTCACGGTAGGTCTCCTTCTCTTTGAGACGATCCCCGGCGTGCTGCTGCTGGCGTTCTCCCCGTCGGAGAACATGCTCGCCATCGGCATTCCCGCGCTGCGCAAGATCGCCATTCATTTCCCGATCGCCGGGTTCTGCATCGTGGGCGGCTCGATCTGCCAGGCGCTCGGCAAGAGCCTTTATTCGTTCTTTACGTCCGTCCTGCGCCAGGTTGTGGCGCTCATCCCCGCGGCGTATCTCCTGTCGCTGACCGGGAATGTCGGCAACGTATGGTGGTGCTTCCCGATCGCGGAGGTCATGTCGGCGCTTGCCACAACGTTCTTCCTGCGCCGCGCGCTGCGGGATATGGACCGGCAGCTTACGCTCGCGGAGGGGCAATGAAGGAATTTACCATCGGCCGCAACGACGCCGGGCAGCGGCTTGACCGGTTCGTGAGCAAGGCGGCGCCGCTCATCCCGGAGGCGCTTCTGCAGAAGACGCTGCGGAAAAAGGACATCAAGATCAACGGCCGCCCCGCAAAGGGCGAGGCGCGCCTTGCCGAGGGCGACACGGTGCGCGTGTATCTCCCGGACGAATTCTTTGAAGCGCCGCGGGAGGAAAATGCCTGGCGCAAGATCACAGCGCCCCGGCTCGACATCGTCTACGAGGACGAGAACATTCTGCTTGTGGATAAAAAGCCGGGCGTTCTCTGCCACAGCGCGGGGGAGTGGAGCTGGAATACGCTCATCGCCAATATCCAGGCGTATCTCCGCGCGAAGGGCGAGTGGGATCCCGCGCGGGAGAACAGCTTTGCGCCCGCGCTCTGCAACCGCATTGACCGCAACACCGGCGGCATCGTGATCGCCGCGAAAAACGCCGAGGCGCTGCGCATCATGGATGAGAAGGTCAAAAACCGAGAGATCGAGAAAATCTATCTCGCTGCCGTGGTCGGCGTGCCGCGCCCCGCCGCCGGGCGGCTCGAGGGGTATCTCTTCAAGGACGCGAAAAACAATCAGGTCTATGTTTACGATACACCGCGCACGGGGGCAAAAACCGCTGTGACGGAGTACAAAACGCTCGCATCCGACGGGCGTCTCACGCTCGTGGAGTGCCGCCTCATCACCGGGCGCACACACCAGATCCGCGCGCAGTTCCGCCATGCCGGATGCCCGCTCCTCGGCGACGGGAAATACGGCCGCGAAAAGGACAACCGCGCCTACGGCGAAAAGGGGCAGGCGCTCTGCTCGTGGCGGCTGCGGTTCGTCTTTGACACCCCCGCCGGGGCGCTCGAATATCTCAACGGAAAGAGCTTCCGGACCAAAACGCCGGAGTTCGTGGAAAAGTACTTTCCAACGTTCGCGGAACGCATGAAAACGTGAAAAAACTGCCGGAAACGCCGCTCGTTTTCGGCAGTTTTTTGCATCACGCGCCGCGCAAAAAATAATTTGATTTGAAAAGGAAAATTGCATTGACAAACCCCCTTGAAATCTATATGATTGGCCTAACGCGCAAAGCGCGAAAAATCGGGAAAAGAGGGGGAGGATAATGGCCAAAGAACTCATCCGCCTGGTCGATTGCACCATGGCCTTCGACGGTGAGACCGTTCTGGATTCCATCAACCTGTACATCAACAACAAAGAGTTTCTTACACTGTTAGGACCCTCGGGATGCGGCAAGACGACCACGCTGAGAATTATCGGCGGGTTTCTTAAGCCTACCTCGGGGGACGTTTTGTTTGACGGCGTAAGGATCAACGACATTCCTCCGTACAAACGGCAGGTGAACACCGTATTCCAGAAATACGCGCTGTTCCCGCATCTGGACGTGTACGACAACATCGCTTTCGGTCTGCGGAACCACAAGGTCCCGGAGGACGAGATCGACGAGCGCGTTACGGAAATGCTCGAGGTCGTGTCGCTCAAGGGCTTTGAAAACCGCAAGGTGACATCGCTCTCCGGCGGCCAGCAGCAGCGCGTGGCGATCGCCCGCGCTCTGGTGAACCGGCCGAAGGTGCTGCTGCTTGACGAGCCGCTCGGCGCGCTCGATCTGCGTCTGCGCAAGGACATGCAGCAGGAGCTCAAGCGCATCCAGCAGCAGATGGAGATCACCTTCATCTACGTGACCCACGATCAGGAAGAGGCTCTCGCCATGTCTGACACCGTTGTCGTCATGAACGAGGGCATCATCCAGCAGATCGGCACGCCGGAGGATATATATAATGAACCGAAGAACGCCTTCGTGGCGGACTTCATCGGCGAGAGCAACATTCTCGACGGCATCATGCGTGAGGACTATGTGGTCGAAACGTTCGGCCGCCGCTTCCAGTGCATGGACAAGGGCTTTGCAAAGGACGAGCCGGTGGACGTCGTCGTCCGCCCGGAGGATATCGATATCGTCCCCGTGAAGGACGGTATGCTGACCGGCACCGTGACGAGCATCACCTTCAAGGGCATGCAGTACGATGTCATCGTAGACTTCAAGGGCTTCAAGTGGCTCATCCAGACGACCGACAGCCCGGAAGTCGGGCAGCGCATCGGCATCCGCATCGTGCCGGACGGCTTCCACATCATGCACAAGAGCAAGTATTCCGGACTCTACGGCGACTACAGCTCCTTCTCGGAGGAATATGACGAGCTGTCCGACGCGGAATACGATCCGGAGGCGGAGGAGGAATCCTCGGAGAGCCGGGAGGAATCCGCCGATGAAGAATAAAGCGCTCGCGGCGCCGTATCTCGTGTGGATGGCGATCTTCACGGTCGTCCCGCTCGGGATCGTGATCTGGTTTTCGTTTACCGATTCCATCACCGGCGCATTTACGTTTGATAACATTTCCCGCATGGGGACGTATCTCCCCATTTTTCTCAAGAGCATCTGGCTGGCGATCCTCTCGTCGCTCATCTGCCTTGTGATCGGCTATCCGGTGGCGTACTGCTTGGCGTCCGCCGCGCCGGAACGCCAGCGCTTTCTCTACATGCTCGTCATGCTGCCGATGTGCATGAGCTTCCTGCTGCGCACGCTCGCGTGGGTGGCGCTGCTCGACGATACCGGCATCATCAACGGTGTGATCACGCGCCTCGGCCTTCAGCCGCTGCCGCTCATCCGCACAGACGGCGCGGTTGTGCTCGGCATGGTGTATAACTATCTGCCGTACATGATCATGCCGCTCTACTCGGTGCTCATAAAGCTCGACCCGCGCCTCACCGAGGCCGCCGAGGATCTCGGCTGCACCCCGGCACAGGTGTTCACGCAGGTGACGCTCCCGCTGAGCGTCCCCGGCATCATCTCCGGCTTTACGATGGTGTTTGTCCCCGCCGTGTCCACGTTCTATATTTCGCAGAAAATGGGCTCTGCCGGTACGACGCTCATCGGCGACGTGATCGAAAGTCAGTTCAAGGCTGCCTACAACCCGAACCTCGGCGCGGCGCTCTCGCTCGTGCTGATGGTGATGGTGCTTGTGTGCATTGCGGTCATGAACCGCTTCTCGGACGGGGAGGAGGTCGCGACGATATGAAGACCTTCAACCGCGTTTTCACCGTGATCGTGTTCCTTTTCCTGTACATCCCGATGATCGTTCTGGCTGTGGCATCTTTTAACGCCGGTACGGACATCGCCGTGTGGAAGGGCTTCACGTTCGCGCAGTACGGCGAGCTGTTCCGCGACGGTGTGCTGCTGCCGCTGCTGGCCAATTCCGTCATCGTTGCGGTGATCGCCTCGGTCGTGGCAACGGTGCTCGGCACCATGGCTGCCATCGGCATCCGCGCCATGTCTGGCCGGATGCGCCGCATCACCATGGCCGTGACGAACATCCCCCTTACGAACCCGGAGATCGTCACGGGCGTTTCACTCGCGCTGCTCTTCGCGTTCGCCGGACAGATGATGAAGCTCAACAATGTCCTGGGCTTTACAACGCTTCTCATCGCGCACATCACGTTCAACCTGCCGTATGTCATTTTGTCCGTGATGCCGAAGCTCGGCCAGCTCGACCCGAACCTGCTCGATGCTGCGCTCGATCTCGGCTGCACGCCTGTGCAGGCGTTCTTCAAGGTCATCATCCATGAGATCATGCCGGGCATCCTCTCCGGCGCGCTCATGGCGTTCACGATGAGTCTGGACGACTTTGTCATTTCGTACTTTGTCTACGGCCCCAGCTTTGTTACGCTGCCGGTCGAGATCTACAACTATACGAAAAAGCCGCTCCAGCCGAAGATTTACGCGCTCTTCACGCTGCTCTTCCTTGCAATTCTCCTCGTGATGGTCGTGATGAATCTGCTGCAGGCCGGCGACGAGCGCCGCCGCCGTCAGGCGCGCGGTGTGTTCGGGAAGAAGGGGGCGAGCGCATGAAAAAGCGTGTGTTCTCTCTCGTGCTTGCGCTGCTCATTTGTGCAGCGCTGATCCCCGCGCCGGAGGCGCACGCCGCGTCCAACACGATCAATGTCTACAACTGGGGTCAGTACATCTCCGACGGCTCGGACGGCTACATCGACATCAACGCCGCCTTCGAGGAGGCGACGGGCATTCATGTGAATTACATGACGTTCGACTCGAACGAAACGATGTACACCAAGCTCAAAACCGGCGGCTCCTCATACGATGTTATCATCCCCTCCGACTATATGATCGGACGGCTGATCGACGAGGGACTTCTCCTGCCGCTGAACTTTGACAACATCCCGAACTACCAGTACATGGACGAGGCGTATAAAAATACCGCCTACGACCCCGATAACCTCTACTCCGTTCCTTATACGTGGGGCACCGTCGGCATTATTTATAACAGCGCTTACGTGGACGAGGAGGATGTCGGCAGCTGGGATCTTCTCTGGAACAGCAAGTATGCCGGGAAAATTCTGATGTTCGATAACCCGCGCGACGCTTTCGCTATCGCTGAGTCGATGCTCGGATACTCGCTCAACACGCGTGACGAGGACGAGCTGCGCGCCGCGGCTTATAAGCTCATCGAGCAGAAGCCGCTCGTGCAGGCGTATGTCATGGATCAGATCTATGACAAAATGGAGCGCGGCGAGGCGTGGATTGCGCCGTACTATGCCGGCGACTATCTCATGATGGCCGAGGAAAACGAGGATCTTCGCTTCTGCTTCCCGGAAGAGGGCTTCAACTTCTTCACCGACGCGCTGTGCATCCCCACGTGCGCAACGAACAAGGAAGGCGCGGAGGCGTACATCAATTTCCTCTGCTCGCCGGAAGTGAACGGTGAAAACCTGGACTATCTCGGCTACTCCACGCCGGAGACGGCCGCCAAGGAGTACATGGATCCCGAGATGGCGGAATCCGACATCGCCTACCCGAGCGAGGAAACGCTCAGCCGCGGCGAAGCGTTCCTCTACCTTGATCAGGAGACGACCCATCTCATGGATTCTCTCTGGCTCGAGGTAAAGACCGAGGGCGAGACGGACTATACGCCCATCATCGGCATCAGTGTGACGGTGCTGCTCGCCGCGGTATACCTTACCGCCCGCGGCGTGAGAGACCGCCGCCACCGTGCCAACCGCTGCAAAAAGTGGAAAACCTGAAATAGGAAAATCGCGCCGGAACACCGGCGCGATTTTTGAACTCTCAAATCAAAATTTACGGAGAAATATCCATGAAAATTGGAATCGTATGTGCTGCGGAAGCGGAGCTTGCCCCGTTCCTGCCGCAGATCGAAGGAATCAAAATATCGGAAAAGGCGATGCTGAAATTTTACGAAGGAAGCATCGGCAGCACAGAGGTCGCGGCTGTGGTTTCCGGGGTCTGCAAGGTCAATGCGGCGATCGCCGCGCAGATATTGATCGACGGTTTCGGCGTAACCGCTGTTATCAATTCCGGTACGGCCGGGGGAATGGACGCGAAGCTCCGGATATACGATACCATCGCAGCGACGGAGTGCTGTTATCATGATGTGGCCGAGAATATCCTCACCGAATATCATCCCTGGATGAAAACCGCGTTTTTCGAAAGCTCTCCGTGGCTTTTGGAACTTTGCCAAAATGCTGTGAAAAAGCTGGGGCTTCGGAATGTATATTTCGGGCGGATGGTAACGGGCGAGGCGTTTATCACCGATGAAGGCCGCGAGGAGATCATGGAAAACTATGCGCCGCTGTCGGTCGATATGGAAACGGCGGGCATTGCCCATGTCTGCTATGTGAACGGCGTCCCGTTCCTTTCAATCCGCTGCATCACCGACACGGCCGAGCACAGCGGAAACGAAACCTTCCATGCCAACTGTGGCAGAGCTTCGGAGATTTCGGCAAATCTGGTGATGGAGATCATCAAAGCGGCTTGTTGACGAACTGATATAATGCACAGCGCAAGAACCCCTCGCACCGGATTTTCCGGCACGAGGGGTTCCTTTTATAGTGCAATGGCAATATCCGTTTTTGGTATCTTCGACCAGTCGAAGAGCGGGATGAGCTCACCGGCGGAGATGGACTCCCGCTTTTCCAGCAGCCCCGCGGCGTGGGCGAGCGCGCCGAGAAGCTCTGGCGCGGTATACTTTTCGCGCAGAATACCGAGATCGAGATCGCGGTCGCGCTTGGAAAGCCGCCGCCCGTCTGGCGCGGTGAGCAGGGGAACGTGATAGTATTCCGGCGGCTTGGCGCCGAGCAGACGGTAGAGATAGAGCTGTCGCGGCGTGGAGGAGAGAAGATCGCGCCCGCGCACGATCTGGGTTATACCGGCGTCAATGTCGTCCGCCACAACGGCGAGCTGGTAGGCGAAAACACCGTCCGCGCGCCGGAGAATAAAATCCCCGCACTCGCGCGCGAGATTTTCGGCGTAGGCACCATAATGCCCGTCGGTGAAGGAAATATCCTCGTCCGGTACGCGAAGCCGCCAGAGCGGGGCGCGCTCTTTGGCTTTCGCCGCGCGCTCTTCTTCGGTGAGATCGCGGCACGTGCCGGGGTAGATCGGGTGGCCGTCACTCGCGTGCGGGGCGTTTGCGGCGTTTTTGAGATCGCCGCGCGTGCACCAGCAGGGGTAGACATGGCCCTCGGCGCGAAGATGGCTGAGAATGCTCTCATAGTATTCGCTGCGCGCGCTCTGGTTTGGCTGCTCCGTGTCCCACGTGAGACCGAGCCAGCGCAGATCGTCCTTTAATATTTCGGCATTTTCTGCGCTGCACCGGAGCGTGTCCAGATCCTCAATGCGAAGCACAAGCTCCCCGCCTGCGGCGCGCACCGAAAGCCACGCGAGCAGCGCGGAGAACACATTGCCGAGATGCATCCGCCCGCTCGGCGTCGGGGCGAAGCGGCCGCGCCCGGTCATGGAAACGCCTCCTTAAATCGGCAGCGACAGACTCAGCGCTGCGAGCAGCGTGCCGACAAAGTAGCTCGCGCTGTTGCAGCGCAGTATCCAGTTCGCGCCGTGCTTGAATTTGTGTACGGAGAGAATATAGTCGGAGATCATCATCAGAAAAACGCCCGCGCCGAAGAGCTTTACGCCGGGACTCGGACACACGGCGGCGAGCACCGCGCCGAGCGAGCCGTGCATCGAAACGCTGAAGAGATACGCGGGGAATATGCGCACGCTGCTGAAATCGATGAACTCCTTTTGGTACAAAAGCATTGTTGTTCCCCAGAAGAGGAGAAAGACCGCGACCGCGGGAAAGAGAAGCCGAAGCGGAAGACGCTCGTACCGCATGAGCATGATTTCATAGAACAGCAGGCAGAAGTTGCCGATGCTGAAGCAGATGCCGCCGCGGACGAAGTCCCAGAGAAGGAAAATGTCGCCGAGGAATGCGAAAAAGAGACCGATCGGCAAAATCATCCGCATGCTGAAGAGCGGCGAGTGCAGCAGATATGCGCCCACGGCGTACGCCTCAAAGAGCACGGCGAGCGCAATTTTATTTATGGCGCGGCGCTTGAAATTGCCGCTCGTCTCCGAAAAGAAGTAGAGACAAAGCACCAGAAGATATGCTATGATGAATGCACATCGAAGATAGATCATACTTTAACATCCTTCCCGTCAGAGCGTTCGGCGGAGAAGCGGTGGGTCAACTTCATCATATCATATCCCGGACAAAAAGGAAACGGAAACTTGACGGTGAAACGGGGGAAAATCGGCGTATGCGCGCATTGAAGCTCGCGGTGGACGAAGCGTGGGACGGCAGCACGGTAAAGCACCTGCTGCGCGCAAAACTGCATATGGCTGAAGGGCTCATCGCCCGCGTCAAGCTGCGCGAAACGGGGCTTGAGCGGAACGGCGAGCGGGTTTACACCAATGCAATCCTCCATACCGGCGATGTGCTGCGCGTGGAGATCGGCGACGAGGGCGCGGTGAACGAGGCTGTGCCCATCGCCGCGCCGCTCTCCATTGTCTATGAGGACGAGGACATCGCTGTGCTCAATAAGAGCCCGGACATGGCGGTGCATGGCTCGACCGGAGGACAGGGCTGCACCGTGGCAAACGCGCTTGCTGCGCTCTGGGGCCGGGAGACGGCGTTCCACCCCGTAAGCCGGCTTGACCGCGGCACCTCGGGGCTGATGGTCATTGCGAAAAGCGCGTATGTCCACGACCTGCTGCGCCGTATGCTCCATACGGATGCCTTCCGGCGGGAATATCTCGCGCTCGCGCGCGGCGAATTCCCGGACGGTTCCGGCACGATCGACCTTCCCATCGGGCGGGACGAGAGCGCACCGACGAAGCGCGCCGTCACGCCGGACGGACAGCCGTCCCGCACAGAATACATGGTTTTGGAGCGCTTCCCCGCAGGGGCGCTGCTGCGCGTGCGCCCGCTCACGGGGCGCACGCACCAGATCCGCGTACACATGGCGGCCATCGGCCACCCGCTCTTCGGCGACACGCTCTACGGCACGGAGGATGATGTACTCTCCCGTCCGGCGCTCCACTCGGCCTTCCTTTCGCTGCGCCACCCGGTTACCGGGGAGACGCTGGAGCTCGCCGCGGCGCTGCCGGACGATTTTGAGAAAAAACTGACGGCGCTCCGCCGCCGGTAAATACGACCGCCCCCGCTTACCGGAAGCACCGGCAGCGGGGGCGGTTTGTTTGTCCCATTATTATAAAAAGCTCATGTCCTGAATATACCATGTGCCGTTCTGCCGCACCCAGAGCATTTCGTAATCGACGATGTTCTCTCTTGTCTCGTGGCGGGTCGCCGTGGTGAAGTTCGCCTCGCCCTGACAGAGGAAGGCGTCCTCGCCAAGCGGGACGTAGCCCCAGGATTTCACTTCGTTGAACGTGACCGTCCAGCCGCGCGTCCAATGGAGCGTATCGAGTGCATACTGGAAATAGAGCATCAGCGACGAGCCCGGCGCGACATACCCGGTAGGATAATTTGACGCGGTGTTTCCTGAACCATACCCGGCGATCTCTTGCATGTAGTTTTCCACACGCTCGTGGCACTCGCTCCACAGCACTTCGTTTCCGGGCAGCTCAAACGTCGGGAACCCGTCGGCGCCAGTGGTCGGCGTGAGCGCCGTGCCGTCCGGGAGCGCCGCGGCGAACGTGGGATCGCTGTACAGCCCTCCGGCGGCGTATACGGTGTAAACCGGCAGCGCCCCGGCAAGCTCGTCCGGGATGTCCACGTGCGTGGAGAGCGGGGCGAAGGAGACGACCTGCGCATCGGTGAGCAGCGCGCCGCCCGCGGTGACGGCTGCCTCCTGCGGCGCGGTCACGCGGAAGGCGTGCGTCCCGGCGTCCGGGACGGTGTAGTCAAAGCGCGTGCCGTCCGAATAGAGAAGCAGTACGCCCGCCTCGCGCGATACGTCCACCTGCACCGCCTCGTAAATGCCCGGAACGGTGTACGTCATGCGGTAGGGGCAGGTATCGAACTGCGTTTCGAGTTCGGAAATGCCGGTATAGGGAACACGGCTGTCCGTGATATATTCCTCGCTGAGAGCAGTGCCGTTCACGGAAACGGCCGAGCCTTCCGGCACCGTGATGGCGAGCGTGCGCGCCTCGGCCTGAAGCGCTTTGAGCGGCGCTTCGTCCACTTTCCAGGTGCGCGATGCCTTATCGTAGCTTGCCGTAAGCGTCAGAAGATCGTTTTCCCCGGCGGAGAGAATATAGACCGGGGCGAGGCGCGAGGTATTTTCGCTGTCCGGACGGAACGAAAGACGCTGTCCCTGCACGGCGGCGTCAAACAAATCTCCGGCGACCGTTTCGGCGCTTTCAAAAGCGCTTGTTTCCGGCGCGCAGAGCGAAACATATTTCGCGCGCCATTCGGCGGTATCGGTGGTGTCCAGAACCTCCTGCACGGCGTCCTCTGCCGAGACGGGCGCAAGCGCGCCGGCAGGGGAGAAGTACATCCATGCGGCGGCTCCGCCGACGAGAAGCACAAATACGAGCAGGCAGAGGAGAAGAAGCGTAGAGCGTTTCATGTGTTTCCCCTCCTTTACTGCACCGGCAGCACGACGACCGCCGTGGGGAGACCCCGCGGCCCGCCGGATGTGTTGCACACGTTCACGTATTCACCCTGAAAATACATATCGCTGGAAGCGCCGCCGTCCAGATTTCCGGCGTTCACCGCGCCGTACTCGACCATGATCTCGGCAAGCTCCTGCCGCGAAACACCGAGCGCCGCGGGCTGGCGGCCCTGCAAAACAACAAAAATGACCGAGCCATCCGCCCGCTGTCCAACGGCGGTGCGCGGCTCAAGATAGAGCGGGTCAAGTCCCGCGCGGATTTCGCCGTTTTCCACGAGCGTCGGGCCGTAGCCCACCGCCCATTGCAGCCCCATCTCCACGCATTGATTGCCGTAAAACTCGCCGACGTGAAGCTGGCCGGAGCCGTCCATGCCGACGGTGGAGCCGTAGCTGTTCCATAGAAGCTCGCCGTTTGCCATCACGTTGCCGGTGGGCATCGCGCCGTTTCCGGCACCGCCGGGATCTTCGAAGCCGCCGCCGTTGATGGCGAGCACCGCGCCGGTCTTTTCCGCGTGCTCCGCCACGGAGTATCCGCGGATATCCGTGCCGAACGCCGGGCAGACGGAGACCTGAATGCGCATCGGGTCGTCGATCACGGCGATAAAGCCGCTCCAGCGCTTGCCGACGATGCGCGCAACAAGCAGCCCGTCCTCATCGGAAAGGATTTCCTTATAATCGTACGTGCTTTCTGCGGCGGTCTCCGCCGGGATCGGGGCGGGCGAGGGAGCCTCGCCGGTCTGCACCGCGCTCTCGGTGAAAACAGAGAGCGTTGTATCCCGCGCCGCAGCAGCGGCGGTCTCCCCGGCGGGGCCGGGCTGCGCGGACGCGGCGGCATACGCGCCGTAAACAACGCCTCCCGCGACAGCGATCGTCAGCGCCAGCGCGAGAACGATGCCGAGCGCGCCGGTCGTTTTTCTTTTTCCGTTTCCGTCTGCGGCCATAGATTTCTCCTTTTGCACACAAATCTATTTTTATTATACCCAAGAAAGCATGGCCGCGCAAGCATCATTTGAGTTAACGATAAAAAATTATGGTAAACTAATATACAGGAAACCGCGGGCGGAAAATACTTCCGCCCGCGGCAAAATTTACTTTTCCTTTTGAATATCCAGCACAGTCAAGACGCCGTCGGAGGCGCGGAAGCGCACTTCCATCCCGGCAAAGCCGAAGCCGTAAACGCGCTCCGGGTCATCCTGATACGATGGGCGCGGATCCTGCTCCAAAACCTCGCGCAGCGGTTCGCGTTTCTCCTCCGGCACGCGCCGGAGCAGCTCCTCCGGTACTTCGGCGCGGAGTACCCGCGCGGAAACAGCGTCGGTAAATCCGCCGGTCGCGTCCGGGCGGCTGTCGGCGTAGGGGAGATAGGGCTTCACGTCGAGAATGGGCGTGCCGTCCATGAGATCGGCGCCGCGCACGACGAGAACGGGGCCTTCGCTCGTTTGTTCGATGCGTTCGAGCTTTACGCACGAGAGACCGATGTGGTTTGGCCGGAAGGGGCTGCGGCTCGCAAACACGCCGACGCGCCTGTTGCCGCCGAGCCGTGGCGGGCGCACGGTGGGGGAGAATGTCTCCCCCTCGCGCACGGCGGCAGAAAACTGCCAGAGCAGCCAGATGTGGGAGAACTCCTCCAGCCCGCGCACGGCGTCCGCGCTGCGGTATTCCGGGCAGAACACCACCCGCGCTTCGAGCGAGCGGGAAAGCCCGCTCTGCTTGGGAATGCCGAATTTCGTTGGAAAATCGGAGCGGATGTGCGCCACGGGGTGCATGAGAATGCCGTCAGTTGTATGCATCAATAAAGTCCTCCGCCGTCCGCATGGCCTCCCATGCGGAGAAATTGAAGCTGCGCGCGCCGCGCTCGGAATAGTCCCGGATTACGGAAATCGTGAGATTCAGGTACGTGGACGACTCCTTGCCGCGCGCTTCGATGCCGGCAAAGTAAGGGCGCAGCGCGCCGATAGAGTCGCTGGAGCTTTCGTAGACGATCTGCGCTTCCGTCGTATCGTCGAGACCGCGCTTTGCGAGATTGTACCGTGCGGAGATCGCGTCCGGCCGCGCGAAGGCGAACACGAGCCAGAGCGCCATGCACGCGATGAGCGTAAACCGGAACAGCCGGAAATCCTCGTGGAACACCGTGTATACTGCCGCGCCGAGGATCAGCGCGAGCAGCGCGAGGAACCACAGCACGAGCAGCCGGAGATAGGTGAGCCCGTAGGCATTCACGTAGAGCATCATGCGCATCGCGCTCGATGCCTCCATGAGATACGTGCACGCCGTGAGAAATACGAGCAGCGCCCGCAGCGCGCGGCTCGTCACGAACCGGCGCTGTGCCGTGATGATGAGCACCACATTGATGCCGCTCACGAGCAGCAGCTGGAAGAAGCCCTCGCGGGCGTACTCGGCATACGTCATGCCCTCCGGCAGCGCCGAAACGTCCCCGGCGAACAAAACGGCGATCTGAATGCCGCAGAACACGGCATAAACGATCGCGAGAGCGCCGGTGAACGTCACGGCGACGACGGCGCTTGCACGGCGCTTTTCCTTCGACGGAAAATCGCTGCGCTCGGTCTGCGCGGCGAGCGCGCTGTAGAAGACCAGGGCGGGGATCAGCGTATAGAAAACAGCGCGGATCACCGTCCGAACGGTTTTGGAAACGCCCCAGCCGCCGAACATGCGCTCGACGAGCGCTCCAAACGCAGCGTCTGCGCTTGCGAGCAGCGAAACGACGATCCATACGAGCGGCACGGCAATCACTATGCCGAGCAGGACGCCCCGCGCGTTTTTCCCGCCGCCGCGGCGCAGCGCCGCCAGATGGCGGAACGGCTCTCCCAGGTGCGCGATGATCCGCCCGACAAGGCGGAAACCGCTGGAAACAACGCGCCCGAACCGCCAGGAGAGAATGTCGGCAAAGGCGTTCATCAGCCAGAGAAGCTCGGTGAGAAACATGCCGAGAAAGCTCACATCCTGTGTCATGGCATTTGCGGTCCACGCGATGGACAGGCCGAGCAGCACAAGGGAGACCGACCAGAAAATATCGCGCTTCTTCTCCCGCAGACCGAGCTTTCCGAGCGCGAGCACCGTCGCGGCGGCCATCGCCGCGGCGAGCAGCGCCGCGTTGAGCCCGAGCGCGTAGGCATTCACGAAAAGGAGCGCGAACACCGCGCCCAGCGCGAGCGAGAGCGGCAGAAAATAGCGGGCATTCTCGCGCAGACAGAGATGGCGCGCATCTTCGTGTGGCCCCTCCGGCGCGGGCGCTGCCTCCGCCGGGGGCGGCGCGCCGTACCATACCGATTCAGAACGCATGATCTTCCTCCTTGTCCGGCTCCCAGGCGAGAATGTCGCCCGGCTGACAGTCGAGCGCCCGGCAGAGCGCGTCCAGCGTGGAAAAGCGTACGGCGCGGGCTTTGTTGTTCTTCAAAACGGAAAGATTTGCCATGGTTATGTCAACCTTCTCGGCGAGCTCACCCAGCCCGATTTTCCGTTTTGCCATCATGACATCAAGATTCACTACGATCATACCGCTACCTCAGATCGTGAGATCGTTGTCCTGCTTGTAGCTCACGGCGCGGTCGAACACCTGCGCGAGCACAAGCGAGAAGAGCCCTGCCAGCAGAAATACGCACACAATGGCGAGCATCCCCGGCGTGAAGAGGACGACGAGCCGCACCGCCATGAGCGCGGCGATGGCGAAGGCATAGTACGCCATGCGGCACAGACTTGAAACGTTCCGGCGCACAAAGCAGTCGCCGGAGACAACGGTTTGCATCATCCGCCGCAGCTCGAAGAGGATCAGCACCGCGCACACCCCGGCGAGGAAGAAAAGCACCGTGTGCAGCGTGAGCCGCTCGGCAAACGAGGGGTAAAAGCGCGCTGCCCAGCGCATTGTCCACGGCAACGATACCGTCACGGCGATCCCGGCGTAAAAGAGAATATCCAGAAGGACTTTTGTGAACCGGGCGATGCCCGGCGAGGTAAGGTTTTGTTTCATACATTCGCCTCCATGCGCCGAGAATACCATAGCGGAATCCGAAAGTCAATATAAAATTATCGAAAAACGATAAAAACATTCCGAAAAACAGGAGAGCCCATCGGCGCGATGCGCTCTCCTTTAATCGGATCAATTATTCTCTGCGGCAGCCTTTTTATCGGCACGCAGATTGAAGATGCAGCGAAATACCGCCGCGCCGATGATGATAACGTAGCCGGCGATGCTCAGCGCGTCCGGCACCTCGCCGAAGAGGAAGAAGCCCCAGAGCGCGGCGTAGAGGATCTGCGAATAGTCGAACACGGAGATCTCCTTCGCCGGGGCGTGGCGGTAAGCGGCGGTGATGGTGAGCTGTCCTCCGGCCGCGGCGCAGCCGGCCAGCAGCAGGAAAATCCATTGCCGGGCGCTCATCGGCTGGAAGTTGAAGGCGAAGAACGGGATGGAGCAGACGCAGGTGAAGGTGGAGAAAAACATCACGATCTCCGGCCCGCGTTCTCCCTTCTGGCTGAGATATCGCACGAACGTGTATGCCGTGCCCGCGCCGAGACCACCGAGCACGCCGGCGAGCGCCGGGAGGCTCGCTATGCCCGCCGTGGGGCGGACAACAAACACCGCGCCGGTAAATGCGGCCAGAACGCTGAGAATATCCACCTTTTTCGGGTACTCACGCAGAATGAATATGGAAAGGATGATGGCGAAAAACGGCGAGAGCTTGTTGAGCATGTTGGCGTCGGCAATGCCGATATGGTCGATGGCCCAGAAGTTCGCAACCATGCCCAGCATGCCGGTGATGCTGCGCGCGAGATGCCCGCCGAGACAGCCCTTGCGGATGCGAAAGCCGCCCCCCTCACGCGCGAGAATGGCAAAGGCGGCGAGCGCCGCCACCAGATTGCGGAAGAAAATCTTCTGCATCGTGGGAACGTCTCCGGCGAGCCGGACGAAAACCGACATCAGGGAAAAACAGAATGCTGCGCCCAAAATACAGAGAATGCCGAGCGTGCGCTCGCTCTTTTGCCGGGACTTGTTCAATGACTTCACTCCTGTTTCTTTCTACCTGCAAATATTATACGCGCTTTGTCAAGGCAGAAAAAGTGCTTGACAAATATATCGCAGTACGATATATTATGCATCGCGGTGCGATACATCGCAGCGCGAAATGAAAAAAGGAGGGCGGTCATATGGACGCGCACATCCGAAAGGTGTATGTACCGATGACGGAAACGGCGTTTTATATTCTGCTGTGTCTCAAAACGCCGAACCACGGATACGGCATCGTGCAGACGGTCGAACGGCTGACGGACGGGGCCATCAGGCTCGCGCCCGGCACGATGTACGGGAGTTTATCCAAAATGGAAAAGGACACTCTGATCCGCTTTGTCCGCGAGGAAGAAAAGCGAAAAATCTATGAGATCACCGATTTGGGACGGGAAGTGCTGCAAACGGAGATCGCGCGCATCGAGCGGCTGTACCGCATCGCGCAGGAGGGAAAGTAAATGGAAACGAAAACGACCGTAAAGTTCTTCAGTGTGGTAGACTGGGAAAAAGAGCAGGACTATCTGCGAGAGATGCACCGGCAGGGCTGGAAATTCGTCCGGCTGACGGCGCTCTGCTTCTATCATTTTGTAAAGTGCGAACCGGAGGACGTGATCTACCAGCTCGACTATAACGCGGACGGGGTGGAGCACAAGGAAGAATATGTGCAGCTCTTTGCCGACTGCGGCTGGGAGTATTTGCAGGACTACATGGGCTACAGCTATTTCCGTAAAAGCGCCTCGCAGACCGACGGCGCGGAGGAAATATTCTGCGACGATGCCTCGCGTCTTCAGATGTTCGAGCGGGTCGGGCGGGGAAGAATGCTGCCGCTTCTGGTGATTTTCCTCTGTGTGATGCTGCCGGGACTTCTTCGGTCCATCGCGCAGGGGGAAGGCGTTCTTGCCGTGATGCTCGGTATTATTGTGGGGCTGTATATCTATCTCTTTGCCCGGTTCCTTTTCTGCTACCGGTGTCTCCGGGATCGGGACAAATAAGAAAAACCGGTTTTCTTTGCTTCTTTCCGAAAAGCCCTTGCCAGCGCGGGACAAATGTGGTACAAGTTTTCTTCGTACCCCCATTACTATAAGAAAGAAGCCGCCATGAATCAAACGCATCCCAACAGCCGCCGCAGCGCCTATTTCGAAGGCCTGCGCGACGGCTTTCCCATCGGTCTCGGCTATTTTGCCGTGTCGTTCTCTCTCGGCATCGCTGCGCGCAACGCCGGGCTCACCGTAGCGCAGGGGCTGCTCTCCAGCCTTCTCTGCAACGCCTCGGCGGGCGAGTACGCCCTCTTCACGCTCATCGGCAGCGGCGCTGCCTGCGTGGAGATCGCGCTCGCAACGCTCATCATCAACGCGCGCTATCTTCTCATGAGCTGTGCGCTCAGCCAGCGAATGAGCTCCGATATGCCGTTCTACCACCGCTTTTTCATCGGCTTTGATGTGACCGATGAGCTCTTCGGCATCACGATCGCCCGGCCGGGCTGCGTGGAGCCGCGGTATTTCTATGGCGCGATGACCGCCTCCATCCCGATGTGGGCGGCGGGCACGGCGCTCGGCATCTTCCTGGGCAATCTCCTCCCGGCGCGCATCGTAAGCGCGCTGAGCGTGGCGCTTTACGGCATGTTCCTCGCCATCATCGTTCCCCCGGCGAAGGAAAACCGCGTGGTGCTCGGCTGCGTTCTGGCAGCGTTTGCCGCAAGCGCGGCGTTCGCGTTTCTGCCGGTGCTCCGGGAGCTTTCTTCCGGCAACCGGACGATCCTCCTCACGGTGGCCATCTCGGCGCTCGCGGCGGTTTTGTTCCCGCGCCCGGCGGAAGAGGAGGCGGCGACATGACAAAAACGCTCCTCTCCATCCTGACGGCGGCGGCCGTTACCTATCTCGTCCGCGTCCTGCCGCTCACGCTCATCCGAAAGCCCATCCGCAGCCGGTTTCTGCGCTCGTTTCTCTACTATGTGCCGTATGTCACGCTCGCTGTGATGACGTTCCCTGCCATCGTGCAGGCAACGGAGCAGCCCATCGCGGGCGTTGCGGCGCTCGTGGCCGGCATTATCATCGCCTGGCGCGGCGGCGGGCTCATCACGGTGGCGGCCTCGTGCTGCGGCGTGGCGTTCGTCGCGGAGCTCCTGCTCGGCCTGCTCTGATTTCCGGGAAATTGTGCGCAAAATGCCTTGTATTTTGCCTTCCGGCACGATATACTTACTTACATCACACAGGAAAATGCTGCCCGCCGGGCGGCATTTTCCAAGCCTGAAGGTTAGCGAATGATAACCGCCGAACGGGAGGAAACCATGAAATATTCGATAGAAAAAAACAGCGTGCAGGAAACGCTGGTCATACCGGCGTACGCCCGGAAAATGTGCTCGGAGCTGTATCCGCGCCTCTTTTATGATGAAACGGCGCTCCGCCTCATCGAGCAGGTGGACTACGACTTTTCCGCGCTCGAAAAGAAGTCCGGCAGTCTCATGCAGCGCTTCGGCTTTCTCGAAGCCGCCAAGCGGCAGAACGATCTCGCCTGGGAGGTGCGCGATTATCTCAAAACGCACCCGAACGCGGCGGTCGTGAATCTCGGCTGCGGGCTGGACGCTACGGGGCGCAACTGCGATAACGGCACGTGCAAAATCTATAATCTGGATTTCCCGGACGTGATCGCCGCGCGCGATGCGCTGCTTCCGGCAGGGGAGCGGGAGGAGAATATCCCCTGTGACCTGAACGATACGTCGTGGTTTTCGAAGATCGATGCCTCCGGCGGCGCGGTATTTTTTGCTGCGGGCGTGTTTTATTATTTCCTTACGCCGCAGGTGAAAGCACTTGTTCTCGCCATGGCGGAGGCGTTCCCGGACGGGCGGCTCGTATTCGATGCCGCCGGGAAAAAGGCCGTGAAGCTCATGCTCAAAACGTGGATCCGACAGGCAAAAATTCAGGATGTCGGCGCGTATTTCTCCGTGGAGGACGCAAAGACCGAGATATCCGCCTAGGGCGGCGGTATTCAGGTTTCCTCGCGCGGGTATATGCTGGGGTATAACGATCTCAAAGACCCGTCGGTGAGCGGCTTCTTCCGCTTCCTCTCCCGCGTCGGCGACGGCAGCATGAAAATGCGGATTGTCCAGATCACCTTCCCGCCGAAGGATTGACGGCACAGCAGGAATCGTCCGGCTTTCAATGAAAAACGATCATGCGGCATTCAGCTTCGGCTGGATGCCGTTTTTCGTTTCCGGCGCGAGATGATGCCCTGCATGGCGATACCGGCAGCAGAGGGGGGAAGCGGCGGCTCCCTTAGAACTTGCAGGCATGTACAACGTATGCTAAGATGAAAAAAAATATTTCTGCCTGCGGGAGATATATACGGCAAAACCTCTCTCTTGAAATTCGCTTAATAAGCTAATATAATAATAGCGAACAAAGAGCAGCGAACAAAAAGCAGCGGAGGTGCGCCATGAGCGAGCGGACATATCTTGCCATCGATCTCAAGTCGTTCTATGCCTCGGTGGAGTGCATGGAGCGCGGTCTTGACCCGATGACGACGAATCTCGTCGTGGCGGACCCGACCCGCACGGAAAAGACGATCTGTCTCGCGGTGTCCCCGGCGCTCAAGGCCTACGGCATTCCGGGGCGCGCCCGGCTCTTTGAGGTCGTGGAGGCGGTGCGGAAGATCAATGCCGCGCGGCACGCTGCGGCGCCGGGCCATGCGTTCACCGGGAAATCGTGCAGCGCGCCGGAGCTTGCGGCAAATCCATCGCTGGAGCTCGACTATGTCGTCGCGCCGCCGCACATGGCGCACTACATGCGCTACAGCGCCGGGATCTACAATGTCTATCTGCACTACGTAGCGCCCGAGGATATCCACGTCTACTCCATCGACGAGGTGTTCATGGATGTGACGGACTATCTGCACACCTACCGCATGACGGCGCACGAGCTCTGCCGGAAAATACTGCGTGAGGTGCTGGACACGACCGGCATCACCGCCACGGCGGGCATCGGCACGAATCTCTATCTCTGCAAGATCGCGATGGACATTGAAGCCAAGCACATCCCGCCGGACCGAGACGGCGTTCGTATCGCCGAGCTCGACGAGATGAGCTACCGCCGTAAGCTCTGGGGTCACCGGCCGCTCACGGACTTCTGGCGCGTCGGCGCGGGAACGGTGCGGCGGCTCGAAGCGCTGGGGATGTATACCATGGGCGATGTTGCCCGCTGCTCGCTCGGAAAGAGCAGCGATTTCTATAACGAGGAGCTTCTTTATAAAACGTTCGGCGTGCAGGCGGAGCTCCTTATTGACCACGCCTGGGGCTGGGAGCCGTGCACGATCGCGGATATCCACGCCTACCGGCCGGATTCCAACAGCATCAGCTCCGGTCAGGTGCTGCAGGAGCCGTACGACTGGCACAAGGCAAAGCTCATCGTGCGCGAAATGATCGATCTTCTTGTGCTCGACCTCGTGAAGAAACGCCTCTGCACCGACCAGCTCACGCTCACGATCGGGTATGACGTTGAAAATCTTGCCGACCCCACCCGCGCTGCGGAGTATACGGGGGAGACACACACCGACCGCTACGGCCGCCGCGTGCCGAAGCACGGCCACGGCACGGCCAATCTCGCGGGGTATTCCTCCTCCACGCGCGAGATTACGGACGCGGTCATGGCGCTCTACGACCGCATCACCGATAAAAACCTCCTCGTCCGCCGCGTGACGGTCGCGGCGAACCGCGTCCTGCCGGAGGACAAGATCCCCTGCGCCGTTGATAGCGGCGAGCAGCTCGATCTCTTTTCCGTTGCGGAAGAGAACGCCCCCGCGCCCGGCGCGGCGCAAAAAGCGCGCGAGCGCGAACGGCGGCGGCAGGAGGCCATTCTTGCCATCCAGCGGCGGTACGGCAATAATGCTATTCTAAAAGGTATGAATCTCGAAGAGGGCGCGACGACGCGCTCACGCAACAAACAGATCGGAGGTCACCGGGCATGAAGCGCGAGGAATGCCGCGACTATGACGATATCATACATCTGCCGCACCACGTTTCCGACACGCACCCGTCCATGCCGCGGCGCGACCGGGCGGCGCAGTTTTCCTCGTTCGCTGCGCTCACGGGGTACGAGGCTGTCGTGGCGGAAACGGCGCGGGAGTTCGGCGAGAAGGAGACCGGGGAATACGAGACGGAGCCCGAGTGGTGGTGACTTGTATTCCGGCCTTTGCTGCGGTACAATAAGGGCATATCACCGGGAGGGAATGTTATGGAAAAGATCGCACTTATCACCGGCGCAAGCCGCGGCATCGGCCGTGCGACGGCGCGCCGTCTCGCCCACGAGGGCTATACCGTCGCCGTCAATTACCGTGTCCGCAAGGACTGCGCCGATTCGCTTGTCGAAGAGCTCGCCGCCGAGGGGCTGCGCGCCGCCGCGTTCCAGGCGGACGTGGCCGACCGCGCGCAGGTGGAGAATATGGTGCGCCGCGTGGAGGACATGTTCGGCCGCGTGAGCCTTCTTGTGAATAACGCGGGCGTTGCGGGACAGGCGCTCTTTCAGGATGTGACGGAGGAGATGTGGCGGCGCTATTTCGGGGTTAACATCGATGGCGCGTTCCACACCATTCAGGCCGTCCTCCCGCCGATGCTCCACGAGCACGCGGGCTGCATCGTGAATGTCTCGTCCATGTGGGGGCTTCGCGGCGCGAGCTGCGAGGTGACGTATTCGGCAACGAAAGCCGCGCTCATTGCGCTCACGCGCTCGCTGGCTGCGGAGCTTGCGCCCACGCACATCCGGGTAAACTGCGTTGCGCCGGGCGTCATAAAAACCGATATGCTCGATGCTCTGCCGAGCGAGGTGCTGCCGCAGCTCGCCGAGGAAACGCCGCTGCGCCGTCTCGGCCGGCCGGAGGACATCGCCGCCGCCGTTTCCTATCTCGCGAGCGACGACGCGAGCTTCGTCACCGGCCAGGTGCTCACCGTGGACGGTGGCTTTATCCTGTGATTAACATAATACAGTAAACGTAATACAGAAAACATAATGAAGTTGACATAACAAAAATCCCGCGCGGAAAGCCATTCTCCGCGCGGGATTTTTTTATACCCGAAAGTTTACATAATTATATTACGCCGATAAAATATGCCGATCTGCCTATACTATATAATATTATCCCAGGATGAAATGGCGGAAACGGTTGTGGCATATAAGAAGCGTCTGCTGGAAGATAACTATGCCGTCCGGTCTATTAACTCCATGCTGGCGAGCCTGAGCAGCTTCCTTGGCTTTCTCGGCTGGCCGGACTGCCGGGTGCGGTCGGTCAAGCTGCAAAGGGAGGCGTACTGTGCCGAGGATAAGGAGCTTTCCAAAGCGGAGTATCTGCGTCTGCCGCAGCTTTGCGAAGCGTAGGCTTTTCGCGCCTGCCGCTGCGCAGCACTGTCCTCTATACGGAAAAAACGCCTTGGTAAAATCACCAATTTGCCAAGGCGTTATTTATAAATAAAGCTGATTTTTGGTGAGTATGTGCGTTGACAAGTCCTATATGCCGCATTACAATGTGGTCGTGCTCGAAAGTGTTGGTTAACAATGGAATAATAAGTAATAAGTCGATTTTCACATCACGAAAGGAGAAACATTACTATGGCAAACAGAATCATGCTCAACCAGACCTCTTACCACGGCGCAGGCGCCATTCAGGAGCTGCCCACCGAAGTCAAGTCCCGCGGACTGAAAAAGGCGCTCATCTGCTGCGGCCCCACGCTTCTGCGTCACGGCGTTATTGCCCGCGTGACCGACGTGCTGGACGCTGCCGGACTGAGCTATGAGATTTTCTCCGATATAAAGCCCAACCCCACCATTGAGAACGTGACGGACGGCGTTGCCGCGTTCAAGGCAGCCGGCGCGGATTACCTGATCGCCATCGGCGGCGGCTCTCCCATGGACACCTCCAAGGCCATCGGCATTATTATCAACAACCCCGAATTTTCCGACGTGCGCTCTCTCGAGGGCATAGCGGACACCAAGAAGCCCTGCGTTCCCATCATCGCCATCCCGACGACCGCCGGTACCGCCGCTGAGGTCACCATCAACTACGTCATCACCGATGTTGAGCGCAAGCGCAAGTTCGTCTGCGTCGATCCGCACGATATGCCCATCGTCGCGATCGTCGATCCTGAGATGATGAGCTCCATGCCCGCGGGCCTCACCGCCGCCACCGGTATGGACGCGCTGACCCACGCCATCGAGGGCTACACCACCAAGGCTGCCTGGGAAATGACCGACATGTTCCATCTCGAAGCTATCAAACTGATCTCCGCCCACCTGCGTGATGCCGTCAAGGGCACGAAGGAAGGCCGCGAGGGCATGGCTCTCGGCCAGTATATCGCCGGTATGGGCTTCTCGAACGTCGGCCTCGGCATTGCGCATTCCATGGCGCACACCCTGGGCGCTGTGTACGATACGCCGCACGGCGTCGCCTGCGCGATGATGCTGCCGATCGTCATGGAGTATAACGCCGAATGCACCGGCGAGAAGTACCGCGAGATCGCCCGTGCCATGGGCGTGGAGGGCGTCGATTCGATGACCCAGGCCGAGTACCGCAAGGCCGCTGTCGACGCTGTGAAGAAGCTCTCCCACGATGTTGGTATTCCGGAGAAGCTGGAAGCGCTGAAGGAAGAGGATCTGCCGTTCCTTGCCGAGAGCGCCTATGCCGACGCCTGCCGCCCCGGCAACCCCAAGGATACGAGCGTTGCAGAGCTGACGGAGCTGTTCCGGAAGCTGATGTAAGGCCTAAATAAACTATGCTCTAAAAATAGCCGTCCGGCGTCTGTCGTTCTTGACAGACGCCGGATGTTTTACTATAATTACGCTGTAATCAATTACGGCGTAATTATAGTGCATGAGGTGAGTCTATGGCACTGCGGGATCACTCGTTGGACGATAAGATCACGGCGGCGGCACGCGCGGAGTTTCTGGAAAAGGGGTACGCGGGCGCGTCGCTCCGGAAAATCGCAGAGAATGCCGGTGTTACGGTCGGCGCGATCCAGACGCGCTACCGCTCGAAGGACGAGCTTTTTCAGAGCCTTTTGCAGCCGTTTCTGGACGATATCGCCGCGACATTTCAAAGCGTGCGCGCCGATTACTATTCCGGCGGCGGAGGGGATGTGCTCTCGCAGCTCAAAGCCTCCATGCAGCACGAGTCTGCGGCCATCCTTCATCTGATTTTCGCGCATTATGAGGAAGCGGTACTGCTGCTCTATCGGAGTGCGGGCAGCGCGCTGGAACCGTATTATGACGGACTGGTGAAAAGCAAGATCACCGAGAGCGCCGCTTTTTTCCGCGCGGCGGGCTATACCGGCGTGGACGAAACGCTGCTCACCCTGCTGATCTCCGCACAGTTCGACAGCTACCGCCGCATCGTTGCCGAGTGCCCCGACCGACAGACCGCCGAAACGTATATGCGCTCGCTCATGACCTATCACTACGGCGGCTGGGCTGCGTTATTTGATGAGACATAACAAACGCAGGAGGCGCAAAAATGAAATATAACGGATTCTATTATTGGATGTTCAAGGGCTCCATGAAAAAGGTTCTGGTGAAAAAATACGGCAAAGCCTATGCCGCCGAGATCATGAAAAAGAGCCGGAAGGTCTACCGGGAGCTTGTGGAGCGCGCGGACGATATCGGCGACGATAACCCGATGGCGTACAACGAGCTTTTTGCCCTCGCGTTCGTTGCGCCGTATATGGCGAGCGAAAAGAAGATCCCGCCGGAGACCGTGCAGGAGATGATGCGCCGCTCACTCTACCATATCAAATGGTACTTCGCCCGGACGGATCTGAACACGCCGAAGGGCAAGGCGGAGAACAAAAAGAGCGTGGTAAAATACGCCGAGTGGTATACGCCGGAGAAGGAAGCGCAGTACCCGACATCCTTTAAGGTGGACTTTGTCGGCCAGCCCTATGAGGGCGCGTGCTACTACCGCATCACGCGCTGCCCCGTCTGTGCCTATGCGGAAAAGCTCGGCGTTGCGGAGCTGATGCCGCTCTTCTGCGAGCTGGACAATGTGATGATAACGCTCCAGCACGGCGTGCTCCACCGAGAGCAGACCATCGCTGCGGGTGGGGAGTATTGCGATTATTATATTACGGGAGACAAAGAAAAGGCTCCCTGAATAAGCAGCCCCTGAGAATACCTTGTGTATTCTCAGGGGCTGTGCTTATAAAAGGAACGGAAACCTGGCAGATAGTCAATGAAGTGCAACACAGGAAGAGGAAAAAACTTCCAGTGGGGTTCTCCAGCCGAGGCATTTTCTGG
>CAKSWA010000030.1 GCA_934511165.1 uncultured Oscillospiraceae bacterium | reverse complement strand
CTCGTCTATCTTGTGTATGACGAAAACGGTGTGCTGCTCTGGGTCGTGCGCCCGCAGAAGCCGGAGGAGCCGGAATTCCCGGACGACTCGATCATCTGGGGCGGCGGAGGCGGCGGTGAAGCACCCGCCTTTGAGATGTACGACCGCACCGAAACCGAGCTCATGCGCGTCTCGTCCACGGAAACGGTGAGCGTGGAAATGCTCGTGGATGAAATGGACATTCTCTCCGTCCACACCGGGCAGGAAGCGGAGATCACCGTTGACGCGCTGCCGGGCCGTGCCTTCACCGGCACCGTGAGCGCCATCGACCCGAACGGAAAGAACAACGGCGGCAACAGCAAATACACCGTCACCATCACCCTGCCGCGCGAGGAAAACATGCTCGACGGCATGAACGCCATGGCGGTGCTCACCGTCGGCACAACGGAGAACGTCCTCTGGCTCCCCGCCGAGGCACTGGCCGAGCAGGGCTTCAAAACGGTCGTATACACCGGCCGCGACACCAAGACCGGCGAGCTGACCAACCCCGTGGAAGTCGTCACCGGCGTATCGGACGGCGAAAAGGTCGAGATCGTCTCCGGTCTTGAGGAAGGCCAGAGCGTCTGGTACACCGCCTACGAGAGCGCGGAAGCCGCGCTCTTCGCCAGCACCGCCGCGCCGGAGAACGCATAACTCCCGTGGAATCCCCGTAGGGGAGGGGCTCTGCTCCTCCCCTTTAACATTCTATAAAGTCTTAACGATTTTCCCTCGCCTCTCCCTTGCAATCGTCCGTCTTCGCGGATACAATAGAAATACCCTCTCCGGAAAGGAATGACTTCATGCAGCCGAACGAACAAAGCAAACCGAAAAAAAATACCGCCCGTCCGCTGGGACGGCTGGGCGCGTTTCTCCTTGTTACGCTCGCGCTGCTGCTTATCACGCTTCTCGGCGTGATCTGGGTGTTGGAAAAAGGCCCCTCTCCGACCGTGACGGAAAAATTCTGCCGCTCCATGCGCGAAACGAGCGCCATTCAATGGATCCCGAACATTTTCCTCTCGCAGGAGGAGGTAGATGCCTTCAAGAGCGAGAGCACCGAAAACGACGAGACCGAAACGGTGAACACTTCCCTCATCCATATTGCGCCCGCCGCACCGGGAGAGACCTCCGGCGGCGACGACGGCGTGGAGCTTGTCGCCATCACCCGCGGCACAGCCAAGGGAAAGCTTCTTATCGTGCACGATCCTTCGCGCGTCATTCTCGGCGTTTCGAGCGAGGAATTTGACGCCAGCGTCCCCGGCATGCAGCTCACGGAGCTCGTGGCAAAATACGGCGGCGTTGCCGGAACGAACGCGGGCGGCTTCAACGACGAAAACGGCCGCGGCAACGGCGGCGTGCCGCAGGGTCTCGTGATCTCCGGCGGCGCGCTGCTCAGCGCCGGGCGCGAAGATGAGCTCTATAATGTCGTCGGCTTTGACGCCGGCCACATCCTCCACGTCGGCACGATGACGGCGGATGAGGCGCTCGCGCAGAACATCACCGACGCGGTGAGCTTCCGCACACACGACGGGCTCGCCTCCGCGCTCATCATCAACGGCGAGATCCAGTCGAAAAACCTCGGCGGCGGTGTCAACCCGCGCACCGCCATCGGCCAGTGCGCCGACGGAAGCGTCCTATTGCTCGTGCTCGACGGGCGGTCGATCAACACGCTCGGCGCAACGATGCAGGACGTAGCGGACATCATGCTCGAATACGGCGCGGTGAACGCCGGCAATCTCGACGGCGGCTCCTCCAGCGTCATGGTGTACGGCGGCGAGATCATCAACAACTGCGCCTCCGTCACCGGGCCGCGCAGCATTCCCACGGCGTTTGTCGTTCTGCCGGAGGGGGCGTGAATATGGAAGAAAAGAAAATCGAAACGCCGTCCGCCGTGCCGGAAAGTGCTGCCCCGGCGGACGAAACGGCGAAGCGTTCCCGCCGCCGCTGGCGGCGGTTCCTTATCCTCTATGCGGTGGTATGGCTTCTCTTCGCCTCGCTCGGCTGCGCGGCATTTTATAAATATCTGCGCGTATATGAGCAGGCGCTGCCCGAGCACGTCATGGATGATCTCATGGAGACCACCGCGCCGGAAACCTGGCTCGGCTATGTGAAAGCCTCGATCGAGAGCGAATCCGGCGTCTTTGACGACACCGCCGCGCTCTACGATGAATACGAAAGCGTCCTGCTCGCCGGAAAGAGCTTTTCTTACCGCCGCGCGCCGGAGAGCAGTGCGGTGTCGCCCCGGTTTATCGTCCGCTGCGGCGGCGTGGACGTGTGCACCGTGTCGCTCACGGAAAAGCCAGGCAGCGATCTCGGCTTCGGAAAGCATCTCTGGCAGGTCGGCGAAATTGCGCCGTGCGAAGCGCTCGGCAATCTCCGCAGCACCGCCGTGGAGGTCACGGCGCTTTTGGGCGAAACGGTGTATATAAACGGCATCGCGCTCACCGATGCACAGATTGCCGAGCGGGATATCCCGCTTTCGGATATGCCGGAGATCGAGAGCCGGTTCACCGTTGTGCCGCGCCTCACGCGCTACCGCGTGGAGAAAATGTACGGCGCGATCACCGTGACAAACGCCGCGGGCGACGAGATCGCCCCGGAGCCGGACACCGGCGACGGCGTCACGCGCTACGTGCTCCCCCTGCCGCGCTACAGCGTTTCGATCACCGCCCCCTCAGATGTCACCGTGACGCTCTGCGGCGCGGTTCTCACGCCGAATGACGCGCAGAGCTCCGACCGCGGCATTCTGCGCGGTCTGGAGTACTACACCGGCGACGCAGCCTACGATACCGTGCGCTGGTCGTTTGACGATCTCTATTCCCTGCCGGACGTGCAGGCGACCGCCGCCGACGGCACAGCGCTCTCCCCGCTCGTCGGGAAGAACGGGCAGATCATGTTCTTCCACCCGAACAACGCCTCGCTCCAGAGCGCCGTGGAAGGCACGGTACAGTATTTCTTCAACCGCTACATTGACTACAGCTCGCAGTCGTTCCGCGGCGATCTCTCCTTTACGCGCGAGGATGTGGAGGACGAAGAGAAGGAAATGGATCCGACGGTACGCGCTTCCATGAAGCGCTACTACAAGCTGCTCGACTGCATCATGTGGACGACCGATCTTTACCGGTACATTCAGGAATCCACCGACGCGATGATCTGGGCGTCCGCCACAAGCGTGAGCTATGACGAACTGACGTTCACCGATTTCTCGTTTGTCGGTGCGAACTGCTTCGTCTGCACCGTCCGCTACAAAGCGGACTTTACCGCCAATTCCTGGTGGGAACAGAAAAACTACAACATGCAGAACGCCTATGAGCTGGCGTTCGTCTGCCCGAACGGCGGAGCATGGTACGCCGCGGCGATGGACGCCGTAACCGAATAAAAGGCCCGGAGCCGGTGCGTAAAAAACGCACCGGCTCCGGGTTTCTCTATGGACAGGTGTTATTCAACCGCAACCTTGACAACGACCTTTCGCACCGGGCGGCTTTCGCCCACGGCAATGCTCGGGGCGTGAGCGTCCTGCGGGAAGAAGATTGCCAGGCGTCCGCCGCCGATGGAGATATTCACCGTTTCGCCCTCATAGAAATAGATATCCCGCTCCGGGCGGGCTTCCACTTCCCTCTTCATCGCGGAGAGCGGCGCTATGCCGATCAGCTCCTCTCCCTCGATCAGATACTGGATGTCGATATACTTCCGGTGCGCCTCCGGGCGGTCGTTTACCGGCAGCGTATCATAGCGCTGAAAGAAGGCAAAAACCCTGTCGCCGTCGATCTCCACGCGCTCGTCCGGCATGCTTTTGAAATCGGTGCCGGTCAGAAAATCCAGCGCCTTCGCAAGGTTTTGGCTTATGCCGCGGTACAGCCTCGCATGCTCGATGGTATCGTAGATCATACCTGCACTCCCCTTTCGCCGGTTATTATAATTCATCAAAAAACGCGAAGCAAGTCACCGCAAAATAGCGCGGCCGCCGTTCTTTGCGCCATACAGAACAGTCCAGTCGAAAACTTGTATATACTACACAAGTTCCCGTAATTCGCCATGTTGTTTTTGTGGAAAATCAACTTACTTATTGCATGTTTTCTCGGGCAGAGATATAATTGTATCGTAATCAGAAACTTTGTTCTCTAATAGAGGACAAAAAAGTCGGAAGCGGAGGATTTCGTATGAGTGAACCGAAAGTCAGTTCGCTGGCAAAAGCGCTCCGTGTTCTGGACTGTTTCTCGGTCGAGGAGCCGGAGCTCGGCGTCACGGAAATTTCCGAAAAGCTCGGCATAGGAAAATCCAATGCGCACAACATCATATCCACCTACTGCCAGACGGGCTATCTGCGTCAGCTGCCCAACCGAAAATACGCCCTCGGCTACCGGCTGCTGGAGCACGCTTTCATCATCAACCAGCACCTGGGCTATCCCCACGCGGTGTACGACCTTCTTCTGGAGGCCGCGGAACGCACCGGACAGATCGTCTACTTCGGCATCCCGTACGAAACGGACGTGCTGTATCTGTATGTCGCCCACCCCATTGCGCGCATGAAGGAGCTGCCGTACCGCGAAATCTGCGGCGAGCGCGCGCCGCTCTGCACCACGGGCATCGGAAAGGCCATCCTCGCAAATCTCCCGCCGGAGGAATGGCTCTCCCGCATCCCCGAAACCGTCCCGGCGCACACGCCGCAGACGATCACCGATCCCGCGCAGATCCTGCAGGAGCTGCAGGCAACGCGCGAGCGGGGCTTTTCCATCGACAACTGCGAGCACGAAGCGAACGTCCGCTGCACCGGCGTGCCGGTGTATAACGCCAGAGGCAGGCTCGTTGCCGGGATCAGTTCTTCCGGCCCCGCGCCGGTCATGACCGACCGGAAGCTTCAGGAATGCGCCGATATTCTGCTGGATATCACGCAGCGGATCCGAGAGCGGCTGTATGCCTGAGTCCCCCATTTTCCCCGGGCATATCTGTGGGCGGAGGAACCCGCAGTTTGCATAAAACTAAAGGAGGCAAAGAAATGAAGAAAACTATCGCAATGCTTCTCGCACTTGTTATGCTGTTTGCGCTGTGCGCATGCGGTCAGACCGCTGCCCCGGCCGAGCCCACAGCGGAACCCGCTGCCGAGCCCACAGCGGAACCGGCGGAAGAGCCGGCGAACGATGTTGGCGATCCCGTCAACCTCATTTTCTCCATCGCCGCTGTCCCCACCGACGCCCACGGCGCTGCCCAGAAGGTCTTCAAAGAGACCCTCGAATCCATCTCCGGCGGCAACATGACCGTTGAGTGCTACGATTCCGGCACGCTGTACGGTCAGGACACCGAGCACGACGCGCTCAAGAACGGCGACGTCGACATGATTTATTCCTCCGCTTCCTGGCTGACCGACGGCTCCCCCTGGATCTCCATGTTCACCGCCGGCTACGTGTTCCAGAGCTACGAGCACATGACCAAGGTCCTCAACGGCGAGATCGGCCAGGCCATGTTCCAGAAGGTCGCCGAAGAGCAGGGTATCCTCCCGCTCGGCGCTTTCTATCTCGGCACCCGTCAGATCTCTCTGTCTCAGGACAAGCAGATCAAGACCCCCGAAGATCTCAAGGGCATCAACCTCCGCATGCCGAACTCCGACGCCTGGGTGTTTCTCGGCAAGGCCATGGGCGCGAACCCCACCGCCGTTGGCTTCAATGACCTGTATCTGGCTCTCCAGACCGGCACCGTTGACGGCCAGGACAACCCCCTGCCCACCGTCAAGTCCGCCAAGTTCTACGAAGTCCAGAAGTCCATCTCCCTGACCAACCACCTCGTCGACTCCGTGTGGCCGACCATCAACCTCAACACCTGGAACAAGCTGACCGACACCCAGAAGGGCTGGGTCATGGAAGCCGTTGAGGCCGCCCGCGTCGCCTGCGACGAGCAGAACCTCAAGACCGAGAGCGAAGTTCAGGATTTCCTGCGTGAGCAGGGTATGACGATCTACGAGGCCGATGTCGCCGCGTTCGCCGACCACGTTCTCGAAACCTACCTCGCCGATCCCATTTCCGACACCTGGGATAAGGATCTCCTTGCGCAGATCCAGGCGATGGCGTAAATCTTTGACCCCACCCGGGGAGCCGAGGCAACCCGACTCCCCGGGTTTTTCTTACCCGCACGCGAAAGGAGAGATTTACATTGGTCGGGAAAAAAATCTTTGGATTCATCCGCGACTGCGTGGAGAAATACATCCCGTCGATCGCGCTCGCAGCTCTGTTCGTCATATTCTGCTATCAGGTCTTTATGCGCTATGTCATCCGGCAGCCCCAGGCCTGGGCGGTCGAAGTGGAGCAGAGCTGCTTTCTTTGGCTCGTTCTGCTCGGCGCCTGCTATGCGCAGCGCATGAAGGCACACGTTACGTTTACGCTTCTCTACGATAAGCTCGGCGTCAAGGGCAAGGCGATCACCGCCCTGCTCGGCGACATCATCATCGCGTTCACCGCTTTCTGCAACATCATGCCCTCCCTCCACTATGTTCTGGGACTGGCGTCGCGCCATCAGGTGACCACCATTCTCAAGTGGCCGAAAACCGTCGTGTATTTCCCGTATATCGTGATGATCACCATTCTGATGATCTATGCGCTCATGGAGATATACGAATACATCATGGTGCTCTGCGGCAATGAGCACTACATCGAAAAGATGAAAAACGAAGATAAGAGCGAGGCCGAACAGGTCATCGAAGAGTCGCTCGCTCAGGAGAACATAGATCTCACAAGCATCGATTTCCACTCCGAACACGGCGGAAGGGAGGACAAGTAAATGTTGGAGCACCTGCCTCTCATTGTATTTCTGGTCACGTTCGTGCTCATTTTCGTGCTGCGTATGCCGATCCCCGCGGGCATGATCGCCGCATGTACGCTGTACTTCCTGACCGACGGCCTCATCAAGGGCGTGGGCTTCGGCGCGCTTGTCACCGGCGCGGGCGGCAGCCTGCATCTGGTGGCGCAGAAGACCATTGAAGCAATATTTACCAACGGCACGATCGTCGCGGTACCGCTATTCATCTTTGCGGCAAACGTAATGAACGCCGGCAAGATCACCGAGTACGTTTTCGGCACCTGCATGGGTCTGGTCGGCCGCTTCCGCGGCGGTCTGGCGCACGTGAACGTCCTCGCCTCTCTCGTTTTCTCCGGCATGACCGGCTCCGCCATTGCCGACGCCTCCGGTCTCGGCAAGCTGGAGATCGACGCCATGCGCAAGGAAGGCTATGACGACGGCTTCTCCTGCGCCATCACGGCGGCCAGCGCCACCATCGGCCCGATCTTCCCGCCGTCCATCCCCATGGTCGTTTACGCGATGCTCACCGGCGCATCCGTCGGCGCGCTCTTCATGGCCGGCATGGTGCCCGGCGTGCTGCTCGCCATTGCGCTGTGCATTTACGTGTATTTCATTGCGAAAAAGAGACAGTACCCCCGCACGGCTCCCCCGAAGCTGCGCGATTATCTTCTCTATCTCACGAAGTCCATTTGGGCGATGCTCACCCCGGTCATCCTGCTTGTCGGCATTTACACCGGCATCATGACCCCGACCGAGGCCGGCGCCATCGCGGGTCTGTACGCGCTGATTGTCTCCTTCCTGATCTACCGGATCATGTCCTGGAAAACGCTCAAGCAGGTTCTCGTTGATACGATGAAGGGCACCGGCTCCGTTTCCATCATGATCGGCGCCGCCTCTGCCATCTCCTTCATCTTCGCCAAGGAGCAGATCGGCACGATCCTCGGCAACTGGCTGCTCAGCATCACCACCAATAAATACGTGTTCCTGTTTGCCGTCAACATCATCATCCTGATCCTCGGCTGCCTGGTCGATACCTCGGTCATCCAGCTCGTTATGATCCCGATCCTCTGGCCGGTGGCGGAAGCTATGGGCATCAACATCATCCACTTCGGTCTCATCATCTGCTTCAACATGATGGTCGGTCTGTCCACCCCGCCGTTCGGCATGTGCCTGTTCATCACCTCAGGCATCTCCGGCACGCCGCTGAAGGATATCATCAGGGAGATCTGGTGGCCGATCATCGTGATGCTGATCGTCCTCGCCGTGATCACGTACATCCCCGATGTGGTGCTCTTCCTGCCGAAACTCACCGGCATGATGGCCTGATATCAAATTTAGGAGGTCAACTATGACTTTTGCGATCCATGACGGCGTTTGGCCGGTAATGATAACGCCCTGGACGGAGAACAACACCCCGGATTTCAAGGCGATTGAAGCACTGACGAACTGGTATATTGAAAAAGGCTGCGACGGCATCTTCGCCGTGTGCCAGTCGAGCGAAATGCACTATCTCTCGGCGCAGGAAAAGCTGGATATCGCCCGCTGCGTTTCGGAAACCGTCGCGGGGCGGATTCAGATCGTCGCCTCCGGCAACACCGAAACCGACCGCGCCGCACAGTACCGCCAGATTGAGGACATGATGAAGATCCCCGGCATCGGCGCTTACGTGCTTGTATCCAACCGGATGGACATCAAGTCGGAGGGCGAGGAGGCCTTCCGCCGGAACATTGACGACGTACTCGCCACATTCCCCGAAATCTCGTTCGGTATCTACGAATGCCCGATGCCGTGGAAGCGTCTTCTGTCGCTCGACTTCATCCGCGACTACGCCCCCGGCGGCCGTCTCGTGTTCATCAAGGACACCTGCTGCGATTATGAGCTCATCCGCAAGCGTCTGGAAGCTTCCGCAGGCACGCCCATGAAGCTCTTCAACGCGAACTGCCAGTCCTGGTACGACAGCTACTGCCACGGCTCCGCCGGATACAGCGGCATTATGGCGAACTTCCACCCCGACATCTATAAGTACTGCGTCACGCACCGGGATACCGATCCCGCGAAGGCCGCCTTCGCCAACGATTTTCTGACGCTCGCCGGCATGATCGAGCGGACGTGCTACCCTGTGAGCTGCAAATACTATCATCAGCTCGCCGGCATCCCCATGTCCACCTACTGCCGCAGCGCCGATCCGCGCCGGCTGGATAACTCGGCCAAGGAAGAGGTCGAGGCGCTGATCCGCATGGAGGAGTGCGTCCGCACCGAGCTCGGCATCGGCTGACAAAAGAAAAACGCAAAAAGCGGAACGGTTATATACCGTTCCGCTTTTTGCCGTCCGATTCGCCGCCGGGAGAGAGTCGGCAGCGGGCTGGAGGATCGCCCGAAAGGGGAGAAATGAGAGGGAAAGAAATAATTGGAGGTTTTGTCTGTCTTGCTTCGTCCGACTGTCTGTATATTACCGGAAATCCGCCCGGCTTTCCTAAACAGACTGTGTTATTTCTGAAAACAAAGTGTGAATAACCCGCCGGGCACGACAGGCTTTCCCGAACCGCGGAAAGCGCCGCAGAGGCGCAGGGGTTCGTTTGAACTTGCAAAAAGCGGAACGGCTGATTGCCGTTCCGCTTTTGCCGTCCGATTCGCAGCCTGGAGAGAGAGACGGCTGCGGGCTGGAGGATCGCCCGAAAGGGGAGAAATGAGAGGGAAAGAAATAATTGGAGGGATTCATCTGTCTTGCTTCGTCCGACTGTCTATATATTACCGGAAATCCCCCGAAGTTTCCTAAACAGACTGTGTTATTTCTGAAAACAAAATGTGAACGGCGCGCAGTGTGTGTATAAATTCTCTTCGTACAGGCAAAAATACCCACGAATCCCAATTCGAGGAGGTTAACCATGGAGGAAAAGAAAGGATTCAGCAAAAAGCTGAATGCGTTCTTTGCCGGGAAGGGCTTCTACATAGTCCTTCTTCTGTGCGCCGTTCTGGTCGGGGCTTCGTTCTGGCTGGTGGGGCGCGGAAGCAGGGCTGATGTAGAGCGTGATCCGGTCAAGGAAGCGGACATCACAGCATCGGCGCAGGAGACCGCGCCGCCGCAGGGCTCCATCCCCGTCATGAACACCGATGAGGACGAGCATCTCCCGCTCGGCACGGGCGTTCTCCCCGCCGCAGCGGGCGAAGACCTGCCGGAGGCGCAGGCCCCCGCCGTGCAGGAGGAGCTGCCGGAGATTCCGGCAGCGGTGAGCGAACCCGCAGCGCCGCAGTTCATCCGCCCGGTAAACGGCACGCTTCTTCGCGGCTACAGCGCGGAAGCGCTCTCCTATGACCGCACGATGGCCGACTGGCGCGTTCACCGCGCCTGGGACATTGCTTGCGCCGCGGGTGAGCCGGTGCTTGCCGTATCGGACGGCACCGTGACGGCGGTGTATGAGGACGATCTTCTCGGCACCGTCGTGGAGATTGATCATGGCGGCGATGTCGTGAGCGTGTACGCCAATCTGGATGTCTCCCCCGCCGTCGGCATCGGGCAGACGGTGAGCTGCGGCGACACGGTCGGTGCAGCCGGCACAACGGCTCTCGCCGAATCCGGCGAGGCGGCGCATCTCCACTTCGCCATGCGGCGCGGCGGAAGCAGCGTCGATCCCGGCGAATACGTGCCGGAGGCATAAGCGGAACTTTTTCCCTGGCGGCTGCGTCTTAGAAATGAGACGCAGCCGCTTACTTTTTCCGCCAATTGACGAACGGCGGCAAAGCGGCTATACTTATATTTTGATATAAATCGCCGCATCGGGAGGACGCCATGCATCCGATTACGAAAAAACAGAAAATATTGTACATACTTGCCGCGGCGGGCTTTGTTCTGCTGGCGCTGGCGCTGCTGTTTCTGCTGCTGCAGGGGCCGTCCGCCGGGAAGGATAAGGCGGACGCAACGCCGACGCCCGAGGTGACTGCCGCGCCGACCGCTTCCGCGTCTCTTACGGTCGCCGGAGTGAGCACGGATCCCGCGGCAGACAGCTTTGAGCTTGCCGGAAAGGCGCTCTCCGCCGAGGACTGCGCGGCCATCGCATCGCTCGGCAATCTCACAACGCTCTCGCTCACAAACTGCAGTCTCTCAGACGTGAGCTTTCTCGCTGCGCTCCCCCAGCTGCGTACGCTCGTTCTCTCCGATAATGCAATCACGGACGTATCGCCGCTCGCCTCCCTCACACAGCTGCGCACGCTCTATCTGGATCGAAATCCCATCGCCGACCTCTCGGCTCTCTCGCCGCTCACCGCGCTCACAACGCTCTCCATTCAGGGCGTGGAGATCGCAGACTATGTACTGGAGGATCTGCAAAAGGCGCTGCCGGGCTGCCGCGTATTCAGCGACAGCGTCGTGAAGGGCTCGCGCCCGGTGTCGCTCGGCGGGCTGGACTTCACCGAGTCCGTTGAATCGCTCGATCTCTCGGGGCGCGGCATTACGGACATTTCCGCGCTCTCCGGCTGCTCCGAGCTGCGCGAGCTGAATCTCTCCAACAACCCGATCTCCGATGTTTCCGTGCTCGCGCTGCTGCCGAAGCTCACATCGCTCAATCTGAGTGCCACGGGACGGAGCGATCTCGATAACGAGCTTTTCTCCTCGCTGCGCTCGCTCGCGTATCTGAATCTTGAAAACAACGACGGCATCACTGCCGAGGGCATCGACGCGCTGCAATCCATGCTGCCGAACTGCCAGATCGTCCACGAGCCGAAGTACTACACCGTTGTTTTCGGCGACCAGTCCTTCTCCTCAGACGCCTATGACGTGACGATCGATGCGCTGGGGCTTACAACGCTCTCCGGCATCGAAAAATTCCACCAGCTCCATCGGCTGAGCGCTTACGGCAACACGCTCACCGATCTCGCGCCGCTCGCAGAGCTGTTCTCTGTGGAGGAGCTGCGGCTCGGGTACAACAACCTTTACGACATCTCCGCCCTGACCGGCCACACGGCATTGCGCCGGCTTGACTTCAACCACAACGCGCTGCGCGATATTACCGCGCTCTCTGGCTGCACAGCGCTTGAAGAGCTCGATCTCAGCTACAATGATCTGAACTCCCTTGCAGCACTCCGCTCGCTTGCCGCGCTGCGCACGCTGAACATCACCGGCAACGCTGCGCTCACCGCCGACATGGTGCGCTCGCTCCAGGAGGCTCTTCCCGCCTGCCAGATCATCACGGATATCGATCTTTCCATGCCGGAGCCGACGCCGGAAATCCCGGCAGAAACACCGCAGCCCTGATTGTACCGGTTTAAAAAATTCCAAAACCGCCCATACTATGTACATCTCGTACATAGAAGGGCGGTTCTTTTTATGCGAAACAACGACCGGCTGCGGCCTTGGGAAACGGCGCTGCTCGCGGCAGTATGCGTAACGCTGCTCACCGGTGTGTGGGCGCAGGGGCGGCAGAGCGCGCTTGCAGACAAGGTCGTGCGGCTGCACGTGATCGCCTCGTCCGACGCGGCGGAAGATCAGCGCATGAAGCTCGAGGTGCGCGATGCGCTGCTTGCATATCTCTCGCCGCGGCTCGAAGCTGCCTCCGGCGCGGAAGACGCCGCTGCGGTAATCGCCGCAGCGTCCGGCGAACTCCAACGCATCGCCGAAACCGTGAGCGGCGGCAGCGCCCGCGTGGAACTCGGGCGCGAGACATACCCGACGCGGGAATACGAGACCTTCTCTCTCCCCGCGGGCGTATATACCTCGCTTCGCGTAACGCTCGGAGCAGGGGGCGGACGGAACTGGTGGTGCGTGGTGTATCCCCCGCTCTGCACCGCAGGCGTGGAGACGGCGCAGGAGGCCGCGGCGCTCTCGGATGACGACGTGAAGCTCATCACCGAAGACGGCGATAGCTACGTCCTCCGCTTCCGTCTCCTTGAATGGTGGGGCTCTCTCACCGGCAAGTGATCTCGGAATACCATTTCGGCACGAGCGTCCGGAAGAAATCGTAGTCGCGGATGATGCGCACAGCGCGCGCTTTCATTTCAGAGATATCCTTTTCGCCAAACGGCTCCGCCCAGACGATGGAGAAAAGCGCCGCGTGGGCGCTGTATACGGCAAGCGCCTTCCAGAAGTTTTCCGGCACATTCCCGGCAAAATAGGCGTCGATCTGTCCCGCACAGTACACCGTGCTGGCCTCGACGCCGAAGCATTCGAGTTTATAGAATTCCTCGTATGGGTCGCCAACCTCCCAGCGGTTGAAGTCGATCACGCCGAGCGAGCCGTCCCTCCGGTACACCAGATTTCCCGGATGGAAGTCTCCATGCAGGTATACCGGCGGCTGCGTCCATATCGCGTCGATATTCTCCCGCACGAAAGCAACGGTGCCTTCGTCGCCGGGTATCCGAACGCCTGACGCCTCATAGCGTTCGAGCTGACAGAGCTTCTTTTCCTTTTTCGTCCCCTCCGGCACATCCGCCGCGTCCAGCGGCAGCAAATGGATCTCGCGCAGGATGCCGCCCGCCTCGCGTCCGAGACGGTACTGCTCTTTCTCCGGCAGCAGCGGCAGAACTTTTTCCAGATCGTCGCCCTCGACCAACGTGAGCAGCATATACGTCCCCGCAGCGCACCGCCCGAACTCCACCGGCCCGGACATCGGAAATCCGAGAGAGGAAAATTTTTCGATGATCTCGTATTCCTTTTTCTTTGCCGCATATCGCTCCGGTGCGGAAATACGCAGCTGCAGATGTCGCCCGTCCCGTGTCCGGACATGGTATTTTGCGTCGCTCGACCAGCCCTTTTCGATTTTTTCCGCGGACAGCCAGCTATCGCTGCCCCGGATCTCTTCAAACATACTCGCGCCCTCTTCGCGGCGCAAAAGGCACTCTCTTGCGAGAGTGCCTTTTCGCTTTTTCAGTATTCGTAATGGTGCGCGTCCTGCAGGACCATTTCCTTCACCTTCATGAGGCGTACCTTCGTGGAGTTTTCGTTCTCCTCGAGCTTCATGGAGATGTATTTGATGTTCTTCTGCAGATCGGGGATCATGACGTACTCGAGCGCGTTCACGCGGCGGCGCGTCTTTTCGATCTCCTGCGCGAGAAGCTGCATCGTTTTTTCGACCTGTGCAAGCTCCAGCATGTCCTCAAACACGCCCGAGAGAGCGGTCATGGCGTCGTCCAGCTCGCCGGAGGTCTGCGCGAGACCGTAGGGGAAGATATCTCCTTCCTCGGCGGTCTTGGTCTGGAAATCGTAGACCGGGACGTTGACGCTCATGATGTTCTTGAAGCTCACATCGAGCGCCACGCTCTGCCGCGGATAGAGCAGCGCCTGCTCGAGCATTTCCGGCGACATGACCGCGCTCGCCACGCTCAGCGCGCCGAACGCTTCGGTCAGTCCCTGCTCGACCTTCGTGCGCAGCTCCTTATTGCGGCGGACAACGTCCATAAACTGACGCATCAGCTCATCGCGCTTGTCCTTGAGCAGCTTATGGCCGCGGGAGGCGGTTTTCAGTCGGCCCTTCATCTGGTTGAGCACCATTCGGGTCGGTGTTATGGTTGCCATGGGATCACCTCTTCCTTTCCGCGAAGCGCATTACTGCTGCTTCTTGGGAAGATACTTCGCAATGAACTCCGGCTTGATGCGCTTGAGCTCGCGCTCGGGCAGGATGGAGAGCAGCTCCCAGCCGATGGTGAGTGTCTCTTCGATGGAGCGGTTGGTCTCGTTGCCCTGGGAGACATAGCGCTTTTCAAACTCCTCGGCAAACTTCGCGTAAAGCTTGTCGTCGTCGCTCAGCGCCGCCTCGCCCAGGATCGTCATGAGCTCCTTGGCTTCCTTGCCGCGGGCGTAGGCTGCGAACAGCTGGTTCATCGTACCGGCATGGTCGGCGCGGGTCTTTCCCTCGCCGATGCCTTTGTCCTTGAGTCGGGAAAGGCTCGGCAGCACGTCCACCGGGGGCACAACGCCTTTGCGGTAAAGATCGCGGCTGAGGATAATCTGACCCTCGGTAATGTAGCCGGTAAGGTCGGGGATGGGGTGGGTCTTGTCGTCTTCCGGCATGGTCAGGATGGGGATCATCGTGATCGAGCCGGCGCGGCCCACACGGCGGCCGGCGCGCTCGTACATCGTCGCAAGGTCGGTGTACAGGTAGCCGGGGTAGCCGCGGCGGCCGGGGACTTCCTTCTTCGCGGCGGAAATTTCGCGCAGCGCTTCGGCGTAGTTCGTGATATCCGTGAGGATAACAAGGACGTGCATGTCCTTCTCAAATGCCAGATACTCCGCGGCGGTCAGCGCCATGCGCGGCGTAGCAATGCGCTCGACGGCGGGGTCGTTCGCGAGGTTGGAGAATACGACCGTGCGGTCGATGGCGCCGGTGCGGCGGAATTCCTGAATGAAGTACTCGGATTCCTCGAACGTGATGCCGATGGCGGCGAACACAACGGCGAAGTTCTCACCGTCGCCAAGCACCTTCGCCTGACGCGCGATCTGCGCGGCGAGCGCCGCATGGGGCAGACCGGAGCAGGAAAAGATGGGCAGCTTCTGGCCGCGGACGAGGGTGTTCAGTCCGTCGATGGTGGAAACGCCGGTCTGAATGAACTCCGCGGGGTAGGCGCGCGCGGCGGGGTTCATCGGGAGACCGTTAATGTCGCGGTGCTCCTCGGCGATGATGGCCGGGCCGCCGTCGATCGGCTCGCCCATGCCGTTGAAGACACGGCCGAGCATGTCCTCGCTCACACCCAGCTGGAGCGGGTGGCCAAGGAAGCGCACCTTGCTCTCGGCAAGGTTGATGCCCTGCGCCGACTCAAAGAGCTGCACAACCGCGCGGTCGCCTTCCACTTCGAGCACCTTGCAGCGCCGGACGCTGCCGTTCGGCAGTTCGATCTCCGCCAGCTCGTCGTAGGTAACGCCGTCGACGTGCTCCACGATCATCAGAGGGCTGGCGATCTCTTTAATTGTTTTATATTCGCGAATCACTGCTCCTCACCTCCCCGGACAACTTCGTCGATCTCCGACTGCATCTCGGTGAGAATGCCGTCGTAAACCGTTTCATATTCTTCCTGCGGCGCCATTTTCGCGCGGCCGATGGCCTCGCGCGCGCCGATGTTGAAGAGGCCGTTCAGATCCGCGCCCTTTTCGAGCGCCACACGGCACTTCGCATCGTACTGCAGCACGAGATCGAGCAGACGGTACTGCTTGCCGTAAGAGGAATAGGCGTCCTCGGTGATGAAGGCGTTCTGCTGCAGGAAGTCCTCGCGGATCATACGCGCGGTCTCCATCGTCATGCGGTCGGCGGGGCTGAGCGCGTCCTGACCGACGAGACGGACGATCTCCTGAAGCTCTGCCTCTTCCTGCAGAATGCTCATGGCCTTCGTGCGGTTGGCCATATACGTCGCGCCGAATTCCTTATCGTAGAACTCGCGCAGCGAGTCGGTGTACAGCGAGTACGACGTCAGCCAGTTGATCGCCGGGAAGTGGCGGGCGTAGGCCAGAGAGCTGTCAAGCGCCCAGAACACCTTGACGATACGCATCGTCGCCTGCGAGACCGGCTCGGACGTGTCGCCGCCCGGAGGCGAGACGGCGCCGATGGCGGTGACGCTGCCCTGCCGCTTGTCGCTGCCGAGGCAGGTGACGCAGCCGGCGCGCTCGTAGAACTGCGCGATACGGCTGGCGAGATATGCGGGGTAGCCCTCTTCGCCGGGCATCTCTTCCAGACGGCCGGACATTTCGCGCAGCGCCTCGGCCCAGCGGGACGTGGAGTCGGCGAGAACGGCGACGTCATAGCCCATGTCGCGGAAGTACTCCGCGATGGTGATGCCGGTGTAGATGGAAGCCTCACGCGCGGCCACGGGCATATCGGAGGTGTTCGCGATAAGCACCGTGCGCTTCATCAGCGGCTCGCCGCTGCGGGGGTCTTTCAGCTCGGGGAACTCGTTGAGAACGTCGGTCATCTCGTTGCCGCGCTCGCCGCAGCCGATGTAGACGACGATATCCACATCCGACCACTTTGCAAGCTGGTGCTGCACGACGGTCTTGCCGCTGCCGAACGGGCCGGGGACGGCTGCCGTGCCGCCCTTGGCGACGGGGAACATGGTGTCGATGATGCGCTGTCCGGAGTTCAGCGGACGGCTGGGGGTGAATTTGCCGGCGTTCGGGCGCTGGATACGCACCGGCCAGCGCTGGATCATATCCAGCTCAATCTCGCTGCCGTCGCCGAGCGTCAGGCAGGCGATCTTTTCCTCGACGGTGAATTCGCCGCCGCGGATCCACTTCACGGTGCCCTTTTTGATCGTCGGGGGAACCATGATCTTGTGGAGGATGGCGCTCGTCTCCTGCACGGTGCCGATCACATCGCCCGCGCCGAGCTCGTCGCCCTCCTTCGCCACGGGGACGAAGTTCCATACCTTCTTGCGGTTGAGCGCCGGAACGCTCACGCCGCGGGCGATCGTCTCGCCGGTGAGATCGCGGATCTCCGGCAGGGGACGCTGGATGCCGTCATAAATGTTTTCGAGCATGCCCGGCCCGAGCTCCACGCTCAGCGGCATACCGGTCGTCACGACCTCGGCGCCGGGGCCAAGGCCGGAGGTCTCCTCGTAAACCTGAATGGAGGCGCTGCCGCCGGTCATATTCAGAATTTCGCCGATCAGGTGCTGTTCGCCGACGCGGACAACGTCCGATACGTTGGCGTCCTCCAGACCGTCGGCCACCACCAGCGGTCCGGATACTTTAATCACTTTTCCGCTCAATGTTCTACCTTCTTTCCGTTAAGGTTCCGGCGCGGCGATATCCGCCGCCCGGCGCGCCGTATACGGCGCAAAAGGGTCGTTAAAGAATAGTTCTCAGGCTGTACCGCATAATTCGGCGAGAGCGGGCGGCGAGGGATTTTGCGACGGAAAACAGGCGCTTTCCCGCAGCAATACTTTGTGTATTGCAAGGGGAAGGAACGACTTTTCCGCGCAAAAGCGCCGCCGGACGCCGATGACGATATTGTGCGGTGCTGCCTTTATAAAATGTTGCTGCCGACGGCGCGCTCCACAGCCGAGCGCAGCGCGCTCTGGCCGAGACCAAGCGTCCCATCCCGTCCGGGGATGAGGATGATCGCCGGTGTGGGGCTGTCCTTGAAGCGGTCGATCTCGTGCGAAAGCTCCGCGGCCAGGTTCTCCTCCAGATAGAGGATGGCGTATTCGCTCTCGCCGGAGGTGATCCGGCGGAGGGTGTGCCGCGCCTCGTCCGCGTTATCCACGGGGAACACGTCCAGCCCAAGCGCTTTAAAGCCCATAACGGTTTCTCTGCCGCCCATGACGCCGATCTTATACATAGCTCTCACGCAGCCTTTCTTTCAGTCGCTCCGGGGCAATGCCGGCCAGGAGCCCGGTGAGCACCATGCGGACCGCCATGGTGTTGCCCTCCTCCGCCGTCAGATAGCCGACGACCTGTTCGGGGCCGAAGCTCTTGAGATGCGCGCCGGTCATGTAGCGGTTGACGGCGTTGTCGCACTCACGCTCAAACTCCGTCATCGTGCCGCCCTCGATCGCGGCCGCGCCGAGCGCGGCGGCATCGCTGAACGGCGTCGAAGCGAACGCCGCGGCGATCCCCTCGCCGGAGAACACCGCCTGCACGAGCCGCTGCACCGGAACATTGCCGCCCGCGACGAGCGCGCCGCGGAGGAACTCCGCGTCCTTGCCCATGCGCACGCAGCGCACCGCGGCGCGGAGGTTCGCGCTGTCGATGAGCGTTGTGACATAGCCCTTCACGAAGGGGCTCGACACCGCGTCGGCCAGCGCCTTGAGATCCTCATAGTACGCCTTGTCGAGTGCGAAGTCCGCCAGCTGCGGATTGCCGGTGCGGGCAAGAATGCCCTTGGCCTCCGCCATGGCGGGGCCGAGCTTTCCGGGGATGAACTGGAAGCTGTCCTCGCGGAACGCCGCTTCGAGCTTTTCCGGCTCGACCTGTCCGGCGTCGGAGAGGAGGTACGCCGCGTCAACGCCCGCGCCCTCGCCCTTGACGATGGTTTTGGCGTTGTGGTAGTCGTACTTCAGCCGGAAGATGCCCACCAGCTCCTTTTCCGGAACGAAGCGGGTGATCTCCGCATAGATCTCCGCCTGACGCTTGGCAAGCGCCTCGCTCACCGCCGCGCTGCCCTTGCCGGAAAGATCGGGCCAGCCGATCTCGGCGAGGAGCCTTGCGGCTTCCTCAAAGCTGCCGGAGGAGAGCATCTGCTCGAGCCGGTCACGGCGGAGCATGCGGTTCTCCCGTGCCTTGAGCATCGAGGAGATGAACAGATAATCTTTGTCCGAAACTTTTTTGTTTGCCATTTTCTTCCCGCCTTCCAACCGGATCAGTCAAAGAGGATGGCGGCGATCTCCGCATCCAGACTGTTCCGGCTCAGCGCAAGAAGCGTGTCAACGGTGCAGTTGACTTCCACGCTGCCCTCGCGGAGCTTGAGACCGCCGGAGAAGTCGCCGCTCTCATCCGAGAGGGTGAGCCCGGCGGGTAGCCCCCGCTTGGCCAGAATCGCATTCGCGCCGCGGACGATCTCCTCGCCCATGGAGCGGTCCTGGCTGTTGAGGATCAGCGTTTCATGCCCCGTGACGGCGGCATGACCCGCCTGAGCGGCGAGGAATGCCGTATACTCCTTCTGCGGCAGGGCGAGGAGCTTTTCCTTCGCTCTGTCGTAGGCGTGCTCGAGAATGCTCTGCTTGAGTGCGAGCGTATCCTTGCGGCTCTGGAGCTTTGCGGCGCGCTCGACGCGCTCGGCGCGGAGACGAACTTCGGTGTTGCCCTCGTTCATGCGCGCTTCATACGCCTCGTCCGCTTTTTTCTGGTAGGCGGCGCGGATCTCTCCGGCCGTCTTTTCGGCTCCGGCGATCACAGCGGCGGCGGCTTCGTCCGCCTCCGCGGTGATGCGGGCCGTGATTTTTTCAATTCCGTTCATGGCGATACCGGTCCTTTCCGGATCAGGCGCCGAGGTGCAGATTCAGCAGCATCAGGAAGGAGGCGAGCAGCGAGAGGATGGCGTAGAACTCAACCGTAATGCAGAGGATGATGCCCTTCGCCCAGTCGTCGGGACGCTTGGCCATCAGGTTAACGGCGGTAGCGGCCACGCGGCCCTGCGCCGGAGCGGAAATGGCAGCGCCGGTCGCCATCGGGAGGCAGGCGCACGCAACGCGCAGACCGTCAACAACCGTGAGGTTGGTCGGATCGATGTTGCCGCCGAACACGCCCATCTGGAGCAGCGCGAAGAACCACACGACGAGGCCGTACAGGCCCTGCGTGCCGGGGATGACCTGAAGGATCATGACTTTGCCGAAGTAAGAGGGATCTTCGCTGAGAAGGCCGGTACCGGCTTCGCCGGCGAGACCGCAGCCCTTGGCAGAGCCGGCGCAGCAGAGGCCGCACGCGAGAGACGCGCCCAGGAAACCGATGGCGAGACCGCCGAAGCTTTCAAAGAATGCACTAATCATTGTTTTACTCCTCCTTGATATCTACATATTTCGTTTGGATTTTCAAAGGCCGGAAGGCCTTGCCGCCGTCCCGGTACCACTTGCCGAAGAATTCGAGGAACTGCAGTCGCAGCGTGTGCACGAAGCAGCCGATCAGGTTCAGCGCAAAGTTCAGCGCATGGCCGATGCAGAACACAAGCACGAAGAGGATCGTGCCGCCCACGGTCATGCCGTTGGCATTGCCGAGCGAGCCGAGCTGGTTAAAGACGCTCGCAATAACGCTGCCGGCGAGCATCAGCGCCATCAGACGCGAGTACGAGAGCAGATCGCCCAGATACCCGGTCGCGCCGTTGTACACCGCGGTGAATATGCCGGTGATCTTCCCGAAGCCCTTGCCGGTGATGAGCTGGCCGAGCACCATCATGCCGATGCCGACGAAGAGGACGATTTTCGTCCCACCGGTCACCATGACGAGAATACCCGCCATCATTACCCACCAGCACAGATCGTTGAGCAGGGCGTCCGCCCACTCGCCATCCTTGAGCTTGAGGTAAATGCCGATACCGACGCCCACCGCCAGATGGATCGCGCCGAGGCAGATCGCCGCGACGAGAACATACAGCGGGTTATTGCCTTCGAGCAGGTTGAGTGGCAGATCGATCGTGATGCTGCCGAGATGGATCGTGCCGAGATACGGTACGATCGACCAGTCCTTGCCGAACCAGCCGCCGATAACGGAGACAACGTCGCCGAAGAAGCCGCCGGTCAGGAAACCGATGATGAATGTGGAGATACCGCATTCGATCAGCAGCCCCGCGGCATTTTTCATGCTCCCCTTCGGCTTTGCTTTCCAGAGGAAGAGTAGTCCCGCGATCAGCAAAATCAAGCCATATGCCATATCCGCAAACATGATGCCGAAGAACAGCGCGAAAAACGGCATGATGAAGGGGTTGGGGTCGAGTCCGTTGTACGCTGGGAGAGAATACATCTCCGTGACGATGTTGTACGGACGGGTCAAGGCGTTGTTGCGCAGCTGGATGGGAACTTCCTCCGGGTGCTCTGGATCGGGCTCTTCCGTTTCCCAGGCGCAGCAGTATTTTGCGAGAGTCTCGCCGAGCTTTTTCTCCTCTGGCGCGGTGAGCCAGCCTTCGAAATAGAAGGTGCTGTCCGACTGCAGAAGCCGTTCCGCCGTCTCCTCGCGCGCGATGCGCGTTGAGAGAGTGTCCGCGCCGAGCTGCAGCGCGTCGCGGTGCGGGGCATAAGAGGCAAGCTCTTCGATCTTTTTGGCCGCCTGCGCGGTCAGCTCCTCGCTGCGGGAGAGCGCGTCCGCGCGGATCTGCTCCGGCGTCCCGGTGCCCTCCGGCAGAGAAATGGCCGAAAAGCCGAGCGGCCGCAGCGCCGCGGCAACCGTCTCGCGATCCTCCCGGCGGAAGAACAGCGATACGTACCGGCTGGTCTTGTCCTCGGAGACGAGATCAAAGCTGACCTCCAGCTCCGAGAGCGCGGCGTTTACTTCCTCCATGGGGACGGCGGCGGGAAGCGTGCCGAGCTGCGTTTCACAGCTTTGCGTCTCCATGCGTTCCAGCGGGACGTTCAGTGCCGTCCACGGGCTCATCGCCTCTGCCGAGGCGCGTTCCCGGCTTGCGCGGGCGAGAAGGCTGCGTGCCTCCGCGTCCAGCGAGAGGATCTCTCCCGCCAGAGCGAGATCGGCCTCCAGGGCGCTCTCATCGAGCAGCTTGGCGCATCCGACCTCCGGCTTCGGCGTAAGCAGGCCCTTCTTGGCGGGGGCGTGCTTGTCCAGCAGACGCAGCGCGTTGAGGATCGTTGTCTGATCCGAGCGCTTCTGCCAGACCTTTCCGCCGTCCGAACGCCGGAAGGCCGTCAGCTCCTCCCGGTCAGGCCGGCTTGCCGGATCCGACACCTCCACGCAGCCGAGAAGCATCAGCTCACGCAGCAGTTCTTCCTTTTGGGAATGAACGCCGATGAGCCGGAGCTTTTTCATGGCTACAATGCTCATTTTATCCGTTCACGATCCTTTCCACGATCCGATTCGCCGCCTCTTCGAGACGGTTCTCCGCGAGAGTGCGCAGAGCATCCATCTCCTCGCGCGCCGCATGCCGGATCTTTTCACTTTCCGCAGCGCTCTTTTCCTCCGCGTTTTTCGCGAGCGTCCAGAGCTCTGCCGCAGCTCTTTCCGAGGCTTCCTTCACAGCCGCGTTCCCTTCCGCTTCGGCTTTTGCGGCAATTTCCTTTGCTTTCTGCGCCGCTTCCGCCTTCTTCCGGGCCGCTTCCTGTTCCGCCTGCTCTACGGCAAGAATTGCTTCCAGTGCCATTTTTTGAAACACCTCCCGTCGCCGTTTAATATTCTGACAGCGTAACTGTACACTTTTTTCCCATCAATTTCAAGTGATAATGTCGTGAAATTGTCATGTCGTTCAATATATGATTAAAATTTCCCTGTTTTGACTAAATCCACTTTTCCTGTTTTGGGCATGTTGCATTTTATGCTTGCAAAATGCGAAAGAAACTATATAATATTATATAATAAACAAATTGTGTCCATCGATCGGACCCGAAAAATCCCCATTCTGCACCCACAAAGGAGACTCTTTCATGGCAGACCGATATACCCGACATATGAACGACCGGCGGGAGGGCCGTCAGCTTTACACACTCCCCGCCTATAACCGCATTCAGCCGTATATCCTCCGCCGCCGGAGCGACGCCACCTGCTTCCTCTCGGACAGCGTGGAGGTCACCGGCGTGGAGAAGTGGCTGCGGGAAAAGCGCGCCGGCGGCTGGGCGAATCTCGGCTTTCTGCATCTGATCATCGCGGCGTATGTCCGCACGGTGTCCATGCGTCCGGGCGTCAACCGGTTCGTGTCCGGCCGGCGCATTTATGCCCGCAACGACATTGAAGTCGTTCTCCCCGTCAAGCGCAGCGCCTCCGTCACCGCAACGGAGACAAGCGTTAAGGTCCGCTTTGCACCGACCGATACGGTCTTCGATGTTTACCGCAAGCTCACCGAGGCCACAGACGAAGTCCGCGCCGACATTTCTCTGAGCGCGCCCGAAAAGCTTGCCAACTCGCTCATGCGCTTCCCCCGCATTCTGCTGCGCATGGCAATGAGCATTTTCCGTCTGATGGATTACTTTGACTGGCTGCCGCGCACGTGGCTGGACGCGAGCCCCTTCCATGGGAGCGTAACGATGCTCGATCTCGGCAGCTTCGGCGTCCCCCCGGCGGATCCCCATCTTGCCGATTTCGGCAACGTCCCCTGCGCCGTTTCGTTCGGCGCGCGGCGCAAGGTGCAGGAGACCGACGGTACCGCCTCCGGCGTCGAGCGGCACTATGTGGATCTGCGCATCGCCTGCGACGAGCGCATTGCCGACAGCTATTACTTTGCAAGCGCTCTCAAGTGCCTGAAGTATTTCCTCCGCAATCCCGCTCTGCTGGAGCTCGCTCCGGAGTCTGTGGAAGAGGATGTGAACTGAGTTTTCCCCCGGGCGGAAGCTTTTTCCGCCCGATTTCCCTCTTTTGCCATATATTTCCGCGAAAAATGCTGCGGCAGGGGCTTGCAATTTTCCCGGCTTGTGGCATAATATTATGTTAACAGCTTTATCTCTATATTTTAAATAGTACATAACGGGAGATACTCCATGAAACGAAGAATCCTTTCTCTCATTCTCTGCTGCGCGCTGCTGCTCGCTCTCGCCGCCTGCGGCAAGGCCGAGACGCCGCAGCCGACGGCGGGCGCCGGAACGGAGAGCGTTCCGGAAAGCGCCAGTCCCGCCGCAGCCGAGGGCATTTCCTATGCCGACGCCTACGCGCAGTACACCGCGATCTACGGCGCGCTGCTCAACGCCGTGCAGCAGCGGCTCGACGCGCACGACGCCCGGCTTCAGGCCGAGTATCCGGACAGCTACTACATGAACTCCGATTACCTTCTGCTCGTATACGTTCCATTCACGACGGCGTATCCGTCGCTCGGGCGCGAGCTTCGCGCCGACAATCTGGACGCCGCGCAGACCTCCCTTCGCGAAACATTCTCTGACGCCGTTCTCACGATGACCGCGCCGGGGCGCTACGAGGCGGTGTACACCTATGTGGACAAGACCTCCGGCGTTGAGGTGCAGCGCGAGGGCAAATGCCAGTGGGACTGCGACGGGCTGACCGGTGCGATCCGCGTCCGCGCGTACATTGACGGCGAACTGACCGAGTTCACCGAGTTCATCCCTCTCGGCGGCAGCCGGTATCTTCTCTATACCGCAACCGACAAGGCGATCGTTGAGTACATCGAAGGCGAGATCACGGCCCTCTGGCACACCCACCGCATCAGCGAACCGGCGCAGGGTCTGTTCCCCGGCGACATGCGTCTCATGAGCCTTGACGAGCAGGACTTCTTCCCCGGCGAGGGCGCTTCCTTCTCCGGCACGGAGTGGATCACCGATGACGCCGACGCGCAATACGTCCTCACGCTGCAAAACGGCGAAATGATCTATACCGGCAAAATTTCGCAGGATCTCGTCGATGCAGACGGCAACCGCACCGGCATCGTCTGGCAGGATATCGCGCCGATCACGCTTCTTTCCTGAACGAACCGCACCGCTTCTCCGTCATATACTTACGAAACCGTCTTTTAAATCTACCCGGCCCCCGCGCGGGCTTAACGAAGGGAGAAACCTGATATGAAAAAACGCCTTCTTTCCCTGCTGCTGACCGTGTGTCTCGTGGCAGCGCTCTTCACCGGTCTCACCGGTACGGCGTACGCCGCCGATGACAAGGTCGTGGGCTATCTTACGAGCTATACTCTCAAAGCGGGCGACACGATCTACGGTGTGTGTGAAGCGAAAAAGATCGACTTCAACGCCAACCTCGCCATGATCGGCAAGATCAACGGCATCACGAACTACAACTACATGATGCCCGGCAAGGTCCTCTGGCTGCCGACGAAGACGGCCACGACTTCGGAGTCGTATTATTCTCTCCTCTCGCACACGCTCGTCGCCGGGGAGACGCCCGCCGCGCTCTGCCAGAGCTACGGCATCGACTATAACGCCAACTACAAGCTGCTCGCCGCGCTCAACAACAATCTCAACGTGTTCATGGCCGGACAGCAGTTCATCCTGCCGCTGTACGTAACGCCCGCCGGCGCCGCGACGCCGACGCCCGCGCCCTCCTCCGGCACCTCTGCCGCGCCGACCGCCACGCCCCAGCCCGGCACGACGCCCGCCCCGACGGCGAACGTCCCCACCGGCGATACCGTGAGCTACTATCTCGCGCAGCACACATTGCAGTACGGCGAGACCGTTTCCGGCGTGTGCGCCGCGCTCGGCGTGGATTTTTCCACGAACGACGCAACAATCCGCAAGATCAACAACATCACCAACTACAACTATATGATGCCCGGAAAGGTCATTCTCATCCCGACAAAGACCGTCCCGGCCTCCGGCTCCTACTACAAGATCATGGCGCATAAGATCGTCTCCGGCGACACGCTTTACGCTCTCTGCGCCTCCTACGGACTGGATTACTACGCCTATTCCAAGCTGATCTCCCTGCTCAACCCCAACGCGGCCTATTATAACCTGCTCCCCGGCAATATCCTTTATATGCCGCAGTATGTCGCCGCCTCTACAACGGTGAAGCCTGCCGCAACGCCCGCGCCGGCCGCCGGAACGACGGCCACCGCGGCTCCGTCTGCCACGCCTGCGCCGAGCGCGTCTGCCGGTACGACGGCCACTGCCGCGCCGAGCGCTTCCGCCGCTGCTTCCGCCAAGGCTACGACGGCGCCCAACATCCCCGCCGAGGATACGCTCAGCTATCTCGTTATCCCGCACAAGATTCAGGCCGGCGATACCGTCACGAGCATCTGCGAGAAGTACAAGGTGGATTTCGCTGAGAACGACGCGATGATCCAGCGCCTGAACCCCAGCGTGAGCTACAGCTATCTGCTCCCCGGCAACGTTATTCTCATCCCCTCGACAACGTATCCCGCCTCCGGCTCCTACTACAAGATCATGGCGCACAAGATCGTCTCCGGCGACACGGTCTACGGTCTCTGCCTCACCTACGGTCTGAGCTATGAAAACAACATCACGTTCCTGCAGCGGCTGAACAACCGCGACAATCTCGCCACGTACTACGTCGGCCAGACGATTTACATGCCGCTCTACGTCGCCGGTTAAACCTCCGGCAAACACCCGAACATCGAAAACGAGGCGCATCCTCCGGGATGCGCCTCGTTTTCGTCAGACTGTCAAAAAAGCCTCGCAGAGTTTGCGCCCGCAGGCGCAAATAGAGTATCAATCATTTTCTCCGGCGACATGTGCGTCGGAGAAAATCGGCCATCGATAGGCAGGGAGCCATGCGTCGGACAGCCAGTCTTTTTGGTGCTTTTTGCCCTTTTTGTCTCGGCGGGCGGCAGCCCGCCGTCGCCAAAGAAGAACAAAAATCCCT
>CAKSWA010000029.1 GCA_934511165.1 uncultured Oscillospiraceae bacterium | reverse complement strand
CTGTTCGGAGGCCACGATCTACCGGTATCTTTCGCAATTGGAGAAATCCACCAAATAAAATGGACCGGCACTCTGTGAAAGTCTCTTCCGCAGAGTGCCGATCCCTTATTTTCCGCTGGCAAGATACCCCTCAAGCAGGAGGGTTGCCGCTACCGCGTCCACGTTGGCGCGGTGCTTTTTTTCCTTCTTTCCGGCGGCGTGGAGGATGGCGTGCGCCTCAATGGTGCTGCGCCGCTCGTCCCAGAGCGTGACCGGCAGGCCGGAGGCCTCCTCCAGCAGAACTTTGAACTGCCGCGCCTTTTCTGCGCGCGGACCCTCCGTGCCGTCCATGTTCTTCGGCAGACCGAGCACAAACTTTTCGGCGTCGCGCTCGCGGGCGAAAAAGGCGAGCCGCTGTGCGAGCTTTTCGGCGTTCCACTCCTGAATGGTGAGCGCTTCGCCCGCGAGTGTGCCGGTGAGATCCGACACCGCAACGCCGGTGCGGGCGTCGCCGTAGTCGATCGCGATGATCCGTTTCATGGCAAGACCTCCTATTATGTAACCTGCTTTTTTCTCTTACTATACCACACCGCCCCGCCCCGGCGCAATGCCCTCTCCGTTCGACGCCTTTTGCATGGCGTCTCTGCTATGCTCTTGCGTGAAAAAACATTTCCCGCGGTTTTCCGTGGGAAAAGGAGGGGAGAGCATGAAGCGCCGGATCGTTTGTCTCGTTGTGTGTCTGCTTGCCGTACTGCTGCCGCTGCGCGCTCTGGCCGCGGAGGAAACCGCCGCTGTGCAGACGCGCGCCGGGGATTGGGCGGCATCGCGCAGCGCCATGCCGGGGGAAGAGCTGCATTTTCGCGCCTCGCTCATGCTGCGCCCCGGCGAGAGCTGGACGGTGCGCAGCGTGTTTTCCACCGGTATGGAATTCCTCTCGCTCACGGCAGTTCTTGCCGGCGGCGAGAGCGTCAACGCCTCGTACTACACGCTTGTCACCGGCGCGCGTTCGCCGGAGAGCGCTTTCGCGCTCCACCTCTCGGCGCGCTTTTCCGCGCGGGAGAGCGTATGCCTGACGGTGGAGTGGACGGCACGTCTGGGCGATGCCTGCGCATCCGGCGTGCACGGGAACGCCGTATTTCTTACGGCGGAGAGCGAGAGCGGAGAGACGGTGACGAGCGATAAAACGGAAATATATGCTTATGGCTTTTCGGTTTTTCGCGGCGTGCGCTTTGCCGATGTGCGCGTGGCGGATCATCCGCTGCCGTCTGCCTGCTTCCGGCTCTATTACGATGCCGCGGAGCGCGAGCCGGTGGCGTTTCGCGAGAGCGGGGAGGCGTATCTCGCGTGCGCGCTCAACTGCGCCCACACGCGCCACACCTACATTCTGCGCACCGCGGAGAACGGCTGCGTCCGCATTGAGGGGCTTCCCGCCGGAACATATTATTTGCAGGAGTCGCGTCCGCCGTCCGGGTACGCGAGTGCCGCGGAGGCGCTGCCCATTATGATCCTGGAAGATGGTAAGATCGAGACAGAGGGCGCAGAGCTGTCCGGCAGCACGCTCCTGCTTCTGGAAACGGCGCAGGAGGCGCTGCCGGAGGATAAAACGCTTGCCTTTTACCGCCGCGGCTGCGGCGTGATGGTAACGCTGCTCACCACCGTTTTGTGCGGAAAGCGGCGGTATTGGTGAGTTATTTTTTCTCCTTGGGCTTGAAGATCACAGCGGCGAGATAGCCGAAGAATATCGCTGCGGCGATGCCGCCTGCGGAGGCCGTTAGTCCGCCGGTAAAGGCGCCGAGAAAGCCTTTCTCCGCCACGGCCTTTTCCACGCCCTTGGCAAGCGTGCTGCCAAAGCCCGTGAGCGGCACGCTCGCGCCCGCGCCCGCCCACTCGATGAGCGGGGCGTATACACCCACGGCATGCAGCACAACGCCAAGCACAACATAGCATGTGAGGATCCGCGCCGGGGTGAGCTTCGTCCGGTCAATGAGCACCTGGCCGAGCGCGCACAGCGCTCCGCCGACGAGAAACGCCTTGAGATAATCTGTCCACATAGTCCTTACCCCCGATTTACGTCCAGCACCACGGCATGGCAGATGCCGGGGATACTCTCGCCCTGCTGCGACGTTGTCGGCGACATGAGAGCGCCCGTCGCGGCAAAGAGCACGCGCGGCCAGTCGCCGCAGGTCATGCGCTGAAGAATGTGCCCGCAGAGCACCGATGCGCTGCACCCGCAGCCGCTGCCGCCGGCGTGCACATCCTGCGTCTCCGGGTTGAAGATCAGCATGCCGCAGTCCGTGGAGCATACGCCGAGATCGACGCCGTCCCGGAGAAAGAGGTCGGTCAAGATTTCGTGGCCGATCTTTCCGAGATCACCGGTGATGATCGCAGTATAATCCGCCGGGGTGCGTCCTGTATCGGCAAAGTGTGCTTTGAGCGTTTCATACGCTGCCGGAGCCATTGCTGCGCCCATGTTGTTCGCGTCCGTCACGCCCGCGTCGCGGATGCGGCCGGTCGTCACGTGCGTCACATAGGGGCCGGCCCCCTCGCTCGTGAGCAGCAGCGCGCCCGCGCCGGTCACGGTCCATTGCGCGGTCGGCGTGCGCTGCCCGCCGTATTCGAGCGGGAGACGAAACTGCCGCTCCGCCGAGCAGAAGTGCGAGCTCGTCATGGCGCACACGGTGTCGGCGTAGCCGCCGTCGATCGTCATCGCGGCGAGCGACAGGCTCTCCGCCATCGTAGAGCACGCGCCGTAAACGCCGAAATAGGGGATGGGGAGATCGCGCGCGGCGAACGTTGACCCGGCGCATTGGTTGAGCAGGTCGCCCGCAAACAGATACTGAATGTCCGAGGGCGGAATTTTTGCCTTGTCGCAGCAGAGCGCGAAGCACTTGGAAAGCATCACGCTCTCCGCCTTCTCCCAGCTCGACTGGCCGAAGTAAGAGTCGTCGCTGATATAGTCGAACCACTTTCGCAGAGGGCCTTCGCCTTCCTTTTGTCCGACAACGCAGCTGCCTGCCGCAATCGAGGGCGGGTTCGTAAAGGCGACCGTCTGCCGCCCGAGCCGCTTGTTTTTCAGAAAAACCACCGTCTTTCCCTTTTTTCATAGAATGCCCGGAAAATGACGGTATATGTATAAAAATCCCTCCGGCGCAAACCGGAGGGATGAAAAGTATAGGAATTTATGTGCGCCCGACGGCCTGGTAGTTCCAGCCGAGCGAGTTTTCGCGAAGCATCATAAAGTTATCGGTGTACATCTTGAGAAGCCAGTAGTTCATCTCGATCTCCGGGTCGCAGATGTAGATCTTGCCGTCGAGCGCGATCTCCGTCCAGGCGTGCGGCTGGTTTTCTATGCCGATGCTGCCGGAATAGGTGCGGGCGTTGTACCCAAGGCCGCGGGCGAGCGCGCAGAACGCCCCGGCGTAGCAGTAGCAGTTGCCCTTGTTTGTGCGGAAGATCGTGAGAGCCTCGTCAATGTCCCAGCCGGTCGCGCCGGAGTCATAGTAGTTGCGCGTGAGGTACTGGAAGTCGTTTTTCACGTGGTAATAGATCGCCTTGAGATCGTCAAGCCGCGCGGCATCCGGCGTCATGAAGTCGGAGAGCGTCTGCGCGACGTAGTCATCGAGCTCTGCATTGCCGCTCGTGTAGCGGCCGTTTTTATCGAAATAGAGCCCGTCAAACTCCGCGTCGGTGAGAAAATATCCGTTTTCATCGAGCCGATAGAGATATCCGCCGAACCAGAGAAAGCCGTCCCGCGTCATGGATACAAGAGCATCCTTTGTGAGCGTTCCGCCGCCCGCCGCGGCGAGCAGTTCGGCAGATGCCCAGCGCGTTGGGGCGACATCCGGATAATAGACTTCCTCCGCGGCGCGTTCGGAGCCGAGCAGACGGGAAACGCTGTAAGCAAACTCGGCGCGCGTCGTGCTATCGCTCTCTGTCTCCGGCAGAGCTTCGAGCACCGGCCCGACGGTCTCGGGATCAAAAAACGCGTCCAGCGCGGTCTTGAGCTCTTCGCGCGTGAGCACGCCGTCCGGTTCGGCGTCGAGCGATGCAAGCAGGGACGAATCGATATGCTCCTCCGGCGCGAGCGCGCGCAGCGCCGCGGCGCACTCCGCGTGCGTCATCGCGCTCTCCGGGCGCAAAAGCCCATATTCGTCAGGGAAGAGGAACACCGCGCCGGTATTGAGCACCGGACGCGCCAGAGCGTAATATACCGTGTCCGCCTCCACCGGCGCCGCCGGATCGACGCGCGCACCAGTTTCATCCGTCCACGCGACGAGATACAGCCCCTCGGGCAGTGCGGCGTCGGCAGCAGGGACTCCGCCGAACGGGACGCTCTCGGTTTTCAAAACGTCGTCGCCAAGACGGTATTCCACGGTGAACACCGGTTCTTCCGCCGGCGCGGGCGTGGGCTCCTCCGCCGCAGCGGGAACGTTGGCAGCGAGAGGGGCAGTCTCTGCCCGGTAGCCGCAGCCGTGGAGAAAAGCGGCGGCGAGCAGAACCACGGCAAGCGGCGCAAGACGGAGCATTTTCAATTTCATGGAGACGATCCCCTCCCGGAATTGCTTTTTTACAGAACATGCGATACAATTATAATATTCCCGCCGCGGCGTGTCAAATATGCTCGCATTGCGGCGGCAACAGCGAGGAATGTATGAGAAAAAAAGCGAATAAAGAGAGATTGCCCCTGCTTTTCGCCGCGCTGCTCGGCGCGCTCCTATTGTCAAACTGCGGCTATCGCCCGGAGGGAATCGAGGCGGCGGAGCCGCTCGCGGATGTGCCGGTCGCCGCGGCAGACCTGCCGGAGGAAACCGCCGCGCCGGAGGGAAAGACCTATACCGTGACGTACCGCGTGAACGGCGCGGAGACGACCGAGTTCGTAGCCGAGGGCGGGAGCGTACAGAGTGCGCCGGAGTTTCTTGCCGGCGAGAACTGCGCCATCGTCGCCTGGAAAAACGCCAACGGCACGAAGGTGGATATCCGCACCGCGCCGGTGTATGCCGACACGGTGTATGAAGCCGTCCCCGGCCCGGCGCTTCGCCGCGAGGGAGCATACATTGCCGCGGGCAATGACGGCCTTTTCCACCCGCTCGATAAATTCACGCGCAGCGACGCCGCCCGCGCCGTATACGCGCTGCTCGAAACGAAGCCGAACGGCGAAACGTTTCTGAAGGATGTCACGACCCACGCCAAGTGCTACACCGCCGCAACAACGCTCGTGACGGCGGGGTACATGACGCTCGACGAAATGGGACGCTTTTACCCGGATGTTGCAATCACCCGCGCCGATCTCGCGGCACTGCTCAAAAAGGTGTTCGCCCCCACGGCGGTGGAGCGCGCTCTTGCCGGTATGACGGACGAAACGCCCTTCACCCGCGCCGAGGCAGCGGCAGCGATCAACGCGCTGCTGGAGCTGGATGCGACGGGGCTCAGCAATGCGCCGTACTTCCCGGATGTGTCTCCCAGCATGGAAAACTATGCCGCCGTGGAGCTCGCCGGGCAGAGCGGAACGATCTCCTGGCTTGCCGGCGAGAGGGCGGAGCCCGGTTTTCTGAATCTCGACGGATACCTCTACTGTGTCGGCGACGACGGCTACTTCCTGCGCGACACGATGGTCGGCACGCTGTACTTTGATCTCTCCGGCCAATACACGAGCGGGGATGACGCGCTCGACAAGTTTGTTGCCGATCTCGTCGATTCCCAGACGGATGCCTCCATGACCCGCGAAGAGATGCTGCGCGCGGTGTACGAGTATGTGCGTGACCATTATCTCTATCTCAAGCGCAATCTCTACGAGGTCGGCGAGACCGGATGGGAGATCCCCGAGGCGCTTCTCATGTTCCAGAGCGGCAAGGGCAACTGCTACAACTTCACCGCCGCATTCTGGTCGCTCGCGCGCGGCATCGGGTACGACGCGGTATGCTACAGCGGCCTCGTCGGCGTCGGGCGCGACCCGCACAGCTGGGTGGAGATCACGTTCGATGGCGTGCCATACGTGTTTGACGTGGAGACCGAAATGTCCTACCGTCTCGTGAACGACTACATAACGAGCATGTACTGGAAAACCTACGAGGAGGTCGCGGCGTGGAGCTACGTCCGCACGCCGGAGGAAGCCGCCACCACCGCACCGGAAACCGCGGGATGACGGGGTTTGACATTCGGATTTTCCTGTGGTAGATTACCCTCTGCTCGCTCGGAGGGCGCGCTGTTCAGTGGAAACGGCAGCCGGATAAGGCGCAGACTGAAACGTCTGTTCCTTGTCCGGCTTTTTTGCATAAAGGAGTTTTTATGGATATTCAGATCGGAAAATCAAACCGCTTTATCTAAAGTATCTGTCCGCCGCATTCGGCAGCGCGCTGATCTCCTGCATCTACGGCATGGTGGATATGGCGATGGGCGGTCAGTATCAGGGGCCGGACGGCACGGCGGCGCTCGCCGTGGTTGCGCCGGTGTGGAATGTGATCTACAGCCTCGGCCTGCTCATGGGCATCGGCGGGAGCGTTCTTTTCAGCATGCGCCGCGGCGGCGGGGACAGCCGCGGGTATCGTTCGTTGTATCTGTGGAACGCGGTCTCGTGGTGAGCGGCGCTCTTATACTGCTCCTGCCGCCGCTCTTCGGCGCGGACGCGCTCTGGTACGCCATGCCTGTTACGGAGCTCGTGACGGCGGTATACGTCGCCGTCTCCATGAAAAAATATACCGGCCGCCTGCCGGAATGAGTTTACGCCCCGGACGGAAAAATATCCGCCCGGGGCATTTTATCGCGCTTTTTATAGAACAAGTGTGGAATAAGCATTCTGCACAAATAAATATGCGTTTTATAGCGCTGATTTCCTTGACTGCACAAACTTGCTGTGATAAATTTTATAATATAGGGAAAGAATCCACAGGCTACGCGACCCCCAAAACAAAATAAAGAGGTGTATTGCGTGAAAGACCTTAAGCATCTGATCTATTTTGAGAATCTGCTTCAGGATGCACACAACGAGCTTGTCGCCCAGGCGGTAAACGAGGGAGATTACGCGCTTGGCTACAACTGCTACTACATACCCGAAGTGCTGCTCAATCTTCCCGGCTGTTTCTCTTCCCGGCTCCGCGCGCCGCGCTGCACATCCACCGACGTTGCCAGCTATTACATGACCAACCGCACCTGCCCCTATGCCCGTTCCATTCTCGAGCGCGCGATCGAAGGCGGCTATAACTATCTCAACGCTCTCTTCGGCGCGGAGTGCTGCGCAACCATGGAACGCATGGAGGAGCATTTCTTCCTCATCAATCCCGTGAAGAACGAAAAGTTCTTCGTCACGCAGATCGACCCTCCCATGAAGGGCGACAAAACCAATCTCGATTACTACAAAGCGCAGCTCAAGCTCAAGGTCGTGGACAAGCTGCACGAAGCTTACGGCATCGACACCTCCGAGGAGGCCATGCGCCGCGCCATTGAGGATCATAACGAGATCAGCCGCATCGTCACCGAGATCGGCAATTTCCGCAAGGCGGAAAACCCCAGCATCACCGGCTACGAGTTCCATGTGATCCAGCTCGTCAGCCAGGTGTGCCCTCACCGGCTGATAAAGCCCTATCTCGAAGAAACGCTCGAAGAGCTCCGCACCCGCGAGCCGGAGCCGAAGTTCCCGTTCCGGGCGCGGCTTGTGCTCGTCGGCTCCGAGATCGACGATCCGGAGTTTACCAAACTCATCGAAACCTGCGGCGCGATGGTCGTGGCCGACCGCTACTGCTTCGGCTCCTTCCCCAGCCGCGAGCAGATCGAAATCCGTGAGGGCGAAACCGCCTTCGACGCGATCTGCCGCCACTATCTCCATTGGAACCAGTGCGCGCGCTTCATGGACGGCATGAAGATCGACCAGCGCCACAGCGAGGTCAAAAAGCTCGTGGATGAATTCAAAGCGGACGGCGTGATCTATGAGAACATGAAGTTCTGCGAGTTCTGGAGCTACGAAAAAGTCCTCGCCCACCATATTTTCACAAACGAGCTGGGTATCCCCACCTGCACGATCGAGAAGGAATACGCTCTCGGCGCCGTGGGCCAGCTCCGCACCCGCTTCCAGGCATTCATCGAATCTTTGGAAATCAAGCAGATACAGCAGGGAGGCAAGTGAGATATGAAAGCAATGGATAAGCTGATCGCGAAGATCGACAAAAAACTCGAACGCTTTGACCCCATCTGGCAGGCCGAACACGGCGTCGGCGGCCAGAGATCCCGCTATTACGATAAGACCGGCGTTGCCAAGTGGCGCGAATGGCGCGGCGTGAAGGACACGCTCTACGACTATACGCAGTGGCTTAACAATCTTTCGAGCATGGTGCAGATGGTGGCGTCCGCGCCCGTCTCCTGTCTCAAGGGCTTCTGGGAGTATCGCTGGATGGGCTCGTATCTTGGCACGTTCATGTTCATTGACCGCCTGTTTGAGGGCTACCGCGGCTATGAGCTCCGCACCGCCCATGCGAACATGCACGCCATCGTCCAGAGCCTTACCAAGCGCATCGCGCTCGTCCTCTCGAACGACAAGCGCCTCGGCGGCGGGCCGCGCAGCGACGATTTCATCCCCTTTGACGAAGTGCTGCCGCCGCTCTTCATGACCGGCTTCAAGGGGCTGATCCCGTTCCCGCTCCAGACGCTGCCGGAGTTCATCATCTGCGATGTTGACCAGCACATTGAGCCCTATTACATCGATGTGGCCGAGTCCTACGGCCTGCCGGCGGACGTCTGCTCCCGCTGCGCTGCGGAGACCGGCGTTGCGATCGATGACGCTTTCCCCATCATCGGCAAGGCGTTTGTCACTACCAACATGCCGTGCAACGCCTCTGAGTGCACCTCCATGATCCAGCGCCGCCGTGTGGCGCTGCCGGACTTCCCTGTGACGCTCGCCATGATCCACAACGAGCCGGGCGCGCATCCCTATTCCACGCAGATGCTCAAGGACGCCATCGCGTTCATCGAGAAGGAATACAATATCAAGTACGACTGGGACGAGCTCTTCAAGTACGCCCGGCTCATGAACGAGCAGAACACCATTGAGCTCGAAAAGTGGGACTACTTCAAAACCCCGTATTCCGCGCTCGTCGGCATCGCCGAAACGCTCTACCGGCTGTACTCCTGGGCATCCGTCAACGGCACCGATCCGTACTTCAACAAGGTTGACCGCCGCGTCATCGAGATCATGCGCCGGGCATATGAGGAAAAGTATCAGCCCTTCGGCGGCAAGACGCGCCACCGCGCGTTCCTCTGGGGCCCCTCCGCGGTTTACTATACCGACTTCCCGACCTGGACGCAGAACTGCTGGGGCATCAACATTGTGCTGAACATGGATTCCACCATGGGTCACAACATGATCGACACCGAAGATCCCGACCAGGCCATCCAGGATCTGGCGCTCTTCTCCGAGAAAGCCACCATGCGCCACCACGCCGTGGGCGGCTGGGAAAATGTGAACGCCGTTTGGGAGTGGGCGAAAAACTTCGACTGCGACATGGTTCTCTTCAACGACAACATCGCCTGCAAGGGTATGCTGGGCGTCCACGCAGTGATGGAGGAGCAGGCGCGCGAGCTGGGCTTCCACTTCATCTTCATCGAGCACGATCTGGAGGACTGCCGCACCGTGTCCCGCCAGGATATGAGAAACTGCGTGAACAAGTATATGACCGTCGTTCTCAACGAGAAGCCGCTCGACCCGACCATCGTAGAGTTTGACGACTCCATGGCATACTAAGAAAGGCGGAATATGTTATGAAGAAATTTCTCAAGATCCTCTTCAAAATTCTCGGCAAGCTGATTCTGGCCGCCGTGATCTTCTTCGTCGCCACGTTTACGCTGTACATGGTCAACGGCGAGAATAAGCTCATTTACTATGTTGTGCGCCCCCTGCTGAACAAGCACTATGATTCGCAGGTGCGCGACCGGCGCATCGTCTGATACATTCAAACGAGCCCCATTTGTTTACCCCGGACAGAAAATGCTTCTGGCCGGGGTATTTTCATAGGACGAACCTTCCGCACATATAGATAAACTGCCGGAAGGGGAGTGGTGCATGATGCAAACGAACAGAGAGGAGCGAGCGTGTGAGCTGGCGAGGTGGATCGTAGAGAACAACGCCACCGTCCGCGCAGCGGCCAAACGCTTCGGCATCTCCAAAAGCACGGTGCACAAGGATCTGTCCGAGCGTCTTCGGCAGATCGACCGGCTGCTGTATGAAAAGGTGCGCCTTGTTCTCGAACAGAACAAAGCGGAACGACACCTGCGCGGCGGCGACGCGACCCGGAGAAAATACCTGCACGCCGGGGCGCACGCGCCCGAAGGGGGAAAAAACCGCGGTTGAAAAATATACAAAGCGGCGGGCTGCCGGAAAGCTCCGGCAGCCCCAAAATTATTTTTTTCCGCCAAAAACGAACACCATACTCATCGGAACATACAGCACCAGCGCCATGACCGAAACAACAATCCCCATTTCTTTTTCCTCCTTGTAAATTAACATCTTCTTTATGGGACAAGTATAGCGCGTTGTGTGACCCATAAAACGGACTTCCATAAAGTGTTGAAAAACAAACGCGGTGTCATCAAAAGAAATAATCAAGTTTTTTTGGCGGAGAACATCTTGCTTTTTGTGTCGGTTTTCCGTATAATGTGTTTGAAACCATTCATACAAGGAGGAGTGCCTCTTGATCGTCAATCAGCAAACCGCCGCGCAGAAAAAGGTGGACGAGCTGTATGCCACGCTCGGACGCCGCCGCGGGGCGTCTCCGTTTGGGAGCTGTCCGGTCAATCTGACCGCCTCGTTCGTGCAGCTGTGCCTGGCGCAGAGCTGCGGAAAATGCGTTCCCTGCCGCGTGGGGCTGGACCGGCTGCACGCGCTTCTCGAAAAGATTCTCGACGGCCGCGCCACGATAGACGATCTCCGCGCCGTGCAGCGCAGCGCCGCCGCCATTTACGACAGCGCCGACTGCGCCATCGGGTTTGAGGCTGCGCGCCTTGTGCTCGACGGGCTGGAGGCCTTCCGGGACGATTACCTGTCCCATATCGAAAAGGGCGTCTGCACCGAGGCGTTCGACGCCGTGCCGTGCGTGGCCGGCTGCCCGGCGAATGTGGATGTGCCGGGGTACATTGCGCTCATCCGCGAGGAGCGCTATGCCGACGCGGTGCGCCTCATCCGCAAGGATAACCCCTTCCCGGGCGTCTGCGGTCTCATCTGTGAGCACCCGTGCGAAAAGCATTGCCGCCGCCAGATTGTGGACGATTCGATCAACATCCGCGGTCTGAAGCGCTATGCGGTCGAGCGCGCGGGCATCGTTCCGACGCCGGCGTGCGCGCCGTTCAACGGCAAAACGGTTGCCGTCATCGGCGGCGGCCCGGCGGGACTCACGGCGGCATACTATCTCCAGCTCAAGGGCTACCATGTTACGGTCTTTGAAAAGCACAAGCGTCTCGGCGGCATGCTGCGCTACGGCATTCCGAGCTACCGCCTGCCGGACGATGATCTCGACCGCGACATCAATGCCATTCTCTCCACCGGCATTCAGGTCAAGCTCGATGTGGACATTGGCCGCGAGATCACGTTTGACCAGATCCGCAGCGAGTATGACAGCGTATACATCGCCATCGGCGCACAGATCGTCAACCGCATGAACATCCCCGGCCAGGACAGCGAGGGCGTGCTCTCCGCAGTCGAACTGCTCGGCGCAGTCGGCGCGGGCGAAGCGCCGGACTTCACGGGCAAAAATGTCGTCGTGGTCGGCGGCGGCAACGTCGCCATGGACGCAACGCGTACAGCCAAGCGCCTCGGCGCGGCCTCCGTCACCTGCGTGTACCGCCGCCGCATCGAGGATATGACCGCCGCCCGCGAGGAGATCGACGGCGCCATCGCCGAGGGCTGCGAGATCATGCCCATGCTCTCCCCGGTGCGCATCGAGACCGAGGACGATCACGCCGTCGGCATCGCGGTGCAGCCGCAGCTCTCCGGCCCCATCGAGAGCGGCCGCCCGAAGCCCATCAACGCCGACCAGCCGGAAATCGTTCTCCCGGCGGACGTTATTATCACCGCCATCGGACAGGCTATCGATTCGGCACACTTTGAAAGCAGCGGCGTCGGTACCGAGCGCCGCCGCATCAAGGCCGATCCCTCCGGCGCGGTGCCCGGCATGCCGGGCGTGTTTACCGGCGGCGATTGCTTCTTCGGTCCCTCCACGGTCGTGCGCGCCATCGACAGCGGCAAGGTCGTTGCCGGCAATATCGACCACTATTTCGGCTTCCATACGCCGATCACCGCGGATGTGGACATTCCTCCGGCACAGACCATCGGCAAGCCCGCGTGGGGGCGCGTCAATATGCGCGAGCGCACCGCCGGAGACCGCAAGGAGGACTTCAATCTCATGGAGGCGTGCCTCACGGATGAGGAGGCCGCGCAGGAATGCTCGCGCTGCCTGCGCTGCGACCATTACGGCTACGGCGCGTTCCGCGGAGGGAGGAAGGACAGATGGTAAATCTTTGCATCAACGATAAGCCTGTCACGGTGGAGGAAGGCACCTCCATTCTCCACGCGGCGCGCCAGAACGGCATCACAATTCCCTCGCTCTGCTATTTGAAGCATGTGAGCAAGGTTGCGGCCTGCCGTGTGTGCATGGTGGAGATCAAGGGCACCGACCGTCTCATGGCGGCGTGCGACACGATCTGCGCCGAGGGCATGGAGGTCTATACGAACACGCTCCGCGCGCTTGTCGCACGGCGCAATAACGTGCAGCTCATCCTCTCCCAGCACGACTGCAACTGCGCTACCTGCGTGCGCAGCGGCAACTGCACGCTGCAAAAGCTTGCCGCTGACATGAATATCATCGAAAACCCCTACGAGACGAAGCTTCCGGCCAACAACTGGAATCCGAAGCTCCCGGTCATCCGCACGGCGTCCAAGTGCGTGCAGTGCTTCCGCTGCATTGCCGTGTGTGAGAAAATCCAGGGGATGAACGTGTGGGATTTCCTCGGTACGGGCAGCCGCGCCACCGTCGGCGTGCGCGGGGCGAAGAAGCTCGACGAGGTCAACTGCACCTACTGCGGCCAATGCATCACCCATTGCCCGACCGGCGCTCTCCGCGAGCGGGACGATACCGAAAAGGTCATCGCCGCGATCGACGATCCGAAAAAGGTCGTTGTGCTGCAGGTCGCTCCGGCGGTGCGCGCTGCATGGGGCGAGGGGCTGGGCCTTCCCAAAGAGCTCGCCACCGAGCGGCGCATGGCGGCGGCCTTCCGCGCTGCGGGCGCGAACTATGTCTTTGACACGAATTTTGCCGCCGACCTCACGATCATGGAGGAGGGCAGCGAGCTTCTTTATAAAATGAAGCATTCGTGGGAATTCCGGCGGCCGCTCTTCACCTCCTGCTGCCCCGGCTGGGTGCGGTTTTTGAAGCTCGAATACCCCGACATGGTGCCGCAGCTTTCCACGGCGAAGTCTCCGCAGCAGATGTTCGGCGCGGTGACGAAAACATGGTTTGCCAAAACGCACAATATCGATCCGAAGGATATTTTCTGTGTCTCTGTCATGCCGTGCGTTGCGAAAAAGTACGAGTGCGCCGTGCCGGAGGTCAACAGCTCCGGCTTCCGGGATGTGGATGCCGTGCTGACGACCCGCGAGGTGGATCGTCTGCTGCGACTCAAATGGATCAATGTGGCGGACCTGCCCGAAGAGGATTTCGATTCGCCTCTCGGCGAGGGGACGGGCGCTGCCGTTATCTTCGGCGCGACCGGCGGTGTGATGGAAGCGGCGCTTCGCACCGCGTACGCCGTACTGGAAGGCCATAACCCCGACCCAGACGCCTTCCAGGCCGTCCGCGGCACGGACGGACGCAAGGAACTCAGCGCGACGATCGGCGGCGTGCCGGTGCGCGCGTGCGTGGCGAGCGGCCTTTCCAATGCCCGCGCCGTTGTGGAGGATATCCGCGCCGGGCGTGCGCAGTATGACTTCGTGGAGATCATGGCCTGCCCCGGCGGCTGCGCCGGCGGCGGCGGTCAGCCGTTCCGCGAAGGCTTTGAGCTTGCGGGCGAGCGCGGCGAAACGCTCTATGAGATCGACCGGAACAACCCGGTGCGCTTCTCACACGAGAATGCTTCCGTGCAGAAAGCTTACGACGACTTCTTTGGTAAGCCCCTTTCGCACAAATCGCACGAACTGCTCCATACCGACCAGACAACCTGGAGTCTCCGCTGAACGAATTACGGCAAAAAGCCGTCTTAGCTGTAAAAGGCTAAGACGGCTTTTTTTGAGCGCGGGATTACGGATTCTCTTTCCGTTCGGCGTAGTATTCCGGCACGGGCGGAATCTGATTGACGGTGTTCACGATCTCGTGCATGACCTGCGGCAGCTTGAGCGGATTGATCTTCGGCAGATCGCTGACTTCGATCTTATCCTTGCCGAGCGGGGTCTTGAGCGCCACATTCACCATGCGGATGTCGTACTGCCCCTGGAAGAGCGGCGTGATCGGGCGGCCAAGGTGCAGCAGGCGGTAAACGGCGATCATGGCCGTGCGGACGGAGGTTTCCACAGTGAACACCACGTCACCCTCCAGCTCCACGAACTGGCCGATGAACGCAAGGTTTTTGTTGCCTGCGGGGATGACCTCGGGGCGGTCTTTCAGCCGGCGCGGCATGAACTGGCTTGTGTGATGTACGGCATGACGACGGGGATAGCCGTGATATGCGGCATGATCTCATCGATCTTATCTTCCAGACCGCAGTAGTACAGGAATTCCCGCATAATCTCCTCGCCGGAGCACTCCGTCATGGGCTTTTTCGTATACGTACCGCAGTTGTTCGCATGCAGGCCGTAGAACCACATAAACTGCACATTCTCCGGCTGGTCGGGCGCGACAGGCTGAAGCGGCACATTGTAGTTTATAAACCACGGTGCGTCCACAAAGGTGGAGCAGCCGCCCTTGCCGGTCGGATTGCCGGTCTTTTCGGCGAGATAGTCGAAGAACTGCGGATAGTCGTGCACCGTCACGGTCTTATCTGTACCGTCGATGCGGATGTCCATATCCGTGACGGGCGCGCCGGAGACGAATTTCACGCCGCGGTCGGCAAGGTATTTTTCCAGCGGGCGGATTAGGCTGTTGTACTGGTCGTACTTCGTGCGCAGGATACCGCGCAGACTGCGGATCAGATGCAGCTGGTGCATGAAGCGCACGGCGTAGCGGCGCATCTCGATCAGGCTGTGATAGGGCTGGAACGCCAGCATGGAGCTCCAGTAGTACCAGAGCTGGCTCTGGAAGAAGGCGGGGCTGAACCGCTGCTCGATGGTCACATCCTCCAACTGATCCTCTTCGGTCAGCATCATCTTGATCATCTGCTCCTGAATCTCCGGGGTGACGCCCATCGTGGATTCGTCGTGCGGCTGGAAGCCCTGCGCCCACAGACGGTGCTGGGAATCAATCTCCCAATTCTTGTTGCACTCGCGGGTCTCGTCGAGCACCGTGCGCCCCTCTTCGTACAGAGAAGGAATGCTGCCGAAAAGATCCCACAGGCACTCCATATACGGCTCCAGCTCGCGCTCGCCGCGGGAGACATAGCCGTCTGCCGCGCTGCCCGCGGCGTCCATCGAGCCGCCGAACACGGGGAGCTGGTCATAAACGGTGATGTTTTCGCCCGGCATCTGTGCGTCGCGGACGAGGAACGCCGCGGCGGAAAGCCCGGCGATGCCGCCGCCGACAATGTACGCTTTTCTTTCTTCAATGCCCTCCGGCTTGCGGGGATGAACGCGGTCATAGTTTCTCATAAATAGGAACTCCTTTCCGATCTTGAAAGTTTAAAATCCTACAGCTGTTGACTTTTGGCTGTGCTTGCAGTATAGTACCGCATGAAAAAGATACAACCATCAAGTTTTGACAGAATATATAAAATCAGACAACTGTATGAAAATTAACGGAGTTTGGAGGAAACGATGAGAGAGAAAACCGGCGGAAAAGCCGAATACCGCAGCGCGATACGCTCGCGGCGCATGATCCGCGAGGCGTATGCCGAGCTGCTGAAGGAAAAGGAGCTTTCCAAAATCACGGTGACAGACATCGTGACGAGAGCGGATATCAACCGGGCGACGTTTTATGCGCACTATCCCGACGTGCGCGGCGTTACGGAGGAGATCGAAAATGAGATTATTGCGAAAATGCTGGATGTACTCAAGGAGTTCCGGTTTACGAGCTTCTTCCGCAATCCCGCGCCGCTCCTTTTACAGCTGAGCCGCTATCTGGAGGAGGACGCGGAGTTTTACCGGATCCTGATCCGTGCCAACGGCTCGGAGATGTTCATGGAAAAGCTCAAAAAGGCGTTTACCGATTATATGCTCCGCGACAGCGACATCCCGGAGAATATGCGTCACTCGCGCATGGTGGAGCTTCGGGTCACATATTTTGCCGGGGGGATCGTCAATCTTTATAAGCAGTGGTTCCGCGGCGATCTTGGCGGCACGCTCAACGATATCGCGCTGGAGGTAAGCCGCCTGCTGCAGCTGGAGGCGCGGGAGCTTTTCGGCGAGAGCGGGACGGCGTGATGCGGCCCACCGCCCGAACGACGAAGAAAAAGGAGGATGGCGCAATGGAAAATACCGCCGTGAAAAAAACGGCCGTGGAAGCGTGGCTCTGCCGCGGGTATCTCTTTTTGATGCTCGCGCTGCTGCCGCTTGCCGTGCACGATGGCTTTTTTGATATTACCGAAACGAAAACCATTTGCTTCACCGTGCCGACGGTCGTGTTTGTTCTCGCGCGCCTTGGCTTTACACTCTATCGGGAAAACGGTCTGCCGCGGCGAAAGCTCGCGGGTGCAGAGTGGGCGGCAATCGCGTTCTGTCTTATATGCTTTATTGCCTCGGTATCCGGCGGCGACTTTGCCGGATCGTTTCTCGGCGAGCGCGGGCGTTATCAGGGGCTCGGCATGATGTGGCTCTATGCCGCGCTGTATTTTGCCTTTTCCGGTGCGCGTGTGCGGGAACAGGATGTCCTCGTTCCGCTCTGCCTCGGCCTTTTTCTCAGCGGCGCGCTCACGGTGTGCAACCATCTGGGATGGGACGTGCTCGGCTTTTGCTTGCAGCTCCGGGAATTTGACCGCGGGCGGTACATATCCACGCTCGGCAACATCAATTTTGCCGGGGCGTATCTCACGCTCGTCTGGCCGGTCTGCGCCGCGGCGCTTCTTGCGGAGAAACGCCTTTGGAAAGGTGGCCTTCTCGGGATCGTCTGCGTAGTCGGCCTCTGGGCGGCCATGGCTGTGCGGAGCGAGTGCGCGGTGCTTGGCATCGGCGCGGCGCTCGTACTTCTGCCGCTGCTCGCGAAAAAGGAACCGGACGCTCTGCGGCGCTATCCGCTGCTGCTTGCCGCTGCGGCTCTTTCCATGCTCGCTTACCGGGCGATCGTTTATGATTTCGGAAAGCTCCTCTCCTCGCTTGGCCGGCATCTCTCGGAGCCGGTGCTGATGCTGCCGCTCGCGGCGATATCGCTTGCAGCGTATTTCCTGCTGCGGAAACGGAGCAAGCGCACGCTTCTTCGCGTCCGGCGGGTGTACGGCTTTGTTCTGCTTGCCGCGTTTCTTGCGTCGGCAGTCATTCTCGTGCTGCTCAACACCGCGTGGCGCGCTGTGCCGCTCGGCGACATGGACGAATGGCTGCGCTTTTCCGATGCCTGGGGTACCGACCGCGGCGGCGTTTGGAAATACTGCCTCTCGCTCTTCGGCGGGTTCCCGCTTGGGAAAAAGCTCATCGGCGGCGGCTGCGGCGTGCTGGCGGCGCTCGACGTGCAGCACCGGTATTTCCCGGACGCCATTCTGGACGCTGCGCACTGCGAATATATCCAGCTTCTGCTCAACTGGGGTGTGCTCGGTCTCGGTGCGTATGTCGTGTGGATCGTGCTGGCGCTGCGCCGCGCGATGAAAGAGGGCGGCGCGCTTTCGTTCGCGCTCGCGGCAGGGCTTTTCGGTTACGGCGTGCAGGCTGCCGTCAACATTGCGCAGTCGCCCGGCATTTCGCTCTTTTTCGTGCTTCTTGCCGTTCTTCGCGCACAAAATGACGCGGAGGAATTGACTTGCGGATAAATGGTGTTATAATGACAATATGTTGAGAAAAACACATATTAAGGAGTGTGAGCATATGAATCTGACCCCGGAACAACAGGCAATCCTGAACGGTGAAAAGGGCGAAGTGCTTGCCAAGGTGATGAAAACGCTTGTCATGTACGGCGATGCGTTCGGCGCGGAAAAGCTCGTGCCGGTCACGAGCAAGTACGGCCACACGGTCATCAGCTTCGGCATCAACACGATGAAGCCGGTGTACGATCTTTACGACCAGCTTCTTGCCTCCGGCGCGGAATTCCAGCAGAAGTTCACCGCGGACCCGCTTCCGCTCGATCCGAACGTCCCCTCGAACGCGCTGCAAAATCTTGTGTTCAAGCAGTTCATGTATAAGCTCCAGCCGCGCTATGAAGAGCAGCTCCGCCGCATGGGCATGAAGGACGAAAAGGACTTCACCTGCGCCTGCTACTTTGACGAAGTCGGCAACATTCCGGAAAAGGGCGAAGTCCTCTCCTGGGCAGAGTCTTCCGCCGTTGTGTACGCCAACAGCGTTCTCGGCGCGCGCTGCAACCGCAACTCCGGTATCATCGACGTGATGGGCTCGATGATCGGTTATGTGCCGTATTTCGGCCTGCTGACGGACGAAGGCCGCAAGGCCACCTGGGTCGTGGAGGTCAAAACGACGAAGAAGCCCGAAGCGCAGCTTCTCGGCAGCGCCATCGGCATGAAGGTCATGGAGGATGTGCCGTATATCCGCGGTCTCGATGCGTGGCTCGGCACGGAGCTCAACAAGGACAACAAGGCGTATCTCAAGGACTTCGGCGCGGCGACCGCCTCGAACGGCGCGGTCGGCCTCTACCATATCGAGCATCTGACGCCCGAAGCCGTGGAGCAGGGCGACGCGCTCATCGCCCCCGGCGCGCAGGTCTACGTGGTAGACGACGCCGAGCTCGAGCGCGTGAAGGCGTCCTACCCGGTCATCTGGAAAAACCCGAACGCGAAGCCGAAGCTCGCCTTCATCGGCTGCCCGCATCTCACGATGGATCAGCTCATCGACTGGACGAAGAAGCTCGAGGAAGGTCTCAAGGCATCGGGCCGCGGCAAGCTCGCCGTGCCCACGGTGCTCACCACCGCGCCGCCGGTGCTCGAAGAGTTCAACAAAGGCCCCTATGCCTACCGGCTGAAGAAGACGGGCGCGATTTTGAGCTATATCTGCCCGCTGATGTACATGAACAACCCGCTCTCCAAGTCCATGCCGGTCATCACCTGCTCGAACAAGCTGCGTACCTATACCTCGGCGAAGTTCTATTCCGAGGACGAGATCGTCGGCATCATCACCGGAAAGGAGACCAAATAACATGGCGAAAACGTTCAAGGGCCGCGTTGTCGTTCCCGGCACCGTCACGGCCAAAGCTCTCGTTTCCCACGGCGGCTTCAACACGCTTGCAAGCTACCAGTCCGCGCTCATGTTTGGCGATAAGGACGTAAAGTGCGGCGATCAGAATAACCCCGATATCTATAAAAAGCCCATGATCGGCGTGGCGCTGTGCCTGCCGCAGACCATCGGCTCCACGACCGGCGGCATGGTGTTCTACACCGCCGGCGCTCTCGGCAAGCTGCCCGCGTGCATGTGCTTCTCCAAGCCCATCGACTCGCTTGCCGCCGCCGGCGCCATCCTCTCCGACGTGTGGACGGAGACGCATATGCCCGTTGTCGATTCTCTCGGCGACGAGTTTCTCGAATATGTCAAGACCGGCATGAGCGTCACGCTCGCCGAGGATGGGACGGTGACGGTCGAATGAAATGCGCGATCTACGGCGCCGGTTCTCTCGGAACGGTGCTCGGCGCTTATATGACGAAGGGCGGCATCCCCGTTGAACTCGTCAACCGCAACCGCGCCCATGTGGACGCGCTGCGCGAAAAGGGCGCGCACATCACCGGCACGGTGGACTTCTCCACGCCGGTGACGGCCATCACCCCGGAGGAGATGACCGCGCCCTACGACGTCATTTTCCTTATGACAAAGCAGCTGCACAACAAGGAAGTGGTCACGTTCCTGAAGCCCCTGCTCGCGCCCGACGGCGTGATCGTCACGTTCCAGAACGGCATCCCCGAGCCGGGCATCGCCGAGATCGTCGGCGAGAGCCATACGATCGGCTGCGTGGTCGAGTGGGGCGCAACGATGGACGCTCCCGGCGAGTGCGTGCTCACGAGCGACCCGGACAGCCTTTCGTTCCATATGGGCGGCATGCAGGGCGTTTCGGACGCAAAGCTCGCGGAGGTTCGTTCCCTGCTCGAGAAAATGTGCCCGGTGGCGATGGAGGATAACCTCCTCGGCGCGCGCTGGTCGAAGCTCCTTATCAACGCGACGTTCTCCGGTCTCGGCACCGTTGTGGGCGGCGTGTTCGGCGATGTGAGCGAGAAGAAGGACGCCCGGCGCGTCGCGGTGCGCTGCATGAAGGAGTGCATCGACGTCGGCCACGCTGCGGGCGCGACGTTCGCGCCCGTACAGGGCAAGGACCTTACGAAGCTGTTCTATTATAAAAACGGTTTCAAGCGCGCCATTGCGGAGCTGCTCGTCCCCATCGCAATGAAAAAGCACCGCGCCATCGAGCCGTCCATGCTGCAGGATCTCAAAAAGGGCAAGCCCTGCGAGATCGACGCGATCAACGGCGTCGTGTGCGAATGGGGCCGCAAGTGCGGCGTTCCCACGCCCATCAACGACCGCATCGTCGAGATCGTGAAAAAGGAGCAGGCCGGGGAACTCCCGCTCGAGGAAAAGAATATCCGCTTCTTTGACGATCTGCTGTAAACCGAATAAGCAAATGCCCCTCGGCCTTCCGCCGAGGGGCATCTGTATATTGTTTATATATGCGTCGTCATTTTTCGGCAAAAAACTCTTCGCAAAAGCAATTCCATTTTGCTTCGTACTCTGCATGGGATACGAGCGTCATATCCTTCGGAGCGAAGATCCCGCGCCGGTTGGCTTCCTCTGCGAACGCATAGATATAGTCGCCTGAGGTTTCGATCACGCCGCGGACATGATCCCAGCCCTGCATTACGGCATAATAAAGCCGGGTGTGTCCGTCCAGAGAAATGTATCTCCCGTTATAGGGAAGCAATTGCAGGACGATATCCTCCGGTTTGTGAATGAAGGTGCGGATTGCCGCGATTTTTTCTTCATCTACGAAGAACTGCGACGGTTGGATATTATCCAGAGAGACCGTCAGACGTTCCGTCTGTGGGAGTGCCAGCAGGATGCTTTTATGCGAATCGTAAAACGTTGTGATATGCGGCGCATAGAAGCGAAATTCCTCAATGGCCTTTTGGTATGCGTGTGGGTTCTCCCCTCGGACGATTGCTTCAAAATCGGAAACGATCTCAACCTCGCAGGGTTTACCGTCTATGAGAAAGCCTCCATGCTGGTAAAGAACGTTTTTTGCAAACCGGGCGTCGTCATAGGAGTTTATCCGTTGAATTTCCATTTTCGGCCTATCCCTGTTCAATCGGTATAGCGGTTGATGAACTCGGCGCGGATTTTGGAATAGACGATCTTCTGCTCCTTGTAAAGGCCAAAGTTTGCCGAGAGCATGAAGCTGATGGCGGCGGCGATGGCGTAATACTGGATGTTTGCCCCGCCGAACATCTCCACACCGAGGAAAATGGCGCTGATCGGGCAATTGAGCGAGCCGCAGAACATGCCGAGCAGACCAACTGCTGCGCCGAGCCCCGGCGCGAGACCGAAAAGATTGCCGAGCACGCATCCGGCGGTCGCGCCGATGAACATGGCCGGGACGATCTCACCGCCCTTGTAGCCGGTCGTCATCGTGAGCACCGTGAAGAGCATTTTGAGTGCGAACGCCTCCGGGCGGGCATTGCCCTGCATGGCAGCGGCGATCACATCCATGCCCGCGCCGTTATAATCCCGTGTGCCGAGCGCAAGGGAGAGCAGCACGACAGCGCTGCCGCCAAGAAACACGCGAAGATAGCTGTTCGGAACGGCCTTTCCGAGCGCTTTTCCGCCCTGCCGCAGCGCGATGCAGTAGACAATGCTCAGCACCGCACAGGCAGCCGCGATGGCAACAACCGTTCCGGCGCTCGCCCATGTAAACGGGATAGCCGCGCCGAGCGGGAACGTCTCTGCCGCCGCGCCGAGAGCGCCGGCAAGGTACGCCGCTGTGAGCGACGCCGTGAGGCACGGCAAAATGGCGGAAAAATGAAGAATGCCGACGCTTGCAACCTCCATCGCGAACACCGCCGCGGTGAGCGGCGAGCCGAAGAGCGCGGAGAACACGCTGCTCATACCGCACATGACGATGAGGTGTATGTCCTTCTCGTCCAGCCGGAGCGCCTTGCCCAGCTGATAGCCGAGCACGCCGCCAAGCTGCAGCGCCGCGCCCTCGCGTCCGGCAGAGCCGCCGAACAGGTGCGTGATCGTTGTGCCGATGAAGATGAGCGGCGCGGTCGAGCCGGGAATGGAGGTCGGCGCATGGATAGCAAGCAGTACGCCGTTGGTGTCCGTCGGGTGCATGCCGCGCAGCCGGTATAGCCATACGATCAGAAGACCGCCGAGCGGCAGCAGATACAAAAGCCAGGGGTGAGCGGTGCGGAGCTGCGTCGCCTCGCGGATGGCGTAGCAGAACGCGGTGCCGACCAGCCCGCCGAGCGCGCCGATCACAAGGCCTGCGGCGGCCCACAAAACGAACGTGCGCATATACCGTGCCGTAAGCTTTGCATGGCGGCGGAAGAGGCTTTTGCCGCTCTCCGCCGCGGTTTTTTCGGAGTCCATCGGATATTCTCTCTCTTTCTCTCTTCGGATTTTCTTTTCGGATAAACGGATAAGGCGCGGCAGGTCATGAAAACCTGCCGCGCGTTTTGTTTTCTTATTTGCCCCGGAGATATTTTTTCAATCCGGCAAAGTCGGCGCTCTCCAGCGGGAGCGGATACCCGTCCTTGATGTCCCAGAGCCGGTGTGCGTCCGAGCAGCGCAGCCGGTGAACATGCTCCGGAATGCCCGCGGGTTCTTTTTCGTAGTAAAGCTCCACGGCGTCCATATCCAGATCCTCCGGCCAGCAGCCGAGAATGGAATAGAGGGAGTTGGACGGCTTATCCACATGCGCGGGCCAGATCAGTCCCGAATACTGCCGCACGGCGCGGCTGAGCTCGTTGACGGAAATGCGCCGCGCCATGAAGAGAAGCTCGCGCTCCTCCGTCCGGCTGCCGCGCGAGCCGATCACGGTCTGGCGTCCGAAAACGTTCGGACGGTTGACAATGCCGGGGCGCAGCGTGTCAAGCCAGCGGGAGAAGGCCGCCGCCTTGCCGAGATCGGGCAGAAGGCAGACGCAGTGGATCTCCTCCGAGGTCGTGACCTCGATGCCGGGGATAAAGCCGATGCCGGCTTTCTCTGCCTCAGCTGCCACGGCGGGACAGTTGCGCGCCGAGTTGTGATCCGTGATGGCAATCAGCTCCAGCCCCACGTCCTTGGCGGCTTTCACGATGGCCGCCGGCGTCATGGTATCGTCTGCGCACGGAGAGAGACAGGAGTGAATGTGAAGGTCTGTAAGGATCATATCGTTACCACCTGAAGGCGGCGGATATCCGCTCGCCGTAATTAACTAAAGGGAAATGCTTTTTATTTTAGGATGTCGGAGAAAACGCACATGCTCGCATCGGCACGTCCGGCGACGATATCCTCGGCGAACGCCCGGCAGGAGGGAGAGCCGCACGCGCCGCAGTCGATGCCGCGCAGGGATTCGGTGATGCGGCGGATCTGCTCCATTTTCTCCATTGCGACGGACACATCCTTGTCCAGCCGGAGAGCGGAGCTCGCCGTGGGGGTCTTTTCCCAGCGCATATCCTCGCGGGGGCAGTCGTTGGGGGGCAGGGGAGGGGCGAAGCCCATCATCATCTGCTGCAGACGCGCCTTTGCGATGAACGGGTTTTCCACCGTCAGCGCTCCGCCGACGCAGCCGGGGTAGCACGCGCTGAGTTCGATGAGATCGACGTTGGAGAGCTTGCCGTCCTCCAGCGCTTCGAGAATGCCGATGATGTTTTCAATGCCGGAGGCGGCGAGATGGTTCGGCTCGCCCGCGGCGGACGACTGCCCGCCGGAGATCGCCCAGCTGACGCCAGCAGCGCCCGCCTGGGCATAGCGCTCGTGGTCGTCAATATCGCCCATCACGGCGGTGAGGCGGGGCGCAACCTCGGCAATGGACACGATGCCGGTGATCGCCGGATGCGCCGTGCCGAGCGCGGCCTTCGCGCCTGCGCACTTGGCAGGGCAGGGGGAAATGTATACGCAGCCGATATCCTCTTCCGGGAGACCGGTCTTCTTCACGGCAAGCCGCTTGCTCCAGCGCGCCGCGACTTCCATCGGGGAGCGGTAGTTGAGCAGATGCGGCAGCAGCGACGGGAACCGGATGCGCACGATGCGCAGAATGACCGGGCAGTCGGTCGTGATGATCGGGTGGGGGATGCTGCCGTAATTGAGCTCATAGTGCGTCACGGCGGACATGACCTCCGCTGCGGCGGCAACCTCAAATACGCTGTCAAACCCGATGCGCAGCAGCCCCTCCAGAATGGGGGCGCGGGTGCGCACGCCGGGAAACTGCCCGTAAAGCGCCTGCGCGGGGAGAGCGATCGTGTATTTGTATTTGCCGAGCGCTTCCGAGAGCGTGTCCACCCGCGCCTTCATCGCGTGGCGCGGACAGACGCGGATGCACTCGCCGCAGTCTACACACCGCTCGCGCAGGATGGTCGCTTTGCCGTCCCGGATGCGGATCGCCTCCGTGGGGCAGCGCTGCATGCACCTGGTGCAGCCGACGCATTTCTCGTTTTCAAGATATATCGAAGCGTAGCCGATGCTCACGATGACTCCTTTCCGGCATACACCGTGATCGAAAGGGTCGTACCCTTTCCGACTTCGGAATGTATGTCAAAATCATCGCTGTATTTTTTTATGTTGGGCAGACCCATACCGGCGCCGAAGCCGAGCGCCCGGATGTTCTGGGGCGCCGTGGACCAGCCCGCCTGCATGGCGAGCTCCACGTTGGGGATGCCCGGGCCATGGTCGGTGAAAACGACCTTGACGGCGTCCGGCGTGATCGTCGCAGTCACGTGACCGCCGCCGGCGTGGATGACCATGTTGATCTCCGCCTCGTACGTCGTGATGGCGACGCGGCGGATCATGGCTGGAGCAAAGCCGAGCTCCTTCAGCATGGATTTGATATGCCCGGAGGCTTCTCCGGCACGGGCAAAATCGTCGCCGGGAACCTCATACTCACGGACGAGCGGGCTCATTTTGCCCCCGTCACCCCATGCTGATGCAGAATGCCGCAGGCATCATACATCTCCAGAGGAGAGGTAAGCACGCAAACGCTGCATTTTTCCGCCAGCTCCAGGATCGAGGCCTCCGGCTCCTTGCCGCGCAGGAATACGACGCACGCCGTATCGAGCATTTCCGCGGTGCGGATGACCTGGGGATTGAGAAGGCCGGTGAGCAGAACGTCCGGCTGGGAGCCGAGCGCGAGCACATCGCTGAGCATATCGCCGGCGTAGGCGGAGACGATGTCCACGTCTGCGTGAGCCGCGGCAGTGCGTGCCTCGCCGGAGAGAAGGGCTGTCATTTCGTTGATTTTCATGTTTCTTGTTCTCCATCTGATCGGAAGTATCCGAATCTCTCACTATATTAACAAACATCCGCCGCAATTACAAGAGGGATTCGCAGCAGACGGGTGTACGAAAGCGGAATGGAAATGCGTCCGCTTTTCCGGCAAAAAAACTAAAATAGAAAAAACCAAAATTTGTACTGGATTTAATTCCGGCAATGTGCTATATTATTTTGTCGGAAATACCCGGTTTTTCCGGGCATTTTCGCGGGAATTAACTGGTAAAACATGCAAAAAATGAATTGTTATTCATCACTTGCAAACACACCGTCCGCAAGGGGATATAATGCGGAGGGCACGTGGATTACACAACATTTCTCGTGAAAAATGTCCCCGAACCGGTTTTCTTCGTCCGCGCGGGTCCGCAGGGATTCGTAAAGAGTTTGCAAAGAAGCGAAATATAAACAAGAGGTGGAAAGGATGTCACGGAAAAACCTGAACGGTGTACATATCCCCCATCGGAAGAACACCGCCGGGATGCAGGCAATCAAGATGCCGCCCCCGGCTACGGTGACCATTCCGATGAGCATGCACATCGGCAAGCCCGCCAACTGCATCGTTGCAGTCGGCGATCACGTCAACGTCGGTCAGATGATCGGCGAACCGGGCGGCTTTGTTTCGTCCCCGGTGTTTGCGAGCGTTTCCGGCAAGGTCAAGAAGATCGTTCCCATGCTGCAGTTTATGGGCGCGACCTGCCAGGCGGTCGTGATCGAGTCCGACGGTGAGATGACCGTCGCCGACACGGTCAAGGCCCCGGAGATCACCGATTACGTGAGCTTTATCAACGCCGTGCGCGACAGCGGCGTTGTCGGTCTCGGCGGCGCGACGTTCCCGACGGCGGTCAAGCTGGATGTGAAGGATACCTCCCGCATCCAGGAGATCATCATCAACGGTGCGGAATGCGAAGGCTACATCACGAGCGACCACCGCACCATGCTCGACCGTACCGACGAGGTCGTCGAGGGCTGCCGTCTGCTCGAAAAGTGGCT
>CAKSWA010000028.1 GCA_934511165.1 uncultured Oscillospiraceae bacterium | reverse complement strand
AAGATCGGCGATCTCGCGCTCGTCGTCCACGACGAGAATGGTTTCGTTCATAGCTGTTCTCCCAACGGGCAGTTTGGCGTTGAGCCCATTAAACCACAGTTTCCGTCCAAACGCAAGAAACCGCCGGAACGGGTTGTCCGTTCCGGCGGTTGTGCTTACGAAAATTATCAGCCCTTGACCATCTTGGCGACCTCGGCGGCGAGGTCGTCCTGACGCTTCTCAATGCCTTCGCCCTTCTCAAAGCGGACGAAGCTCTTAACGGTGACGGGGGTGCCAAGCTCCTTGGCGACGGCGGCGACGTGCTGCTCGACGCTGACCTTGTCGTCCTTTACGAACGGCATCTGGAGCAGGCAGATTTCCTTGAACCACTTGCCCAGGCCGCCGACAACGATCTTCTCGATGATGGCGTCGGGCTTCTTCGCGTTCTTCGGATCCTGCTTCGCGGTGGCGATGCGGATTTCCTTTTCCTTGTCAACATCGGCGGCGGGGACGTTGCTCTCGTCGAGATACTGCGGGTTGAGCGCGCAGATCTGCATGGCGACATCGCGGCCGAGCTCGGTGACGGACTCGAGGGAAGCTTCGGTCTCGAGCTCGACGAGCACGGCGACCTTGCCCTTCATGTGGACATAGGGAACGCACTTGCCCTCGATGCGCTCGAAGCGGCGGACCTTCATGTTCTCACGGACGGAGAGGAAGAGCTCGTTCTTCGCATCGTCCACGGTGCCCTTGCCGGTGTACCAGGGGCACGCCATGAGAGCATCGACATCGGCGGGAGCTTCCTTGGCGATGACCTTCGCCACGCCGGAGACGAACTCGTTGAAGAGCGGGCCGCCAGCGACGAAGTCGGACTCGCAGTTGACTTCGACGATGACGCCGACACCGTCGATCACATCGGCGTAAGCCATGCCCTCGGCGGCGACGCGGGTCGCCTTCTTGGCCTGGGAAGCCAGACCCTTTTCACGCAGATAAACAACGGCCTTCTCGAAATCGCCCTCGTTCTCGACGAGCGCCTTCTTGCAGTCCATCAGGCCGCAGCCGGTGGCCTGGCGCAGCTCGTTAACAGCAGCAGCGGTAATAGCAGCCATTATTCTTCCTCCTTCGCGGTCTCAGCGGCCTCGACGGTCTCGGCGTCCTCGCCCTGACGGCCTTCGAGCACGGCGTTGGCCATGGTCTGGCTGATGAGGCGGATGGCGCGGATGGCGTCATCGTTGCCGGGGATAACGTAGTCAACCTCGTCGGGATCGCAGTTGGTGTCAACGATCGCAACGATGGGGATGTGCAGCTTGCGGGCCTCGGCGATGGCGTTGTGCTCCTTGCGCGGGTCGATGACGAACAGAGCGCCGGGGAGCTTCTTCATGTCCTTCACGCCGCCGAGATACTTCTCGAGCTTTTCCATGTCGCCCATGAGCTTCATGACTTCCTTCTTGGGAAGCATGTCGAAGGTGCCGTCTTCCTGCATCTTCTTGAGCTGGGCCAGACGCTCGACGCGGGTGCGCATGGTCTTGAAGTTGGTGAGCATGCCGCCGAGCCAGCGGGCGTTCACATAGTACATGCCGACGCGCTCAGCCTCTTCCTTGACGGCTTCCTGCGCCTGCTTCTTCGTGCCGACGAAGAGGATGCTCTGGCCGTTCTCGGAGAGAGTGCGGACAAAGTCATAGGCTTCCTCGAGCTTCTTGACGGTCTTCGCGAGGTCGATGATGTAGATGCCGTTACGCTCCATATAGATGTATTCGGCCATCTTGGGGTTCCAGCGGCGGGTCTGGTGACCGAAGTGGACACCGGCTTCCAGCAGCTGCTTCATGGATACTACTGCCATGTTGGGGGTTCCTCCTTTATTTTGTTATTACCTCCGGGGGCCTCAACCCGGCGCGACCAGGCTTTCGCCACATGGTCGCCGGTCCGCTCCCCGTGCGTAATGCGCGGGTATTATACCAAATGCCCGCGCACTCTGCAAGCCTTTTTGTACTCTTCCGGTGAAAAAATTTTGAAATTTCGGGCTTTTTTCGCCGGCAATCAGCCCCAGACACCCCGCCGGGGCTGCCTGTCGCGCCGGATTTCTGCGGCACCCTCGATGAGAACGATGTCCCCGCCGATGCGCGCAATGGATTCCCAAGGGAGAATGTAGTCGCTCTCGCGGCCGAAGAGCCCGAAAAACCGCGCCGGCCCCGGCACGATGAGCGCCAATACCCGCCCCGATGTGAGATCGAGGATCGCGTCGCTCACAAAGCCGAGGCGCGTGCCGTCGGAAATGTTGATGACTTCGCGGTAGCGCAGCTCGGTAAGCCGTACCTCCATGATGTACCACCCCCATAGAGCGTATGGGGGCGGGGCGTTGTCCTATGACAGGGCGACGCCGCGCCTATGATACGAAAATGGCCTTTTTGATCTGCCGGATGGCGTTTTTCTCCAGCCGGGAGACCTGCGCCTGCGATATGCCGACCATCGAGGCGACCTCCATCTGGGTTTTGCCGTCGTAAAAGCGCAGCGAGAGAATGCGCTTTTCCCGCCTGGTCAGACTGCGCATGGCGTCGTCGAGCGCCATGCATTCGATCCAGCTCTCGTCCGTGTTGCGCGAGTCGCGCACCTGATCCATGACCGTAAGGCTCTCGCTGCCGTCGGAAAATACCGGGTCGGAGAGACTCACCGGGTCGCTGATCGCGTCGAGCGCGAGGGCGATCTCGGCGCGGGGGATGCCGAGAGCGTTTGCTATCTCCTCCTCGGTCGGCTCGCGGCCGGTTTCGGCGGTGAGCTTTTCGCGCGCCTGTAAAATTTTGTACGCGGTGTCGCGCATGCTGCGCGAGACGCGCACGGCGCTGTTATCCCGCAGATACCGACGGATCTCCCCGGCGATCATCGGCACGCCGTAGGTGGAAAAACGCACGTCGTGCGCCTCGGCATCGAAGTTGTCGATGGCCTTGATGAGACCGATGCAGCCGACCTGAAAGAGGTCGTCCATGTTCTCCCCGCGGGAGGAAAAGCGCTGGATGACGGACAGCACAAGCCGCAGATTGCCCGCGATCAGTTCTTCGCGGGCGGCCTTGTCGCCCTGCCGGACGCGCAGCAGCAGTTTTCGCGTGGTGGCGCTGTCGAGCACGGCGAGCTTCGAGGTGTTGACGCCGCAAATCTCTACCTTTCCCTGCATATACAGCAAAACCTCCTCTGGCAAACGTTAGTGTTTCCGCAGAGGAGGTCGTTTTATACATTTTTGGCTTTTTGCGCCGCGGTGTTACGGCGTGCCGAGGCGGGCGACGGTGAGGCCGGGACGTGCCTCGCCGGCGGTGTATTTCCAGTCGAACGTATAGCTGCTTTCGTTTCCGGCGGCGTCGGAGGCCGTGACGGAGATCGTCCACACGCCCTCGGTCAAATTTTCCGCCGTCCATGGGAAATCGCTTTCGCCGTCGGTGACGAGGAACATGCTGCGCGTCTCGCCCGTGTCCGGTGTGAGTGTGACAGTCAGCCCCGCGAGCCGGTCGTTATCCGTGACGCGATAGTGCAGCGAGAAGCCAGATTCGGTGATGTCGGTGATCGTGAGCGAGCGGATGACCGGGCTCGTTGTATCGATGAACACCGTGCCAACATCGGCGAGCGGGCTTTCGTTGCCGTCCGTGTCGCACGCGGCGGCGCGTACCTCGTAAGTGCCCTGCCGCCAGATATCCACGTCGAGCGTGCCGGAGCCGGAGGCGGGGGCATTGTAGTAGCGCGTGACCCACACATCGTCGCCCTCGGCGCGCGTATCGACGCGAAAGGCGTTGAGAGCCTTTTCGTCCGTGCCGGAGAGGAAGAGCGAAAAGCCCCTGGAGGTCGCCGGGCCGATGCTCGAAGCGGTCAGCTCGGGCGCGGCCGTGTCGCCGGTGTGCGCTTCTTTGGTGAGCAGCGCGCTGACCGTGCCGCTGCCGGCGATGCCGTCCGAGACGAGCCCCTGCTGCGACTGGAAAGCGCGCACGGCCTCATCGGTTTTGGAGCAGAAGTAGCCGGTGATGTATTTTTCCTCGAGCAGGCCGCGGCGGCAGAGCTCAATCTGCAGTACCGTGACGCCTGCGCCGATGTACACCCCGCGCCCGTCCGCCATCGACCAGCCGCGCAGCGACGGGTTATAATAGAGTGCGTATACGATCTCGTAGCCGGAGAGGAGGGCGTTGTCGTAATTGGCGAGCGCGAGCACCTCCTGCGAGGACGTAATGTGCCACGTTTCGCCCGCGGTCGCTGCCGAGGGCTGGAGCGGCTTATAGAGCCCGTAGTCTGCCATGTGGTACACAACGCCGGTTTTCGGGTTGGTGTAGCTTGTGGCGAAGTTCGCGCCGAGCCAGTAGTTCGATATGTCCATCGCGTTGCCGGAGTTGTGGCCGCTGCATCCGGGGCGGGCATAGTAGCCGTTCACCCAGGTGTTGTCCCAGAGCCGCAGCGCGGCGCGGTAGAAGTAGCGGAGATCGAGCGTCTGGATGTCGTAGGCGGAAAGGTCGATGGAATAGTCCTCCGGCCAGCCGGGGGCGGTTTCGGCGTCCCACCAGAAATTTGTGACGCCCCGCCCGTTCCAGAGGAGCGCGCGGCGGAAGGGGCCGGTGTTGGCGTTGGAGTCGTGCAGGCCGATGACTTCCTGATAGCACGCCGGACGGAAGGCGTTCGTTACGACGAGCTTCTCGTCGCCGTAGCCAACGTCGCGCGCGAATGTCGCGAGCCGGATGACAAGCTCACGGTTCGTGCCGTGGAGGATGGCGGCCTTCGCCTCTTCGAGCGATGCGGCGGGGTCCATGCCGAAATTCGTGCACCAGTTGCTTGCGGCGGTGTCGAAATCGAAAAATGTTACCGCTTCCTCGTAGGAGAGAAAGTCGATTGTGCTGGTTTTTTCCGCGCTGTCATCCCCGTCGGCGGCGCGCGCCGGGAGAGCGCCGAGAAAAAGCGCTGCAAGCAGCGCCGCGGCAAGGGTGCGGATGCCTCGGTTTTTCATAGGCAGAGCCTTTCATTTATAAAGAATATACAAGCAATATACCCGATTTTTTGCCGCGCGTCAACGCCGCCCCCTTTCGGCGGGGCGCGGCGTGTGGTATACTGCAAAAAAGGGAAAGGGAGGGATGGCCATGAAGCTGCCGCAGGACGCCGCCCGCGCGCTCGAAATGCTGGAGAGCGCCGGGTGGGAGAGCTACGCCGTGGGCGGGTGCGTGCGCGATTCGCTGCTCGGCATCGAGCCGCACGACTGGGATCTCTGCACCGCCGCGCCGCCGGAGGAGATGAAGAAGGTCTTTGCCGGAGAGCGCGTGCTCGAAACCGGACTCAAGCACGGCACGCTTACGCTGCTCGCGCCGTCCGGCCCTCTGGAGATCACAACGTTCCGTACCGAGAGCGGCTATTCCGACGGCCGCCACCCGGACAGCGTAGCCTTTGTGCGCAACATCCACGCCGATCTTGCGCGGCGCGATTTTACGGTGAACGCCATGGCGTACAGCCCCGTGCACGGACTCCGGGACGATTTCGGCGGGCAGGAGGATCTGAAAAACGGCGTCCTCCGCTGCGTCGGCGACCCCGGCGAGCGCTTCCGGGAGGACGCGCTGCGATTGCTTCGCGCGCTGCGCTTTGCGGCGCGGTTTGGCCTCGCTATCGAGGACAAAACCGCCGCGGCGCTGCGGGAAAACCGCGCGCTGCTGTGCCATGTTTCGCTGGAACGCATTTTTTCGGAACTCAAGGGCATCCTCTGCGCGCGCGGCGCGGGGGAGATGCTGCTCACGTTCCCGGAGGTGTTTTTTGTGTTCCTCCCGGAGCTCGCGCCGATGCAGGGCTTTGATACGCGCCGCCCGCAGAACCATTGCTGGGATGTGTGGGGGCATACGGCGCACGCTGTGGACGCCATCGCGGCAGAGCCCGTCCTCCGGCTTGCGATGCTCTTTCACGACAGCGGAAAGCCGGAGACGTTCCGGTTTGATGCGCAGGCCGGGTTTGGCCGCTTTCCCGGCCATCCGGCGGCGAGCGCGCGCATTGCGGACGCTGCGCTGCGGCGTCTTCGCTGCGACAACGCCGCGCGCGAACGGGTGCTGACGCTTGTGGAAAACCACGAGATGCGCACCGGCCACGGCAAAAAGGATCTCCGCCGCCTGCTTGCCAAAATCGGCGAGGAGAATATGCGCGATCTGCTGCTCGTCCGGCGCGCGGACGCCGCAGCGCACGCACCGGAGGCCGCCGCGCGGCTCACAGCACTGGCCGGCGAGGACGAGCGGCTTTTGAACGAAATCGTCGCCGAGCGGGGCTGCCTGCATGTGAAAGACCTTGCCGTGAGCGGGAACGATCTTCTCTCGCTCGGCATGAAACCGGGCGCAGCGGTGGGGGAGACACTTTCCCGGCTGCTCGATCTTGTGCTGGACGAAGAAATACCGAACGAAAAGGAAGCGCTGCTCGCCGCGGCGCGAAAGGAGATACCGAAACATGAATGAAGTAAAAATCCAATGGCTCGGCCACTCGTGCTTCCGCATGGAGTATCGCGAGTATCCTATCGTGATCGACCCCTATGAGGACGGGTATGTTCCCGGCCTTGTGCCGCTTTGCACGAGCGCCGGGGCAATATACTGCTCGCATGGGCACGGCGACCATAACGCCGCGGCGTGCGTGAAGCAGATCCGAATGAGAGCCCCGAACGATATCTCCGTGCAGGAATTTGTCATTCCGCACGACCACCACGGCGGGGCGCGGCGCGGGATGAATACGATCCGGCAGTTCTGCTTCGGTGCGCTGCGCGTTGTCCACATGGGCGACACTGGCTGCGTGCCGGACGAGAGCACTCTTGCTGCGCTGCATGGGTGCGACGCGCTGCTGCTGCCCATTGGCGGGTATTATACGGTGGATGCGCCGGAGGCATTCGCCATTGCGGAGCGGATCGCGCCGCGATGCATTGTGCCGATGCACTACCGGGGCGATAACTTCGGCTTCGACGTGCTCGGCACGCTCGACGCTTTCACCGCGCTTTTTGCTGTAGAGGAAGTACGCTTCCTGAACGGCGACACGTTCACGCTCACGGCGGAGGAACCGCGCGGCGTTATCGTCCCGCGGCTCTGAGGGCGTTTTATCTTCCGCCAAAATCTTTGATTGTCTCGACAGATGGAAAAGGCCGCCGAAGCGTGTTGCTTCGGCGGCCTTTTCGCAGAAATTGCGGCGTCAGGAAAAGTTTTGTATCGTCCCGTGCTGCACGGCGATGATCTCGGCCATGATGGCAACGGCGATCTCCGCCGGTGCAGACGGCGCCGCTGGCTGCGGCGGGGGCTTTGATCTCGTAGCGCTTCAGGGCGTTCTGCCCGCGGGCAATGCATGCCACGGCGTCGCGCTTTGCCATCTGCTCGTGATGGCCGCCTACGGTGCCCTTGGAGAGCCCGTTTTCATATACCAGCATCTTGCCGTTGGTGCGCGGCGTGGAGCCAAAGGAATCCACAATGGTGACCATGGCGTAATTCTTTCGTTCCTTTCGGGCTTGCAGCTGTTCCAATAAAAGATCCTGCATGACGATACCTCGGCTTTTGAAGCGACAATGTTTTCTTATTGTACTTGGCGGGAGGGGGGGAGAAGTCAATTCTTCGGTTTTTCATTACGGAACGGAACGAAAAGCCCGCCGGGGGTGTTCTCCGGCGGGCTTGGTTATGCGGTAATCTCAGTTGAGTGTCAGCTCGTCCGGCAGCCAGCAGCCGTCGGGGAGCGTTTTGTGGCGAAATACCTGCCCGCAGCGGGCGGGATCCTTCGCTTCGTGGAACCGGAAGAGCAACTCGCCCTTGCCGGTTTTCGTGAGGATTTCCAGCTTGCCCGCCGGGTGAGACAGGCAGTATTTGACGGCCTTGTCCATGCCGCTGGTGAGCCGCTTGGCATTCTCGACGATCTCGATGCCCTGTTCCATCGGCACCTGGAACATATTCTTCACGCCCGTCACGGGACGGCATTGGAAAATGTAGTACGGGAGACAGCCGATGGCGGTGAGCGAGGCGAGCAGCTCGCCGAGTACTGCAGGGTCGTCGTTCACGCCGCGCAGCAGCACGGTCTGGTTGCGCACGATGCATCCGGCGCGGCGCAGCGCGGCGACCGCGGCGGCAGCTTCCGGCGTGATCTCTCGCGGGTGGTTGAACTGCGTCACGACGAAGATCGTTTTCCTGGATGTATAGCGCGCCAGCGTTTCGCAGAGCGCCTCGTCGATTCGCTCCGGCCAGGTGACCGGGGTGCGCGTGCCGAAGCGGATATAGTTCAGGTGACCGATGGGTGTGAGCGCATCGAGATAGCGCGCGATCGTCTCGTTGCTGTTGAGGAACGAATCACCGCCGGAGAGGAGCACGTTCGTGATCTCCCCGTGCTCGCGGATGTATCCGGTCACACGGTCAAAGTTCGCCGCGATCTCCTCGTCCGTCAGGCCGACGAGGCGCTTTCGGAAGCAATGGCGGCAGTACATGGCGCAGCGGTTCGTTGTGAGCACCATGGCGGTCTGAAGGTATTTGTGCTGAAGGCCGGGGACGCGCGTGTTGGACTGCTCGCCGCTCGTATCAAACGAGCCGCCCTCCTCCTCTTCGATCGGCGCGGGCACCGCCATTTTCCGGATCGGATCGTCCGGATCGTTCGGGTCGATCAGCCCCAGATAATAGGGCGTGATGCACATGGGGTAGCGGTTCGCCACCGCCTGTACGGCGGCAAGCTCTTCGGCTGTCATGGGCAGCTTTTCCGCAAGCTGCGCGGCTGTCGTGATCCACATTGTCGTCGTTCTCCTTTTCAATTGTGATTACAACTTAAATTGTATCGGATGCCATTCTGCCGCGTCAAGATGACAAACCCAGGAAAACGTTCGATATATGCGGAAATTTAACGCTTTATTTGCGGATTTTTGCAAAAAAGTGCAAAAAACGGATCGGAGCAGGTCGGGAGGGGGATCCCGGCCTGCTCCGGTCTGACATAAGTCAGGAGAAAAGCAGCAACAATGAATTATGTCCTCGAAAGAGAATTATTCTCTGCGAGAAATAATATAGCATACACATCCGCAAAATGCAAGCACTTTTTAAAAAAGAATGAAGCGGTACGGATGCATTTAAAAAATTGCGGGAAATGATGCACGCATCCGTCAACGCACGCCGGATGAACCGGGGAAACGGGCAAAAAACGCAATTTTATAAGTTCGCGCTTGCAAAAGCTCCGGGGCATCGGTATAATAAAATGTACCGGCTCTTTCGGGAGAGCGGCCAATCGACTATATGACAGAAGTAACAGGAGGAACCCCTCATGGATAAACTGCGGCAGGAGCTTTCTTCGCTCCATATTGAGAAGGCGCTGGATATCGCCACGCGCGACGGCGCGTTCGCCAAGGAGATGTACGCCGGCTTCGGCGGCTGCCGGGAGATCACCGCGCTCGACCGCTCCGACAAGATGTTTGAAAAGGGAAGAGAGAAGTGCGCCGGAATGCCGGTGAACTTCGTTATCGGCGATGCGTGCCACATGGATTTCGAGGACAACACCTTTGACGTTGTCGGCATCGGCAACTCCCTGCACCACATACCCGATCTCGCGGCGCTGCTTTCGGAGATGAAGCGAGTTGTGAAGCCCAGCGGGCTCATCATCCTCAGCGAGATGTATAACGACGGCCAGCCCAAAGCCAGTCTCACGCATTGGATCCTCCACGATATTGACTGCACGATGCACACCATCGACGGCATTTACCACCACCCGACGTATTCGAAGAGCGAGATACTCTGGCTCGCCCGCAACGCGGGGCTTACGGTGGAAAAGACGCTGTGCGACCTCATCGACGATCCCAAGGTCGTTGCCAAGCTGCGCGAGCGCATCGCCGCCGTGCCGGAAAATCTCAAGAAGTATGAGAGCAACCCGGCGCAGGCCTTCCTCGCGGCAGAGGCCGCGTGGCTCAACGAGGAATACGAGGCGAACGGCGTCACCTCCGCCGAGCAGCTCGTTGTATTCTGCCGCAAGTAATTGAAAAGAAACCGAAAGGAAGAACATATTATGCTGAAAAACGCTTACCTCCAGCGGGTATACGATCAGGTGCTCGCCCGCGACCCCAACGCTCCCGAGTTCCACCAGTGCATCCGTGAATTCCTTGAAAGTCTGGAAGGCATCGTGGATAAGCATCCCGAGTGGGAGAAAAACGCCATTCTTGAGCGCTTCGTTGAGCCCGACCGGATCATCACGTTCCGTGTCACATGGGTGGACGACGCCGGAAAGGTGCAGGTCAACCGCGGCTACCGCGTGCAGTACAATTCCGCCATCGGCCCCTACAAGGGCGGACTGCGCTTCCATCCGTCGGTCAACCTCTCGGTCATGAAGTTCCTCGGCTTTGAGATGAATCTGAAAAACGGCCTCACGACGCTGCCCATCGGCGGCGGCAAGGGCGGCTCGGACTTCGACCCCCACGGCAAGAGCGAGGGCGAGATCATGCGCTTCTGCCAGGCGTTCATCACCGAGCTTTACCGCCACATCGGCCAGTTTACCGACGGCCCCGCCGGTGACATCGGCGTCGGCAGCCGCGAGATCGGCTACATGTTCGGCCAGATGAAGCGCATCACCAACCAGTTTGACGCCGCGACGCTCACCGGCAAGCATCTCTCCTACGGCGGCTCGCTCGTGCGCACCGAGGCGACCGGCTACGGCATCTGCTACTTCACCGACGAAGTACTTCACCACCAGCTCAACGCCTCCTTCGAGGGCAAGACCGTTATCGTCTCCGGCAGCGGCAACGTGGCGACCTACGCCGCGGAAAAGGCCATGCAGCTCGGCGGCAAGGTCGTTTGCATGTCCGACTCCAACGGCTATGTCCACGATCCCGACGGCATCAAGCTCGACATTATCAAAGATATCAAGCAGAACCGCCGCGCGCGCATCAAGGTTTACGCCGACGAGGTGCCGGGCGCTGCCTATCACGAAGGCTGCCGGAATATCTGGGATGTGCCGTGCGATGTGGCGCTCCCGTGCGCGACGCAGAACGAGGTGGACGTGGCCGAGGCAAAGAAGATCATCGACGGCGGCGCCATGATCCTCACCGAGGGCGCGAATATGCCCTGCACGCTCGAAGCGGTCGCCATGCTGCAGGCGGCGGGCATCCCCGTCAGCCCGGCCAAGGCGGCGAACGCCGGCGGCGTTTCGACCTCCGCGCTCGAAATGACCCAGAACAGCATGCGCCTGAGCTGGACGTTCGAGGAAGTGGACGAGCGCCTGCACAACATCATGCGCGGCATCTATAAGGCCGCGTACGACGCCTCTGTTGAGGCCGGTCAGCCCGGAAACCTCGTCGTCGGCGCGAATATCGCGAGCTTCCTCAAGATCGCAGACGCGATGCTGCATCAGGGTATTGTGTAATATCACGTAAAATTCAAACCGCCGGTACGATATATCGTACCGGCGGTTTCGTTGCGATTGGATGTTCTATTTAAGAAAACTATGCTTTTTTCAGCCGCTGAAGTTCCTCTTTCGTATCGGTATCGAAGAGCTCTTCTTCCGGCAGCGGAACGGTGAAAAGCGCTTCCGGATGGGCGCGGATGACGCGCTTTCCGCCGCGGTCTCCTTCAAGCGCGGAAAGCTCCGGGAAAAACACGGCGGGGAAGAGGCAGGGGTTGCCGAGCCGCCCGTCCGGCGCTTCCGGCGCGATGATTTTCTCGGGGTGTGCCGCGCCCGCTTCGAGGATGCGGCGCACGCTCTCTTTTCGGAGCAGCGGCTGGTCGCCAACGAGAAAAAGCACGGCGCTGCAAGGCTTTGCGGCGTTGAGACCCAGCCGGATGGAGAGGGAAACGCCCTTTTCCGGCGCATCGTTCCGCACGGCGAGAAAGCTGCGGCGCTCGCTCTCGGCGAGGATATCCTCACAGCCGGAAACGACCGCGACACGCGCGAAAAGCTCCTCCGGCAGCGCATTCATCGCCCGCTCAAAAAGCCGCTTGCCGTCAAATTCCGCGAGAAGCTTCCCGCCGCCGAAGCGCGAGCCCGCTCCCGCGGCCAGAAGCACGCACGAGACCGTGCGATTATCCATGGCAGTATCCATTTTCTCCCTTCCTCCGGGCAAAATGCCGTTTCCAACGGCATACAAACTGTATAAGTATTATGCAAAAAAAGACGACAAATTGCAAGAGTTGTCAAAACAGTTTTGCTAAATGTTCATTCTGCACAAAAACGCGGTGCTCTTTTCAGCGAATGTTAGGCCCTTCGTTATGGTTTACATATGAATACCGCGAATTTCTTACAAATTATGTATTTGAAAAAAATAGGGGTTTGCGATAATAATATATACGAGAGATTATCCAGCGCATGGGATAGGTATACATTATTAAAAGGAGAGCGTGACATGCTGAAAATCAATCAGGAAAAATGCAAGAAGTGCCAGATTTGCGCGAAAAACTGCCCCATCGGTGCGATTGCCGTTGAACCGGGTGCGGACGGCAAGAAAGTCGTCAGCATCACGAACATGTGCGTTGAGTGCAACGTCTGCCGCCGCGTCTGCCCGTTCGGTGCCATCGACGGCGCCGAGAAGACCGAGGGCATGGTGCAGTGCCATTCCTGCTCCATCCAGTGCAAAGTTCCCGTTGGCTCCACCGGCGCCTGCAAGCGCTACACCAACGAGGGCGGCCGTCTGGTCCGCAACCGCGCGCTCGTCGTAGAGGGCAAGCCCCAGATCGAGATCGATCCGAGAATTGCCAAGCCCGTCATCACCGCTGTCGGCGCGGGCACCAACTACCCCTGCATCCGTCCGGCTCCGCACATCGTCTGCGAGAAGCGCGACGGCGTTGACGTTGTCACCACCGTCACCGAGGCTCCGCTGAGCTACTCCGGCGTTCTCGTCAAGCTCGACACCAACACCTACATCGGCGAAGAGGGCGACACCGTTTACTGCGAAGGCAAGCCCGTCGGTCTTGTACATACCGAGGAGTACGGCTCCAAGATGATCTACGTCGGCGGCGCGAACCGTCTGACCGCGAAGGACGGCGGCTTTGCCACCGCCCGCACCATTGTCGCTCTTGCCAACGGCGAGAAGGTCGAGCTGACCGTCAAGACCGCCGACCACGAGACCGGCAAGCCCAAGATGATCAAGATCGTCTGCCAGCAGGGCGTCGCTCCCATCATCAACGGCACGCAGGAGACTACCATGCGTATCGGCTGCGGCAGCGCCACCATCGGCCTGCTCGCCGACGTCATGAAGGAGTGCGTGGACGAGTGCATCGTCATCGACCACCACGTCACCGGCCTCTTCAGCGAGCATCTCGCCGGCAAGGAAGTCGGCATGACCTGGTCCGGCGTTATCCCCAACGCCACCAAGAGCACCGTCGGCCGTTACTTCGGCGGCCACGGCGACGGCATCGGAGGCACCGTTCTCCAGACGCCGCGCGACGCCATCAAGAGCGTTGACATGAGCATTGCCCATGCCGGCATGACCATCCTTGTCACCAACACCACCGGCGAAGTCGGCGCCCTCTTCGAGGTCCAGGCCGACGGCGACGTGAAGGAGATCCCGATGAGCGAGAAGGCGCAGCGCGTCGTCGATGCCATCAAGAGCAACTGCCAGGGCTCCAACACGAGCGTTATGTACTGCGGCGGCACCGGCGGCTCCGCCCGCGGCGGCGTCTGCCACCACCCGATCGCCATCACCGAGGCCGTGCACGCCGGCAAGGCGCACCTGACCATCGGCGGCGCTCCCGCTTACGTTTACCCCGGCGGCGGCATCAACTTCATCGTTGACACCGCGAAGGTCGTCAACCACGCCTTCACCTGGGTGCCCACCCCGGCGACCGTCGCCCCCGTGGAGTACACCATGACGAAGGAAGATTACGAGAAGATCGGCGGCCACATGGACCACATCAAGAACGTCGAGGACTTCCCCGAGTACCAGAAGCACTAATGGACGAAGCCTTCCGCATCCTGGATGACGGGCGCGTATTCTTTGATTACGGCCCGGCGTCCATGGTGGTGACCGCCCGGCGCGGAGACGAAGATCTCAGCGAGCTGGCGGCGTCGGCTTTCCCGTTTCTGCGCGAATCGCTCGCCGAGATTGCCGGGGCGCTGCCCATACTGCGGCAGTACCCGGACGGCATGGACTATTCCGATCTGACCGGGCTGCCCCGCGTCATGGCGGAATCCGTCCTCGCGACGGGGGAACCCACACTCACGCCCATGGCGGCGGTCGCCGGAACGGTGGCGGACGCCATGGCGGACTGGCTCTTCGCCCGCGGCGCAGATCTCGTGGCCGTCAATAACGGCGGCGACGTGGCGCTGCGGCTCGGCGAGGGACGTTCCATCCGCATGGGCATACTGCCCGATCTCAACGGCTACGTTACAGAGGTTGTGGAGATCCGCGCGGAGGACGGCATCGGCGGCGTGTGCACGAGCGGTCTCGGCGGCCGCAGTCTGACGCGCGGCATCGCCGGAGGCGTTACGGTCTTTTCGCGGCGGTGCGCTCTCGCGGACGCCTGCGCTACGCACATCGCGAACTGCTCGTATATCGAGTCCCCGCGGGTTCACGCCTGTCTCGCCGGTGACATTGAGCCGGAGAGCGACATTGCCTCGCTCCGCATTGTCACGGCAGTCGAGCCGCTTCTCCCTGAGGAGAAAAAGCGCGGTCTCGCGCAGGTGTACGAGGAGACGGAGCGCCAGTGGAAAAACGGCAACCTTCTCCGCGTGTACGCGGACATTCAGGGCGAGCGCCTTACGTTTGAGCGGAACGCGCAGTAACATTCGGCAATACAATCTTGCAAATATTTTAAAGGAGATTTTTTCCAATGAAAGTCGGTTTTATCGGACTGGGCCGTATGGGCGGCCATATGTGCAGCAACGTCATCAAGGCTGGTTTTGAGACCTACGTGAGCGACCTCGTCCCCGCGCTCGTCGAGCAGAAGGTCGCCGAAGGCGCCATCGGCTGCAAGGATAACCTCGAAGTCGCCGCCAACATGGACATCGGCTTCACCATGCTCCCCAACGGCGCGATCGTCGAGGCCGTTATGTGCGGCCCCAAGGGCGTTCTCTCCCACTGCAAGCCCGGCACCATCATCGTTGACATGTCCTCCGTCGCTCCCGGCACCACCCAGAAGATGGCGAAGATCGCCGCCGAGCACGGCGTGAAGTACATGGACGCTCCGGTTTCCGGCGGCACCATCGGCGCGCAGAAGGGCACGCTGACCATTATGTGCGGCGCGGACGAGGAGACCTTTGAGAAAGCCAAGCCCGTTCTCGAAGCCATCGGCAAGCGCATCATGCGCATCGGCGGCACCGGCATGGGCGACGCGATGAAGATCGTCAACAACATGCTGCTCGGCGCGAACATGGCCTCTCTCGCCGAAGCTCTCGTGCTCGGCGCGAAGCTCGGTCTGGACAACAAGACCATGTACGACGTTATCTCCACCTCCTCCGGCAACAGCTACGTTGTCGATGCGAAGATGAAGAAGTTCATCATGCCCGACAAGTTCGAGCCGGGCTTCGCGATGGACGTGCAGTACAAGGACCTGACCCTCGCGCAGGAAGCCGCCCGCGGCGTCAAAATGCCCATCCCGATGAGCGCCACCTGCACCGCCGTTTACGAGCAGGCCCGCGCCGCCGGCTACGGCATGGAAGATATGTCCGCCGTCATCAAGCTCTGGGAAAAGCTGATGGGTGTTGAAATCCGCGGCGAACTGGAGTAAAATAAAGTATTCTAACCGGGACGGGCGGCACAGCCGCCCGCTCCGGCGGAGAAAAAGCAGCGAAAGCAGCACATTTAGAAGGGGGAAAACCGCGCATGAGACCATTTGATTTCTACGCACCTACCACCGTGGTCGAGGCGCTCACTCTGCTGGATCAGTATAAGGACAGCGTCGCCTGCATCGCCGGCGGCACCGACCTTACGCTGGAGCTCAACGCGTGGAAGGCACAGCCGGCTGTCGTTATCGATCTGAAGAAGCTCAAGGAGCTTGATTACATCAAGGTCGAGAACGGCATCGTCCGGATCGGTGCTCTTACTTCTCATGCAGAGGTAGCGGCCAACGACATTATCCGCGAGAATGTCCACATTCTCTATGACGCCTGCCGTCAGGTGGGCTCGCCCCAGATCCGCAACCTCGCAACGCTCGGCGGCAACATCTGCCAGTCTTCCGTAGCGGGCGACGGTCTGGCTGCGTGCGTCACGCTCAACGCCGACGTTACCATCAAGAGCGTTCGCGGCGAGCGCACGATCAACATCAACGAATTCCTTTCCTCTCCCGACCGCAAGCGCAACATCCTGCAGCCGGACGAGCTCATGACCGAGGTCTCGTTCCCGCTGCCCGATACGAAGCACACCGCTACCGCGTTTTATAAGCTGGGCAAGCGCCGCGCGCTCGCCATCAGCGTCATCGGCGGCGGCATGGTCGTGACGGTCGACGATAACGGCGTTTGCACCTACTGCTCCATGCGGGCGGGCGCCATGGCGCGTTATCCGCAGCGCTACAAGAGCTGCGAGGAGTATCTCGTCGGCAAGAAGCTCAGCTGGGAGACCATGCTCGGATGCCTGCCGATCATGCACGATCAGGTTTACGAAGCGAATAAGTCCCGTCCCTCTGTGTTCTACAAAAAGGAGAGCATCCAGGGTGTGTACAAGCACCTGTTCGCCGATGTGCTCCGCAAACTGAATATCGAGGAGGTGCAGGGATTTTGAAAAAGATCACCATTCATTTCACCGTTAACCACGAGCCGGTGACCGTCGAGGTCGAGCCGAACCACCGCCTGATCGACGTGCTGCGCAACAACCTTGGCCTCACGAGCGTCAAGGAAGGCTGCAGCGAAGGCGAGTGCGGTGCCTGCACCGTGATCTACAACGGCGAGCCCGTGACGAGCTGCTGCATTCTGGCCGGACAGGCCGACGGCGCGGACATCATCACGCTCGAGGGCGTCAGCAAGGACGGCCAGCCCGACGTGGTGCAGCAGGCGTTCATGGACGCCGGCGCCGTGCAGTGCGGCTTCTGCATCCCCGGCATGATCCTCACCGCCGAGGCTCTTCTCCAGAAGAACCCCAACCCGACGCGCGACGAGGTCAAGCTCGCCATCAGCGGCAACCTCTGCCGCTGCACCGGCTATGCCAAGATCAACGACGCTGTGCTTCTGGCCGCTGCCAGAATGCGCGGAGAGGAGGCCGAAGCATGAGAGACGTAGCCATTCTCGGCCGTGACCATATCAAGGTCGATTCGCTCGACAAGGTGCTCGGCCGTGCGAAGTTTGCCGCGGACTATTACATGCCCGACATGCTCTATGGCGGCGTGTTCCGCAGCACCGTTCCCCACGCGTACATCAAAAAGCTGAATCTCGAGAAGGCCCGCGCGCTGCCCGGCGTTGCCGCTGTTCTCGACCACACCGCCATCCCCGGCAAGAACCGCTTCGGCATCATCCTGAAGGATGAGCCCTGCCTTGTGGACGACAAGGTGCGCCGCTATGGCGACGCCATCGCCGTCGTCGCGGCGGAGACCCCGGAGATCGTGCAGGAAGCCATGCAGCTCATCGAGGTCGAATATGAAGAGCTGCCCGTCATCAACTCCTTCGAGAGCGCGATGGCGGAGGGAGCGATCTGTGTCCACGGCACCACGAACGTCCATGCCAAGAAGCACATGGAGTTCGGCAATGTGGACGAAGCCTGGAGCAAGTGCGATATCATCATCGAGAACACCTACTCCACCCACGTCCTCTCCCATATGTTCATCGAGCCGGATGCCGGCATCGCCTACTATGACGAGAAGGGCATCATGACGGTCATCGCTTCCACGCAGAACCCCCACTATGACCGCAACGAGGTCGCCGGCATGCTTGGCGTTCCCCAGAACCACGTCCGCTGCATCCAGCCCACCACGGGCGGCGGCTTCGGCGGCAAGCTCGATATCGGCGTGCAGCTGCACTGCGCGCTGCTCGCGCATTACACCAAGCGCCCCGTGAAGATCGTCCGCTCCCGCACGGAGTCCACGATGATCTCCTCCAAGCGTCACCCGATCACGACCCATGTCAAGACCGGCGCGACGAAGGACGGCAAGCTCGTGGCTGCGCAGTATGAGCTCACGTGCGACGCCGGCGCTTACGGCTCCTACGGCCCCGCCGTTATCGGCCGTTTCCCGGTCCACGCCGTCGGCCCCTACGATTGCCCGAACGTCCGTCTGGACGCGGTATTTGCTTACACCAACAACCCGATGTGCGGCGCGTTCCGCGGATTCGGCGTGCCGCAGGCCGCCGTTGTCCACGAGGGACAGATGGACGCTCTGGCCGCGGCTCTGCATATGAGCCCGCTGGAGATCCGCCGCATCAACGGCCACCACGTCGGCTCGACGATCCCGACCGGCCAGACCCTCACCGAGAGCGTCGGCTATCAGGACACGCTCGCCGAGGCGATCAAGAAGGCCGAGGAAGTCATGCCGGACGCCCTTGAGCGTCTCGACCCGGATTGGAGGCCGCAGATATGAAATTGAGAGGAACAGGCGTCGGCAGCATGTTCTACGGCGTCGGCAACACCGGTCTTCCGAACCCGGCCGCCGCGTTCTGCGAAGTTCTGCCCGACACGAGCGTTAACGTCACCATCGGCGCGGCCGACATCGGCCAGGGCGTCGCGAGCGTCGCCGCGGCTATCGCCGCCGAAACGCTCGGTCTCGAGTTTGAAAACGTCCATGTCACCTGGGCGGACACCATGATCGCCCCCGAAGGCGGCGCGACCTCCGCGTCCCGCCAGACGTTCATCACCGGCAACGCCGTGAAGAACGCCTGCACCAACGCGATGGGCGAGCTCAAGCGCACCGCTTCCGAATTTCTGAACGTCCCGCAGGAGGATCTGATCTTCCGCCACCGCGAGATCTACAGCTCCAAGGATGAGTCCAAGAAGATGACCTATCCTGAGCTCATGGGCGCGATGGGCAAGAACGGCCGTCTGGCCGTCGGCGCGGGCTACTACAACCCGAAGACCACCTATCTGAACCCGGCCGACATGTCCGGCGTTCCGTATGAGGTCTACTCCTACGCCACCTGCATCATCGAGGTCGAGGTCGACACCGACACCGGCGAAGTGCAGCTTCTCAAGTGCGTGTCCGCGCACGACGTCGGCACGCCGGTCGGCGTGAAGATGTGCGAAGGCCAGATCGAAGGCGGCACCGCCATGGGCACCGGCTTCGTCATCAGCGAGAAGGTCGAGATCGACCCCAAGACCTGCGCGATCAAGAACCCCACGCTGAGCAAGTACATCATCGAGTCCAGCATGGACGTTCCCGAGGTGTATCCGATCGTTGTGTGCAGCGACGGCGACGCCGCTCCGTACGGCGCCAAGGGTATCGGCGAGCCGGCGCTCATCCCGAGCATCCCCGCGACGATGGCCGCCATCGGAAACGCCCTGGGCGTTAAGTTCTACCACACCCCCATCCTCGCCGCCGACATCGTGAAGGCGTGGAAGGACAAGCAGGCAGCGGAGGCTGCCGCCAACTAAGGTTGAAGGTACTCCCCTAAGGTACTTTTTGACAATAACTCATCGGCCGCGTCGTTCGCGGCGCGGCCAGCTCACCAAGCAAAAAAAGGAACCGCGCACGTCCCTCTTCGGGCAATTCGCAGCTGCCCGAAACCCGTACACAAGTAAACGCTCAACGAATGTTGCAATCAACATTAAATTAAGGGAGGCACTTTAATTAATGGCTAACAACACCGAGCTTAAGGGATGGGCCAAGTACTGCAAAGAGCAGAACATTGAGTTCTCCACGAAGCGCATTTTCATCGACGGCCTGGGCGGCATGGCTCACGGTCTGTTCGCGTCTCTGCTGATCGGCTGCATCATCAACACCATCGGCATGTACGTTCCCCTGCTGAAGGACATCGTCGTCAACCCCTGGGGTTCCGAAGCTCTCGCGGGCGCTAACCTGCTGATCGCTTCCAAGACCGCTGCTTACGCCGTGCAGGGCGCCGCTATGGCCGCTGCCATCGCGTACAGCATGAAGGCTCCCCCGTTCGTCATGTACTCCACGCTGGCCGTTGGCTTCGCTGCCAACGCCCTCGGCGCGCAGGGCGGCCCTCTCGCCGTGTTCTTCGTCGTCGTCATTGCCGTGTTCGCCGGCAAGCTGGTCTCCAAGCGCACCCCGATCGACATTATCATCACCCCGTTCGTGACGATCGTTGTCGGCGTTCTGTTCGCTTTCCTGATCGCTCCCCCGATCGGCAAGGGCGCCGTCCTTCTCGGCGACCTCGTCATGAAGGCGACCGCTCTCCAGCCCTTCTGGATGGGCATCCTCGTCTCCGCTCTCATGGGCATCATCCTGACCCTCCCCATCTCCTCCGCCGCTATCTGCGCCGGTCTTGGTCTGGTCGGTCTCGCCGGCGGCGCCTGCGTTGCTGGCTGCTCTGCTCACATGGTCGGCTTCGCTGTTGCGTCCTACCGTGAGAACGGCGTGCAGGGTCTCCTTTCTCAGGGCCTCGGCACCTCCATGCTCCAGGTTCCCAACCTGGTCAAGAAACCCATCCTCTGGCTGCCCCCCGTGGTCGCTTCCATCGTGAACGGCCCGCTCGCCACCTGCCTGTTCAAGCTCCAGATGAACGGCGCTGCCATCAACTCCGGCATGGGCACCTCCGGCCTCTGCGGCCAGATCGGCCTCATCACCGGTTGGGCGGCCCCCGTGTGCGAAGAGAACGCTGCTCTCGGCGTTGACTTCGCCGCCGCCACTGCCAGCCCGGCTCTGAACTGGATCGGCCTCGTCGTCTGCTCCTTCGTGATCCCCGCTCTTGTCAGCTGGCTCGTCAGCGAGCTCATGCGCAAGAAGGGCCTCATCAAGGAAGGCGACTACGCTCTCGATCTGTAATTCAGACAGGCACAAACTTACTTACTCCCGGAGCAAGCTGCAGCTCCGAGGTAAGCACAGCTCGTGCGCGGGTTTTTTAAAAAAGGCGTTGAGTTATTCAATATCCGCCGGTTCCCGGCGCTATATGCGCCGGGAATTGAGCGGACAAGCTTAGGGAAAAAAGTCGGCTCCCCAGCCACAGTTTGACCGGGGAACCAGGGGTTTTCTGCACGGCGGGGCTGCGGCTCCACCGGGCACACCCCTGCCGCGACAGAAAAACCCCTTGGACAGGGCTGCTGCCATATCCCGAATGTGCGGATGGCGGCGGAATGTCCGCGTGTACTCTGGCAAAACGCTCCCGGCGGAGAACTGCGCAACGTCGGGGGAGTTGGGCAAACACACATTTTATATGCTGCGCGCAGCAGCAGAAGGGAGTTTACCATGGCTACTCTGGTAATTAAGAACATCGGTAAAATCGTTTCCGGTGACATTGACCACCCCGTTCTTGAGGGCAGCGTCATCGTCATCAACGAGAACCTCATCGAGGCGATCGGCGGCGAAGAACTCCTCGCCAACGTCGGCGACGCGACCGTCGTCGATGCCAACGGCACCACCGTCACCCCGGGTCTTTGGGACACGCATGTGCATGTCTCCACGGCGGACGGCTACGGCACCCGTCAGAAGACCTTTGGCTTCATTGAGAGTGCGAAAAACGGCGGCGTGACCACTATGATCTCTGCCGGCGAATGCCATATCCCCGGCCATCCGAAGGGCGACCCCGTCTACACCAAGGCGCAGGCCATTGTCGGCCACAAGTGCTTTGCCAAGGGCGTTTCCGGCGTGAAGGTCGAAGGCGGCGGACTGATCCTCGAGAAGGGTCTGGTCGAGAAGGACTTCGAAGACCTCGCCAAGGAAGGCGTCTGGGTCGTCGGTGAGATCGGCCTCGGCACCGTCAACAACCCCGAGACTGCGGCTCCCATGGTCGAGTGGGCCCACAAGCACGGCTTCAAGGTGCAGATGCACACCGGCGGTACTTCCATCCCCGGCTCCTCCACCGTTACCGCGGACGACGTCATCAAGACGAAGCCCGACGTTGTTTCCCACATCAATGGCGGCCCGACCTCCATTCCTCTGCACGAAGTTGACCGCATCATGGACGAGACCACGTTCGCGATGGAGATCGTGCAGTGCGGCAACCCGAAGACCGCTCAGTACGTCCTCAACCGCGCTGCCGAAAAGGGCCAGCTCGGCCGCGTGATCTTCGGCAACGACGCTCCGTCCGGCACGGGCATCATTCCTCTGGGCATCATGCGCAACATCAGCTTCGCCGCTTCCATGACCGACATCGCCCCCGAAGTCTGCGTCGCCATGGCGACCGGCAACCCGGCGAAGGTCTACACGAAGCTCAACCGCGGCGTCATCGCCCCGGGTAAGGAAGCCGACCTGCTGATCATGGATACCCCGATGGGTTCCGTCGGCAAGGACGCCATGGAAGCTTTCGCCGCCGGCGATATTCCGGGCCTGTCCTATGTCATCATTGACGGCAAGATCAACGTCAAGAAGTCCAGCAACACTCCTCCTGCGTCGAGAAAGCCCTGCTGAGCCTTGCTCGCACAGAAGCCCAACTCATTTAGCTATTAATTTTTAATAGGAGGATATACCAATGAAAGAGCCTAAGATTCGCAAGATCGTTACCAACCTCGAAGAAGTGTTCTACGAGGGCGGCGCTGAGAAGCCCGTGGAGACCAACTCCGGCCGCAAGTCCATCAAGACGGTGTCCGTGGCTGCCGTTATCAAGAATCCGTACGCCGGCCAGTGGGTCGAAGACCTGTCTGAACTGACCGAGTACGGCGAGTACCTGGGCGATCTGCTCACCAAGAAGGGTGCCGAGCTCCTCGGCGCCGAGAACGTTGAAACCTACGGCAAGGGCTGCATCGTCGGTCTCGACGGCGAGCTGGAGCACTCCTCCGCTATGCTGCACCCGAAGTCCGGCAAGACCATCCGCGCTGCTATCGGCGGCGGCAAGTCCATCATTCCTTCCAACGAGAAGGTCGGCCCTGCCGGCTCCGAGCTGGACATCTCCCTGCACTTCAAAGATGCTGCCTTCGTGCGCACTCACTACGGCTCCTTCGCGGTCCGTATTCCCGATGCCCCGAAGAGCGATGAGATCGTCATGGCGGTCGTTCTGGCTGACGCCGGCCGTCCGCATGCTCTCGTCAACGGCGCTGGCCGTATCGGCGGTCTGCAGAAGTCCGAAGCCAAGTGCGAGGACGGCATGCACTAATTCTTCCCCGCGTTTAACAATAGCCCCCTTGGCAACAAGGGGGCTATTTTCAAGAGCATTACCGCAGAATGTCTGCGGGAGAAAAGGCCTGGAGGACAGAATAAATGAACCTTATTGAAAAGTATCTGGCAAAAGCGGCTGGCAAGGATCATGTCGCCCCCGGCCAGGATCTCACCTGCAAGGTGAGCTTTGTCGCCGCCCACGATGTGACGGCCCCCATCGCCATCCGCATGTTCCGCGAGATCGGCGTGAAGAAGGTTTTCGATCCGAGCCGCGTGGCGCTGATCGTTGACCATGTGTACCCCGCCGCTACGGAGAAGGCCCGCGCCAACGTTTGGGCGATGGACGATTTCTCCAAGGAATTCGGCGTCCCCCTGTATCAGCGCGGCGAGGGCGTTATCCACCAGCTGATGTTTGAAAAGCACAAGCAGAACCCCGGCGATATCGTTTGTATTGCTGACTCCCACACCGGCACCTGCGGCGGTTACGGTCAGATCGGCATCGGCGTCGGCTCCACGGAGCTGGCCGCGGCCATGGCGACCGGCACGCTCGATCTTGAGGTGCCCCAGGTTGTGCAGATATATCTCACCGGCAAGCGCCCCTCCAACGTTTTCGGCAAGGATCTCATCCTGTATCTCGGCAGCAAGTTCGGCTCCGACTATCTCGTGGACCGCGGCCTTCTTCTCACCGGCCCCGGCATCGACGATCTCTCCATCGCCGAGCGCATGACCGTCTGCAACATGGGTATCGAGATCGGCAGCATGATCACCATCTTCGGCACCGAAGAGAAGGAATCCGACTGCTTCGAGACCTATGAGATCGATCTTTCCACGCTTGAACCGCAGATCTCCTGCCCCTTCAGCCCCGCGAACGTTGTTCCGGTGCGCGAGAAGGCCGGCATCAAGGTCACGCAGGTCGTCGTCGGCAGCTGCACCAACGGCCGTCTGAACGACATGGAGCAGGTCGCCAAGGCATTTAAAGGCAAGAAGGTCAGCCCCGACGTCAACGTGCTCATCGTTCCCGCCTCCCGCGAGATCCTCGGCCAGATGGAAGAGCGCGGCTGGACGAAGATCATCCGCGACGCCGGCGCCACCATTCTCAACCCCGGCTGCGGTTCCTGCTTCGGCGCGCACGAGGGTCTTATCACCCCGCGCGATGTGTGCGTTTCCACGACGAACCGCAACTTCCCCGGCCGTATGGGCAGCAAGGTCGGCCAGATCTATCTGGCGAGCCCGGCTACCGCGGCGGCCACCGCCCTCACGGGCGTCATCACCGTTCCGGAGGTGTAAGCACAAATGGAAAAGATCAGAGGTAAAGTTATCATTCTCGGCGACGATGTCGATACCGACCAGATCCTCCCCGGCTACGCGATGAGCGAGCCGTATGAGGAGATCGGCAAGTACGCCATGGCCGGTCTCCCGACGGAGGACTTCAAGCTCAACCGCGAGCCCGGCTGCATTCTCGTGGCGGGACGCAACTTTGGCTGCGGCTCCTCCCGCGAGCAGGCCCCCATCGCCCTCAAGCAGGCGCAGGTCGCGCTCGTTGTGGCGCAGGGCTTCGCCCGCATCTTCCGTCGCAACTGCATCAACATCGGCATGCCGGTGTTTGTTGCCGACGCCGTGAAGAAGCTCCACACCGGCGAGATCATCGAAGTCGATCTCGAAAAGGGCACGATCACCGCGCCCTGCGGCGTGATCGAATCCGCGCCGCTCTCCGAGAGCGTTCTCAAAACGCTTGAGTACGGCGGACTGATCCCCCGCGTGCGTGCCGAACTCGGCATCACCGAATAAAGCGTCAGTAAGTATTTTTTAACGGAATATTAGAGGAGAAAAGCTATGGCTATGAAAGACCCTCAGGCAAGGACAAAACAGATCATCAAGGACGACATCGAGACCATCCGCGCCTATGCCGACGCGTTTGACGTTGAGATGCCCGATCTTGACGAGAACGGCGAGGTCGTCGGTCTGCCCGCGCCGTACCCCCGCGAGGTCGCCGGTGTGGTCCGCAGCGGCTACCGCATCTACGAGCTCGGCCAGAAGGCGCTCGAAACCGGCATGCCCTGCCTGAACCCGATCCTTGGCCGCAACAGCGCCGAGGAGACCTGGAAGGAATCCAACGACATCTACAAGTACGCCGAGAAGTTCGGCCAGACCGTGTTCCAGTTCGTCCACTCTGAGGCGACCCGCCACATCGACCCGCTCAAGGGCCGTGAGCTCATCGACCAGTCCCGCGGCAAGGGCGGCATCACCCCGAAGGGCGAGCGCGAGTTCATCCAGATGGGCGGCGGCGCGAAGCACCCCGTGCGTATCAACGCCACCGGCGACACCGCGCACATCAACATCCTCAACGCCCTGATCGCGGGCTTTGACGGCACCGACATCGGCCCGGTCATCCACGTCCACTTCGGCGGCCGCGGCATCCATGACTTCCGCACGAAGGTCGTCAACGGCTACAAGTCCTGCATCGTCTGCGCCGAGAACAAGATCTTCGCGCAGCTCGATACCCACAAGCACATCAACAACATCGGCGGCACCGACGGCATGGCCATCGCGATGTGCCTTCTCTCCGAAGGCATCGCTACGCACGCCGGTCTTCCCTGGGAGCTCTCCGGCATCCAGATGAACGTCGGCGGCAACAACCTGTACCGCGATCTCGCCATCATGCGTGCGTTCCGCCACAACATGCTCTCCAAGAGCCTGATCGTTGTTCCCGAAACGTTCCAGCACCCGCCCGCGAACCTGATTGCGGAGCAGGCGCACTTCGCCCGCATGGCCATTTCCGCCAAGCTCGGCGGCGCCAACTTCTACCGCCCGAAGGCGGCCGAGAGCGTCGGCATCCCGACCGGCGACTCCATGGGTCAGGCCTGCTGGGCTACGCTCGACGTGTTCCAGCACACCTACAACCCCGGCATCGAGTCCCCGAAGATCGACGAATACGAGAACATGATGATGGACGAGGCGTTCGCCGTTCTCGAAGCCGTTCTCAAGCTCCCCGCGCACAGCCTGCATCAGGGCTGCCTGACCGAGGAGTTCTGGAAGCAGTGGACGGACGAAGAGCTCATCGACCTCATCGTTGACGGCGGCAAGTCCGGCAAGATGGACACCCCGCGCGCCGGCGGCTGGGATCTCAAGCGCTTCGTCAAGACGAACCGCGATCCCGACGGCATCACCCGCTACGTCGAAGGCTACACCCCGCTGGGTGTCGATCCTTCCCGCTGCCCGATCACCAAGGAGCACGTCACCGTGCACATCGAGAAGCCGCCTACACGCAAGGAGAAGATCGTCCTCGCGACCGTCGGCGCCGACGCGCACGTCAACGGCATCAACACCATCCGCGAGGCATTTCAGGACGCCGGTTATGAGATCATCTTCCTGCGCGGCATGAACCTGCCCGAAACCGTGGCCGAGGTCGCGGCGGAGGCGAAGGCGAACGCCATCGGCGTGAGCAACCTGCTCGGCCTTGGCGTAACGCTGTTCCCGCGCGTCGGCAAGCGTCTCGAAGAGCTCGGACTGCGCGACAAGACCGTCGTCTGGGCGGGCGGCCGTATCGCCGAGAAGGAAGAGGAGCACGCCTACTACGAGAAGAAGATTGCCGAGGAAGGCACCGGCTTCATGGGCGTCGATGCGTTCTTCGGCCCCGAGTCCACGCCCGAGCAGTGCGTGACGAAGATCACCGAGCTCATCGAGGCGAAGGAGAAAGAACTCGCCGAGAAGGAAGAAAACAAGTAATTCAGGAAGGAAAGAGAACACCATGGATCAGTACAGAATTCCCTGCGTTATCATGCGCGCCGGTACCAGCAAGGGCATTTTCCTCAAGGAAAACGATCTGCCCGC
>CAKSWA010000027.1 GCA_934511165.1 uncultured Oscillospiraceae bacterium | reverse complement strand
GAGCCGATTTTGAAATACCCGTTTGCTCTGCCAGTTCTTCCAGTTTTAATCCTTTGTTTAATCGTAAATCTTTTAGTCGTTCCTGTATTGTAGTAGCTCCGTTCATTGAAGCAGTTCCCCCTTCTGACAACCTCTGCTTCATTGCCGAAGGACAGAAGTACGGCGAAATCAAAATGCTGGTGAACGCTGCGGGCGTGTCTCCCAGTCAGGCGCCCGTGGAAGCCATCCTGAAAGTCGATCTCTACGGCACGGCAGCGCTGCTGGAGGAGGTTGGAAAGGTTATTGCCTCCGGCGGTGTGGGCGTCACCATCTCCAGCCAGTCCGGCTGGCGTATGCCCACGCTGACGGCGGCCCACGCTGACGGCGGAGCAGGACGCCCGGCTTGCCGCGGCGCCTGCCGAAGAGCTGCTGGAGCTGGACTTCCTGCGGCCGGAAAACATCCGCGATACCCTTCACGCCTACCAGCTGGCGAAGCGGTGCAACGAAAAGCGCGTTATGGCGCAGGCGGTGGCGTGGGGAGAGCGCGGCGCGCGGCTCAACGATATTGCCCCCGGTATCATCGTTACCCCATTGGCGCTTGACGAGTTCAACGGGCCGCGCGGGGATTTCTACAAGAACATGTTCGCCAAGTGTCCCGCCGGACGCCCCGGCACGGCGGACGAGGCTGCCAATGTGGCAGAGCTTTTGATGAGCGACAAGGGCGCTTTCATCACCGGTTCCACGTTCCTCATTGACGGCGGCGCAACGGCCAGCTATTTCTATGGCCCGCTTCGGCCCGGCGCAGAGGGGTAAAACGAAAGCCTTTTTTTTCGGCAGTGATTTCGGCGATATGACGCTGTTCTTTCAGTCGGCTGCATGATACAATGCGTTCGTAAAAAGGGAAGGAGCCGACAGGAAATGAAAAAGAACAAATACCTCGGGCCGATCCTTCTGCTCGCGGCGTTTGAGACCGTTGCGGTCACGCTGTGGCTTACGAAGGACAATCTTTTCTATCTTTTTAATTTCAGCTATATCGGACTTTCCATCGCGCTGGGGCTGTTCCTCTTTACACGAAACTACCGCCACGCCCGGCGCATCGTACAGCTTCTGGTGGGGCTTTATATGCTTGTGTATCTCGGCATTATCTGCCGGGAGAACATGCAGATCGAGGGCTTCTGGTATTACCTTTTCACCGGCGTGTTCGAGGCCGCGACCATCCACTATGCCGTGGCGAAGATCTTCGGGCCGCTGCTCTTCGGGCGCGGCTGGTGCGGCTACGCCTGCTGGACGGCGATGGTCTTGGATTTTCTCCCGTACAAAGCACCGCGGCAGCCGAGAAAACCGTTCGGCTGGATCCGGTACATCACGTTTGCCGCCTCGCTCATATTCGTAGCGGTGCTGTTCCTCGCACATGTGGGGAACCTGGAACGCATCATGTTCTGGGCATTTCTCATCGGCAACGCCGTTTATTACGCTGTTGGCATCGCTCTCGCGTATGCGCTGAAGGATAACCGCGCGTTCTGCAAATACGTTTGCCCGATCACCGTATTTCTCAAGCCGATGAGCTATTTTTCCGCCCTGCGCGTCACGTGCGACAAGGAAAAATGTATCTCCTGCGGAAAGTGCAGAAGAGTCTGCCCCATGGACGTGGATGTGACGGATAATTCCCGAAAGCGCAAAAACGGCACGGAGTGCATCCTCTGCATGGAGTGTGTCAAAAGCTGCCCGAAAAAAGCGCTGTAATGCCGAAAAGACAGACCGGAAAACACATCCGGTCTGTCCTTTGAATTTTAAAGGTCAAAGCTTTCTGCCCAGCTCGTAGGCGCGCTCGAGATCAGCGGGCGTGAGATCGTCCGCCGTGGAGGCGTTCATGGCGTTGAGAACGCCGGCGTCTGTCCAGTTAAGATATTTGTTAATCTCGCGGAACGTGGCGTTCGCGCCGGAGGCGGCGTCCGGGCAGGTGTCCGCCATCGCGGTGATGAGAACGGACTTCTTGTGCCCGTGCAGCGCCGCGCTCTCTCTGCGCGATCGCTCGCTCGTGACGGTTGTCGCACTCATGGCGCAGGGGATCACAGACAGCAGCATCCGCTTTCACCTGATGAGCGCGAAGAAAAACGGCATTACCAAGGAAGAAATCGCCGAGATCGTCACCCACGCGGCCTTCTATTGCGGCTGGCCGAAGGCGTGGGCAGTGTTCCGCATAGCGAAGGAGATCTGGAACGACTGAAGCCGCGGCGCGGCAGAGAGGGCAGACGATGGACGAAGGAATCGTATATGAAATCCTCTCCGCCGTGGAGGAGATCCCCGAAGGGCGCGTCGCGTCCTACGGGCAGATTGCGCGGCTCATCGGGCGGGAGAAAAATTCCCGCCTCGTCGGAAAAGTTTTGAGCCGTGCGGAGCTTTACGGCGTCTATCCCTGCCACCGCGTTGTAAACCACGCCGGGCGGCTCGCACAGCACTTTCCCGAGCAGCGCGAACGGCTCGAACGCGAGGGCGTAACGTTTCGCCCCAACGGCTGCGTCGATATGAAAAAACACCGCTGGGACTGCTGAAAAAGTCCCGGCAATATACTAAAGCCCGAAGCGCCCCCGCCTGTCCACAAGACAGGCGGGGGCGCGTTGCGTGTGCATGGCGGATTGCCATAAAACGCGGCGGAAAAATTAGCGGAACTGCCGAACCTTTTGGGCCGCCATGCAACATTCATGCAACGGCGTTGACGCTCTTTTGCCCCTGTGATAGCATGACAATGCACACGGTTGCATGACCCGCTTTTCGTTCTTTTACGGAAGAACCCTGCCGTATCCCGGCAGGAGAAGGGGGCTTTGCACCCCAGCGTGCAAACGGTTGCATAATAGCGGGAAGGAGGGCGAATTATGTCCGCCACCATACGGGACGTGGCGAAGCTGGCCGGCGTATCGGCGTCTACGGTTTCGCGCGTCATCAACAAATCCGCGCCGATCTCCGAGAAAACCTCCAACCGCATTTACCGCGCGATGGAAGAGCTGAAATACGTTCCGAACGATATTGCCCGCAGCTTCGCGAGCGGCAGCGCCCGCGCCATCGCCATTGCCGTGAACGTCTCCGATACACAGTCCTACGCCAACCGCTTTTTCAATAACACCGTCTTCGGCATCGAAACGGCGGCGCACCGGAAAGGATATAACTTTATCATCACCAGTGCAAACGATGAGCGCGGCGGCGGCGGATCGCTCGAAAGGCTGATACGCAGCAAGAAAATTGACGGTCTTGTCCTTCCTGTGTCGCTGCTGCAGAGCTCCATTGTGAAGCTCGTAGAGGATATGTCCTTCCCGTTCGTCGTCCTCGGCCGCGTGAAGCACGCGGGCGGCAGACTGAGTTGGGTGGATATCGCCAACGAGCAGGCGGGCGCGGCCTCCGTGCGCTATCTCCTTGGCAAGGGCTATCGCCGCGTTGGGTTCCTCACCCGCGGCGATAAGGAGCTTTTTACGCGCGACCGTCTCGAAGGATACCGCGCGGAGCTCACCCGCGCCGGACTGACGCCCGACCCGGTCTACCGCGTCAGCCCCGCCGCGGCGTTTGACGAGACAAAGCTCTATCTCAAAACGCTCTTTGCGAGCGCTGCCGCACCGGACGCCGTGATCTGCTGTGACGATAAAATGGCGCTTGCCGCGCTGCGCGGCGCGCGGGAGCTCGGCCGGCGCGTCCCGGACGATCTCGGTATTTTGTGCTTTGACAATACCGAGGTCACGGAAATGGCAGAGCTTCCGATCTCCGCGGTGGATGTCGATACGTTTGAGCTTGGGCGGATCGCCGCCGAAACGCTCTTCCGGCAGATGGATAAGCCGGATTTCGGCGCAAGCCGGTCGCAGATCACAACGAAAGTGATAGAGCGCAGCTCTACCATGAAACCATAAAAGGGGGGATGCGCCGTTGAACCTGGCAGCCATTCAGTTCCGAAATACGGAGGACTACCTCCAGCCCCGCGGGAGAAACGAGCTGGCCGTATCGCTCAGTACTGCCCGTGCAGACGCGGACGCGGTCACGCTCTTCTGGTGGCCGCGGTATGAAAGCGGCGAGACGCGCCGCGCTGTTCCCATGGTACGGGAACTTCGCGACGCTTATCTCGACCATTACCGGGCGGCCATCCAGACGGACGGCATTTCCGCCTACACGCGGTACGCTTTTCTCATCGAGAGCGGCGGCGAGAGCGTCTGGCTCGGGAAGAACGGCTTTTCCGCTGCGGCGGAGGAGGATAATTTCTTCGAATTTCTCTGGCCGAACCCGACGGACGGCAGCCGCGCGCCGGATTGGGCATCCGAGCAGGTATATTATCAGATCTTCCCCGAACGCTTCCGAAACGGCGATCCGTCAAACGACCCGCCCGGCGCGGAGCCGTGGGGGGCGCCGCCGACGCGGGAGAATTTTCAGGGCGGCGATCTTCGCGGCGTTATCGAAAAGCTTGGCTACATCCGCGATCTCGGCGCAACATGCCTCTACCTCACGCCCATATTCAAAGCGCCTTCCAACCACAAGTACGACACCGTGGATTATTTCGACATTGATCCGGCCTTCGGCACGAAGGACGATCTCGCGGAGCTTGTCCGCACCGCCCACAAGCTGGGACTGCGGGTGCTGCTTGACGGCGTATTCAACCATTGCGGGTATTACTGGCCGCCGTTTCAGGATGTTGTAAAGCATGGCGAGAGCTCCGGCTACGCCTCCTGGTTTTTCCCGCAGAGCTTCCCGGTGAATGAGAAACTGGAGAATTACGACTGCGTCGGCCATTACAAATGGATGCCGAAAATCAATCTGGCGGACGCCGGTGCGCGGGACTACTTCATCACGGTCGGCAAGTACTGGATACGCAATTTCCACATTGACGGCTGGCGGCTGGACGTGGCGGACGAAGCGCCCACGCAGTTCTGGGAGCACTTCTCCGATGCGATCAAAAAGGAAAATCCGGAGGCGCTTCTGCTCGGCGAAACGTGGGCGGACGCGCACCGGCTGCTGGCACCAAACCGGCTCGATTCTGCGATGAACTACCTCTTCCGGGACGCGGCGAGAGACTGGCTTGCAGAGGATCGTCTATCGCCCTCGGAGCTCGACCACCGGCTCAACCGGATGCTCTCGCTCTATCCGTGGGAGACGGCGCTGCGGCTTTATAACCCGCTCGACAGCCACGATACCGAGCGCTTCCGCTGGCTCTGCCGCGACAAGCGGCGGCATGCGCTTGCCGCTGCGCTGCAAATGACGTTCCCCGGCTGCCCGGCGGTGTTCTATGGCGACGAGGTGGGGCTCTCCGGCGGCAACGACCCAAACTGCCGCATCGCCATGGAGTGGGACGAAGAGAAGCAGGAGAAAGAGCTTTTCGCCTATTACAAAAAACTCATCGGCATACGGCGGGAGTCGCCGTCCCTCCTCCGCGGGGACTTCCGCACGTGCCTTTGCGACGATGCTTCCAACGTGTATGCCTTCCGCCGGACATACGGCGAGGAGGAAACTCTGGTTGTTCTCAACGCCGGAAACGAGCCGGTGAAAACGAAAATCGCCGCCGAGGGGGCATGGATGCCCCGCATCAGCGGCAGAAAAATTGTATCCTCGGAAAGCGGCGAGATCGCCATCGACGTTGCGCCGTGCTCCGCGGAAATATATCAGAAGAAAGCGAAGGGACGAAAATGAAGAAGTCTACCATGAAAATGCTGGCGCTTCTCCTTCTCGCAGCAATGATGTTAGCGGCATTCACTGCGTGCGGATCGAACGAAGCGCCGAGCACCAGCCCCGTTCCGCCGGCGGAGACCACCGAAAAACCGGCGGCAGGCAGCGCAGAAACCGAACCCGTTACGATCAACTTCTGGCATCACTACAGCGCCCAGTCGGCGGAGAACGAAACTCTTATGAATGTTCTCATCCCCCGATTTGAGGAAGAGAATCCCGGGATCAAGGTCAACGCCGTCTCGCACGAGTGGGCGGACCTCCATGATAAGATCCTCATCAGCGCGCAGTCCAACACGCTGCCGGATGTGGCGCGTCTGGATATCGCGTGGGTGCCCGAATTCCAGAAGATGGGCATCCTCACGGCGCTGGACGAGGAAATGGCCGATTTTGATTCCGTCACCGCCGATCTGCTCGAGAGCGCGATGAGCACCGGCTTCGTTGCCGGACACTACTATGCAATGGCGCTCAACACCAACACGAAGATCCTCTTCTATAACGAAAAGGCTCTCGAAGAGGCCGGCGTTGCCGTGCCGACGACGATGGACGAATTTGTAAAGGCTGTCGCGGCGGTCTCCGGGAAGAACAGCGCCGGACAGACGGTGTGGGGGCTCAACGAGCCCGCGCTTGCCGGTTGGAACGTTCTGCCGTATATCTGGTCGAACGGCGGCGAGATTACGAACGAGGATAATACCAAGGCCAGCGGCTACATCAACAGCGAAAAGACGATCACTGCCGTGCAGATGCTCGCGGACATGGCGAAGAACGGCGAGCTCTCCGGCTACAACAGCGGCGACATCCCGATGACCGACGGCTTCGGCACCGGCCGGTACATCTTCCTTCTGGAAGGCCCGTGGAAAACCGCGGAGCTCGCGGGCGCGTATCCCGACATGACCTACGGCAACTGCCAGCTGCCCGCCGGGGAAGCCGGATCCATCTCCGTGCTCGGCGGTGAGGATATCGCGATGTTCAACGGCGAGCACAAGGACGCCGCGTGGAAATTCATGCAGTTCATGACGAGCCCGTTTGCCGAGGAAGAGATGGCCAAGTGCGGCCAGATCCCCGTGAACAAGACGGCGCTCGAAAGCGAGACCGTGAAGAACGCGTCCTTCGCTCCGTTCCTTGAAGCCATTACCACGGCGAAAGCCCGCCCGGCGGTCGCCACGTGGTCGGAGATCGACAACGAACTCACGGTTGCCATGACGAAGATCCTCACCGAGGGCGCGGATGTCAAAGAAACGCTTGACGCGCTCGCGGTCACGATCGACGGCCTGCTTGCCTAAGAGTAGCATAATCCGTCTTTTCTTGCAATACCATTCTGCCCCGCCGCCAAAGGCGGCGGGGCATTGAGTGGGCATTGAGCGCGTCAAAAAAACTTTTTTGACACGCTCTCAAACGAGACCCACTACGTTGGGCTCTCGTTTGAAGGGTCGCGGCTCGCCGCAGCGCACTCGCTACGAGAGCACGTTTGCGAGCCGAGCTTGCCATCGATAGGCAGGGAGACACGCGGTTCTACCGGGCGGAAATGCCCTCATATGGCGTCAAAGCCCTTGCGAATACAGAAAGTATTCTCTGCGGGCTCTTCCTAATCTGAGAGCATTTCTGCTCCGGCAGAACTGCCTCGCATCGGACAGCCTTGGATTTTTGAGGGATTTTTGTTCTTCTTTGGCGACGGCGGGCTGCCGCCCGCCGAGACAAAAAGGGCAAAAAGCACCAAAAAGACTTACCTGTCCGACGCATGGCTCCCTGCCTATCGATGGCCGATTTTCTCCGACGCACATGTCGCCGGAGAAATTGATTGATACTCTATTTGCTCCTGCGGGAGCAAACTCTGCGAGGCTTGTTACAGTCTCTGTACACCCGTCGCGTATGGCGGCAAGATATATAAATTTCGTAGGGGAGGGATGACCATGATGCTGCGTTCCGGCAGAAACAAGGCGCAGTTCGCGGCGCTGCTCGTGCCGGGAATCATCGTTTTTGCGCTCTTTACGGTCTATCCGATCGTGAAGCTCTTTATCATGAGCTTTCTGCGCTGGGATCTCGGCTCGATGTTTCAAAAGAGCTTCGCGGGGCTGGAAAACTACAAAGCGGTCGTGAGCGACAAGACGTTTATCGTTGCCTTTGAAAATACGCTCATCTATACGCTCGTCACCGTGCCGGGACAGATGGCGCTTGGCCTTCTCGCGGCGGTGCTCATCCACTCCATCCCGCGCTTTCAGGTAACGTTCCGGGTCATCTACTATATCCCGGTCATCACCTCGTGGGTCATCGTGTCGCTCGTGTTCCGGTATATCTTCAATACCGAGGGCATGCTCAACTACTTTCTCTGCAATGTGCTCCACCTCACGAAGGACTATGTCCCGTGGCTGAATACCCGCTGGGGCGGGCTCACGGTCGCGATGCTGCTCGGCATCTGGAAGGGCGTGGGCTGGAACCTTGTGGTGTTCCTTGCCGCGCTCCAGTCGGTGCCGACGGAGCTTTATGAGGCAGCGGACGTAGACGGCTGCACCGGCTGGAAGAAGTTCTGGTACATCACGCTCCCCAGCATCCGCCCGACGATCCTCTTTGCTCTCGTCATGCTCACGATCGGCGGCTTCAACGTGTTCACGTCCATCAAAATGATTACCGACGGCAAGCCCATGCACCAGACGGACACGGTGCTCACCTGGATGTATTATAAGGCGTTCAGCACCGGCGAGTTCGGCTATGCCGCGGCGCTGAGCTTCATTGTGGCCGTCACGCTGATGATTTTGGCATTTTTGCAGTTTCGCGCGATGCAGCGCCAGAACGACTGAGGGAGGGGAGAAGATGAAAAGCAGAAAAAACCGCTGGAGTCTCGTGCTCCGGTACGTCCTCCTTCTTCTCGGCGGCGCGGTATCGGTCATGCCGATGATCTATATGCTCTCCACGTCCCTCCGGCCGAACGGCGCGCTTTACGAATTCCCACCGCACTTCTTCCCGAAGCTCAGCGAGCTTACGCTCGAGAATTACAAGTACATCTTCACGCAGGAAAAGTTTTACCTGAATTTCCTCAACAGCGTCATTGTGGCGGTCATCACGATCGTCCTCGCGGCGATCATCGCCTCGGCTCTCGCCTACTGTCTCGCGCGGTTTGAGTTTCCGGGAAAGAAGCTCTTGTTCGCGCTCGTCATCGGCATGATGATCATCCCTGGTACAACGCTCATCATCCCACAATTCCAGCTCGCGTCGTTTTTCGGCATTACGAACAGTCTCGCGGGGCTCATTCCGTTTTATGTCGCATGGGTCATCCCGTTTTCGACGTTCATGATCAAAAGCTATATCGAGGGCATCCCGCGGGAATTTGACGAGGCGGCGTATGCCGACGGCGGCAGCGTATTCACGGTGTTCTTCCGCATCATATTGCCGCTTGCAAGCCCTGCTATTGCCTCGGTGAGTATCTTTAACTTCCTCACCGCGTGGGAAGAGTTTACGTGGGCGATGACCGTCATCAACGATAACGCCAAGCGCACGCTGCCCATTGCCATTTCCGGCTTCTTCGGCCAGCACCAGTTCACGCAGTGGGGCTATGTGTTCGCCATGTCCGTGGCGAGCCTTGTGCCGGTGCTGATCGTATTCATCCTCTGCCAGAAATACTTCGTTTCCGGATTGCAGGCCGGCGGCCTCAAGGGGTAAAATGATATTAGTTATGTAAACCGGCGTCTCAAAGACCGATGTTTTCGGGACGCCGGTTTATGCTATACTGCTATACAGAAATGTAACCTTTGCCATGCTTCAATTGTTTTATATACGAAGGGCCTTTCAGAAAGAGGAATCATGCATGAAAACAGAGACAAGTGCGGTCATGGCAAAGTATAAGGACAGCCTCTTTTCCGCGGCCTTCAATGTCTGCGCGAATGCCGCGGACGCGGAGGACGTTGTGCAGGATACGTTTATCCAGTACCACACGACAGATACGCAGTTTGCCGACGAGCAGCACATCCGGGCATGGCTGCTCCGCGTGGCGATCAACAAGGCAAAAAACGTGACGATGTCCTTCTGGCACCGCCGAGGCGTGCCGTTGGAGGAGTACGCGGAAACGCTCGCCTTTCCGTCGCCGGAGGCGGGCGAACTTTTTGAGCAGGTTATGAAGCTGCCGGAAAAGTACCGGATTGTGATCCATCTTTTTTACTATGAGGATTACTCGGTGCGGGAGATCGCCGGGATACTGCGTATCACGGAAGCAAACGTAAAGGTGCGTCTTTCCCGGGGGCGCAGGCTGCTGAAAGAAGCGTTGCAGGAGGTTTGGGATGATGAGCAATAAAGAACTTTATAAACAGGCGTTCGGCGCGTTGCACGCGCCCGGCAGCATCTCTCTTGCTGCCGAAAATCCGGCAAAGGAAAAAGTCTTTCGCCCGGCGCGGCGGCTGGTTCTCGTCTGCGCCTGCACGGCGCTGCTGCTCGGCCTTGCCATGACGGCGTACGCCTGCGGCGGACAGCTCCTCAGCCATGTTTTTGGCTGGGGGAACAATATGGAAATTACGACCGGCATTGACGAAAACGGGGAAAGCTACAACGAGGTGCGTCTTCATACGGAGAATCTGACGCCGCCGGTCGTGCAGCGCGGCGGCAGGACGATCTTCATCGTCAACAATGAATCGATCGACATCACCGGCGAGCTCTCGCAGACGAAGGCTTTTCGCTATGACTACACGGACACGGACGGAAATACGCACGTCTGGCTCGTTGGTCTTGTTTCCGATGACACGGCAAATTACGGCTACGCGGAGTATATAAAGCGCTCCGACGGAACATGGCTCGGCGGATGCTCCGTCGGAGTCAGTCTCGATGAAAACGGGCGCTCCTCGGCGCTCTGGCTCGAAACGGCCAAGCAGGAACTGAATATCAACTGGTGACAAACAGCCGGCCGGTGTATCACATTGCGATACACCGGCTTTCTTGAAAGGGGCTCTATCCCGGATATCATGTCTGTGGGAGTTTTTCCCTTGAAAAAAGACTCTGGGTGCGTAATAATAGGACAGAAAGGCCGCCGCTTTTTGGGGAGGAAAATCGAAATGGCTGTTGTAAAGCTGCTCCTTTTTGCAATCTCAACTTTGGGATCCTTTGAGATTATCCGTGCTGTTACCAGGGACAAAATGAACCGTTGTTTTCTCCCAAGCATGACCATAGCTTTGCAGGTCAGCGCTTTGTTCCTTGCCGGGATACTGAATGTGCTGCCGGAAATGACATACGCATTGTATATCGCAGGCTTTATCGGTCTGGTTCACGCTGTATGGAAAAGAAAAGGCCTGGGCTTTCTGCGCGACTATATTTCCGTAAGCGCGGTTTTCTTCATTCTTGTGATGGCAATTTTAGCAGCTTATGTAAATGGAAAGATATTTACCGGCTATGACAATTTTTCGCATTGGGCATTAGTGGTGCGCAGAATGCTGGAAACGAACCGCTATCCAAACTTTCTGGATACGGTGATCTTTTTTCAGGAGTACCCGTTGGGAAGCTCCACGTATATATACTTTTTTGCAAAGCTGGTTGGGAAAAGCGAATCCATACAAATGCTGGCACAGGCGTATATGATCATGGCGGCCGTTTTTCCGCTTTTTACATTTGCCAAGAGAAACTCTCTTCTGCCGGCAGCGGTTATGCTCGTTCTGGTTAATCTGCGTTGTCAACGCCTGGATCATCGAAAACTATCCGGAGCAATACGGAAACGACGTGATCGTTCAATGGTGATTGAGACAAGATGAGAAAATGCTCCCATTCGGAGAGGCCGTTATGCGCTTCTCCGAATGGGAGCATTTTATGTCAGTTATCAGTTATATAAGCCGGCTCATAGTTACAAACAAGTTCGAGGCGTTTGCGCGGTGGATGTTGCGGAGCGCGCGGTCGGGACGCATACCGGCGGATTGCCTACAATAAAGGTGTTAACAATTCTCGGTCAAACTTCGGAGGAATCCAGCGAGAAGGCGTAGCGCATTTCCAGCGCGTGGAAGAGCTGCTGCATGACGCCCTGCGCAATGGCACGGATGTCGAGCGACTTGATCTTCTGCACAACGCGCTCGATCTCCTCTGCCGGGACGCCGTAGCCGCCAAGGCTGAGACGGAAGAAAGCGTCCAGCTTTTCCTCGAGTGGGAAGTCCTCGGAGCAGGGGTGCGCCATATATCCGCGCATGATGCCCGCGGAGCCGAGCTCCATGACGTAAAAATCGTGCTCGGTCATCTCCGGGTGATAGGAGCCAAAAATGGCGTGAAGCTCTTTCGCGGTCTGCTGGAAAATGTATTCGGAAGCCTCGTTCTGCGTGTAAGCCTCGATATAGATCTCGCGCAGATTTTCGTTGAGCTCCGTGAGCGTGAGCTGAATGGCGGTCTCCACGGCATAAACGAAAACCGGCGGAAGCTCGGCGTCGGTAAAGCGCCGCGCCATGCCGAACTGGTTGCTGAACATGAACTCGACAAGCTCTGTGAGCACGCCGTCCTTGGCGCGGAAAATGTTCTGGAACGTGCTGTTGGATACGTCCGCCTTCTGCACGATCTCGGCGACGGTTGTTTTCTTGTAGCCCTTTTCCAAAAACAGCTTGACGCATACGGTGAGAATCCGCCGCTTGGCGGGCAGGCTGGCACTCGTGATAGCGATGGGAACCACTTCCTTCGGAAAAACATGGTGTAAGTATACCATTAAGGTAGGAAAAAAAGCAAGAAGAACGCATCGATTTCGCGTAAAAAAGCAGCGCCGCTGTCACAAAGACAAAAAAGACGCTGCCGGAGAAAGAGAAAGTGACGGAATCAGTCCGCGATTGCCGTGGATGCGGGGAGTGCATACTTGCGGGCGTAGCGGTCAAATTCGCGGAGGAAGTCGGCACTTTCGAGCCGCGTGGCGCGCAGCGACTCGTGGAGATTGAGATTGTGCTGCGCCATGTCGATGACGCACCCGGCAATGTTGGAGCAATGGTCGGATGTGCGCTCGAGACCGGTGAGAAGATCGGAGAGAATAAAGCCGAGCTCGATGCTGCACCCGCCCTGCTGCAAACGCCGGATGTGGCGCGTGCGCATCGATTCCTTGAGCTGGTCAATGACCTGCTCCAGCGGCTCGACCTCAGCGGCGACGGCGCTGTCATTTGTTTCAAAGCACCGGAGTGAGAGATCGAGAATTTCGCTGACCGCCCCGGCGAGCACCGAAAATTCGGCGACGGCGTTCGGCGAGAATGCGAGATTCTTGTCGCGCAGCTCCTCGGCGGATTCGAGCGTGTTGACGGCGTGGTCGGAAATGCGCTCAAAATCGCCGATGGATTTCAGAAGCGCGGCGGCCTCCTCGCTCTCCGCGGTGCCCATCGGTTCGGCGCTGAGCTTTACAAGATACGTGCTGAGAATGTCTTCATAGTGATCGCAGAGCTCCTCGTCCTGCCGGATGCGCTCGGCGAGCTCGGGGGAGTAGTTGTCGATTGCGGCGAGAGAATCCTTCAGAGCGCGCACGGCGTGCTCGGCCATGTCCGAGGCAACGGCGCGGCTGCGGGAGAGCGCCAGCGCCGGGGTCGCGAGCAGACGCTCGTCAAGCTCTACGCGATGCTCCTTCTCGCCGCCGTTCGGCACGATCCGGATGGCAAGCTTTTCGAGCAGCCCACCGGCGGGCAGGAGCATGGCGGTGCAGAGAATGTTGAACATCGAATGCGCAATGGCGATGCCGGAGCGGGTCGCGGCCTCGTCGAGCAGCGCCGGGGCAAACACCGCGCGAACGACCGTGAACACCGTGAGCAGAACAACAACGCCGATGACGTTGAACATCAGGTGCACCACGGCGGCGCGGCGGGCGTTTTTGTTTGTGCCGATGGAGGAGAGAAGCGCCGTCACCGTCGTGCCGATGTTCTGACCCATGATGATGGGGATTGCCGCGGCGTAGCTCACCGCACCGGTGGCGGAGAGCGCCTGCAAAATGCCGACGGAGGCCGAGCTCGACTGGATGATGCCCGTGAGCACCGCACCGGCCACGACGCCGAGCAGCGGGTTTTTGAATGCGAGGAACAGATTTACGAACACCGGGTCGTTGCGCAGCCCGGATACCGCGCCGCTCATCGTTTCCATGCCGAACATCAGCGTGGCGAAACCAAGCAGGATGACGCCGGAGTCCTTTTTGCGGCTGCCTTTGCAGAAAAGGTAGAGGATGATGCCGATCACCGCGAGGATCGGCGTGAAGGAAGACGGTTTCAGGAGCCGGACGAGTACGCTCGTGCCGTCAATGTCGCCGAGACTCAAAAGCCACGCCGTCACGGTTGTGCCGACGTTTGCGCCCATAATGACGCTGATCGACTGGCGCAGCGTCATGAGCCCGGAGTTTACAAAGCCGACGACCATGACGGTCGTGGCGGAAGAGCTTTGGATCACGGCGGTCACGCCGAGACCGGTGAGAAAACCGGCGATGGGCTTGCCGGTCATTTTGTCCAGCAGGGAGCGGAGTTTCCCTCCGGCGCGCCGTTCGAGCGCCTGCCCCATCAGACTCATGCCGAAGAGGAACAGCGCCAGGCCGCCGAGCATCGTAAGCGTGTCAAAAATGTCCATAATTTTTCCTTTTCCTGATATTTGGTTTACAAAACCAGCGTAGCAAAACGAATGTTAAATGCGCTACGGTTTTTTTGTAAAATCCTTGTTAAACGAAAATCGCCCCGCGGCTTGGCGGCCGCGGGGCGATTTTCGGGATTATTCGGTTTTCTTTTTCGTGCGCTTTTTCGGCAGCGGCGTGATCGGTTCGAGGATCGCGATCACATCGCGGACGAGCGGACGGTTTTCAATGTCAAGAATGTAATGCACCTTCGCGCCCTCGTAGGGGATGCCGTCGGGCGCGCCTGCCATGAGCGATGCAATCTCCGGTACCTTTTTCACCGTGACGGTGTTGTCGCACACGATGAAAATGGGCTTGGCGTTCACATACACCATGTATTCGCCGAACATCTTCTTATAGGTAACGTTTTCGATCCCTTCGAGCTGTTCGCAGACGAACTCTATGTATTCTTTGGATGTTGCCATATAAACTCCTTTTACTTTGCCCAATCGGTAAGCTGTTTTTCGAGCGAGGCAAGCATGGCGCGGCTCTCCTCGCGGCTTTCGCGGGCGGCGGTGAGATAAATTTTGAGCTTCGGCTCTGTGCCGGAGGGACGCACAACGGCCTCGCCGCCGTCGAGAAGAAAGCGGAGAACGTTGGAGCGGGGGAGCCCGGTTTCGTCCCGGTCGTAGTCGATCATCTGCTGCACGCTGCTTCCCGCAAGCGTTTCCGGCGGGGAGACGCGGAGAGAATCGAGCAGCTCCGTCATATGCGCAAAGCCTGCTGAGCCTTCAAACGCGAAGGAGAGCAGCTTCGATTCAAAGAAGCCGTATTGGGCGTACAGCGCTTCGAGCGCGTCGGCAAGCGTTTTGCCCTGCGCTTTGTACCAGACAAACATTTCGCAGATGAGAAGCGAGGCGTTCACGGCGTCCTTGTCGCGCACAAAGCTGCCGCTCAGATACCCGTAGCTCTCCTCAAAGCCGAAGATGAACCGCCCGGCCTCACCGGCTTTTTCGAGAAAGCCGATCTGCTCGCCGATGAATTTGAACCCGGTCAGAACATTCCGCAGCTCCACACCGTAGTGCGCGGCGATCCTCTCCGCCATCGGCGTCGTGACAATGGTTTTCACCGCCACGGGATGCTCCGGCATCGTGCCGTTTGTCCGGCGCATCCGGCAGAGAAAGTCGAGCAGAAGAACGCCCATTTCGTTGCCGGTGATGAGCCGGTAGCCGCTCCCGGTTTTCGCCGCCGCGCCGACGCGGTCGCAGTCCGGGTCGGTGGCGAGCAGCAGCTCGCTGCCGGTCTCCTCCGCCAGACGCAGACCGACGGCGAGCGCCTCGCGGATCTCCGGGTTGGGGTAGGGACAGGTCGGAAAATTCCCGTCCGGCTCCGCCTGCTCCGGCGGGAGGGTGATGTTCGTAAAGCCGTGCGTGCGAAGACAGCGCGGCACACAGGAAATGCCCGTGCCGTTGAGCGGCGTATAGATAATGGCGGCGTTTCGCCGAACATCCGGCGGCAGCACGGAGGTTGTCAACACGGCGGCGAGATAGCGCTCGATCGTGTCCTCGCCAATGTAGGAAACACTGCCCGCGGCGAGTGCTTCGGCAAAATCGAGCGCGCGGACATCCGCAAACGGATCAACGCGATTGATTTCGTTCTGAACGGCTTTGGCGGCTTCTGTCGTGATCTGGCAGCCGTCCGCGCCGTAGACCTTGTAGCCGTTGTATTTGGCCGGGTTGTGGCTCGCCGTGACGGCGACGCCGCCGGAGCAGCGAAGATCGCGTACCGCGAACGAGAGCGAGGGCGTCGGCATGAGATGATCGTAGAGATGCACGCGCACGCCGTTGGCGGCAAAAACGCCCGCCGCGGTCTCGGCAAAGAGCCGGGAGTTGATGCGGCTGTCGTAGGCGATCGCGACGGATGGCGCGGCAAAGTGCGCCTTGAGATAATTGGCATAGCCCTGCGTAGCCTTGCCGACGGTAAATACGTTCATGCGGTTCGTACCCGCGCCGAGCACGCCGCGCAGCCCGCCGGTACCGAATTCCAGCTCGCGGTAAAAGCGATCTTCGATGGCGGCATCGTCGCCGCGGATGGACAGAAGCTCCGCGTGCAGCGCGTCATTGTGTTCCGTTTTTTCCAGCCATTGACGATAAAGAGTGTTTCGGTCCATCGTAAAATTCTCCCATACTCGCAGTATTATCGCTTCCAGTGTTAGTGTATCCTCAGAGCCGAACGCTGTCAAGCACGGGCGCGCGTCAGAAGGTGCTTGTCTGCGGATTGCAATAAACACATGGAAATGATAAAATATTATGCAATAGATATGTAATGTACAGGGGGCAAAACCGGCATGATAATCGCACACGAATATCCCGTCTGTGAGTACGACACCGGCAGAGATCCGATCATCCGACCGGCGGACTTTCTGAAAAAAACTCTGCCGGAAAAATGTGTTATTACGTTTTTTCGGAAAGAGCTCGAAGAATTTGTAAAGGAACACTCTTTGCCTGTGATCGGACATCTTCACTCTGAGGTATTGGATATACCGATCTATACATACGAAAGCGGACAGAAACGCCTGTGCATTACCATGCCCTTTTCCACCGCGCCCGGCGCAGCGGGAACGATCGAGGAACTGCACGCCATGGGGTGCGACAAGTTCGTGATATGCGGTGCGGCAGGTGCACTGACAAAGGGAAGCGCGGTCGGCGAGATCATTCTCCCGGCTTCGGCTGTCCGGGACGAGGGAACGTCGTTTCACTATATTCCGCCTTCCCGGGAAGTCGCCTGTCATGCGCCCGCACTGGGAAAAGCGCAGATGGCGCTGTCCGAAATGGGAGTGCCGTTTATGATTGGAAAAACATGGACGACGGATGCCATGTACCGGGAAACGCCGGAGATGATCGAGCGCAGACGGAAAGAGGGCTGTGTGACCGTCGAAATGGAAACGGCGGCTTTTTTCGCTGTATCAAAGTATTACGATATTCCGCTTGTGCAGCTCCTGTATGCCGGGGACGATGTGAGCGGCGCGGCATGGGAACCTCGAGGCTGGAATGCCCAAAAGACCATCCGGGAAAACCTGATCGAATGCTGCATCGCGCTGGTTCGGAAAATATAAAAAGCAAAAAGCCTGAAACCATTGAGGTTTCAGGCTTTTTTGGAGCTGTTACCCAGATTCGAACTGGGGACCTCATCCTTACCAAGGATGCGCTCTACCGACTGAGCTATAACAGCATAAGTCATGCCCCCGATGAAGGGGGCATGGTGGCGACCGAGAAGGGACTTGAACCCTCGACCTCTAGCGTGACAGGCTAGCGTTCTAACCGACTGAACTACTCGGCCTCAAGGCTTTGTCAGTATACGAAAAATCCGCGAATTTGTCAAGCACTTTTTCCGGATATTTTTCAATTTTTTCCGAATGCGATTTCTCTTGAAAGCAATAATAAAATAAAGTATAATAAAATGCTTGATAATTTCTTTCTAAAGAGGCACACCGTGAGAGACACCATTTATATCAAGGGCGCACGCCAGAACAATTTAAAAGACATCACGCTGGAAATTCCGCGCGACAAGCTTGTGGTATTCACCGGCATTTCCGGCTCGGGCAAATCCACGCTCGTTTTCGACACAATTTACGCCGAAGGCCAGCGCCGGTACGTCGAGAGCCTTTCCTCGTATGCGCGCATGTTCCTCGGCCAGATGGAAAAGCCGGACGTGGACTATATTGACGGCCTTTCGCCCGCCATCTCCATTGACCAGAAAACAACGAGCCGCAACCCGCGCTCGACCGTCGGCACGGTGACGGAGATTTACGACTATCTCCGCCTTCTCTGGGCGCGCATCGGCATTCCGCATTGCCCGAAGTGCGGCAAGGAAATCCGCCAGCAGACCATCGACCAGATCATCGACCAGGTGACGGCGCTGCCCGAGGGAACGAGACTTCAGATCCTCGCCCCGGTCATCCGCGGCAAGAAGGGCGAGCACGCCAAAATTTTTGAAGACGCGCGCAAAAGCGGCTATGTCCGCGTGCGCGTGGACGGCAACCTTTACGACCTTTCCGAGACCATTGAGCTCGATAAGAATAAAAAGCACCGCATTGAGATCGTCGTGGACCGTCTCGTGATGAAGCCGGACATCCGCCGCCGTCTGACGGATTCGATCGAAACGGCGTCTTCGCTCACGGGCGGACTTGTAACGGTCGATCTCCCGGCGGAGGGACGCGAGCTCACATTCTCGCAGAACTACGCCTGCGAGGACTGCGGCATTTCCATTGAAGAGCTCTCGCCGCGCGCATTCTCGTTCAACAACCCCTACGGCGCCTGCCCGAGCTGCACCGGCCTCGGCACGCAGCTGCGCGTTGATCCCGAACTCATCATGCCGAACCCGGCGCTCTCCATTCTCGACGGCGGCATCGTGGCCTCCGGCTGGAACAATGTCCGCGGCGACACGATCTCGCGCATGTACTTTGAAGCGCTCTCGAAAAAGTACCATTTCAGCCTTGATGCGCCCATTCGCGACCTGCCGGAGGAGGCGCGCAAGGTCATCCTCTACGGTACAGGCGGCGAGAAGCTGACGCTCCACTATGACCAGCAGCGCGGCAAGGGGACGCTCTATCAGCCATTTGAGGGCATCGCGGCCAATCTGGAGCGCCGCTACCGCGAAACGCAGAGCCCTGCCATGCGCGCGGAGATTGAGCAATGCATGGCGGAAACACCCTGCCCGGACTGCGGCGGCCGCCGCCTCCGGAAGGAAGTTCTCGCCGTCACCGTCGGCGGGATGAATATCTCCGAGTTCTGCGACCTTCCCGTAACGGAATGCCTGCGCTTCCTCGATACGCTGGAACCGCAGCTGAGCGATATGCAGGCGATGATCGCCGGGCGCATCATTAAAGAAATCCGCAGCCGTCTTGGTTTTTTGCAGAGCGTCGGTCTGCAATATCTCACGCTCTCGCGCGCCGCGGCAACGCTCTCCGGCGGCGAGGCGCAGCGTATCCGCCTGGCCACGCAGATCGGCTCCTCGCTCATGGGCGTTCTCTATATCCTCGATGAGCCGAGCATCGGACTGCACCAACGCGACAACGCAAAGCTTTTGAAAACCATGAAGAATCTGCGCGACATGGGCAACACGCTCATCGTCGTTGAGCATGACGAGGACACCATGCGCGCGGCGGATTATATCGTAGACATCGGCCCCGGCGCGGGCGTCCACGGCGGCGAGGTTGTGGCGCAGGGAAGCGTTGCGGATATCTGTGCCGAGCCGCGCAGCATCACCGGCGATTATTTAAGCGGTCGCAAGCGTATCCCGCTGCCCGGCACGCGCCGGAAGGGAAACGGCCAGTATATCACCGTGCGCGGTGCGACGGAAAACAATCTCAAAAATATCGATGTTTCGTTCCCTCTCGGCGAGTTTATCTGCGTGACCGGCGTGTCCGGCTCCGGCAAATCCTCGCTCGTGAACGAAGTGCTGTATAAAACGCTTGCCTCGGAGAAAATGCGCACAAAGGTGCGTCCCGGCAAATGCGCGGGCGTGGACGGGCTCGAAAATGTCGATAAAGTCATCGCCATTGACCAGACGCCCATCGGCCGCACGCCGCGGAGCAACCCGGCAACGTATACCGGCCTCTTTAACGACATTCGCGACATTTTTGCCTCCACGAAGGATGCCGCGCTCCGCGGCTATGGGCCGGGACGGTTTTCCTTCAACGTCCGCGGCGGACGGTGCGAAGCCTGCTCCGGCGACGGCTTATTGAAGATCGAAATGCACTTCCTGCCGGACGTATTTGTCCCGTGTGATGTGTGCAAGGGAAAGCGGTATAACCGCGAAACGCTCGAGGTGCGCTACAAGGGCAAGAACATTGCCGAAGTGCTCGACATGACCGTCGAGGAAGCGCTCACGTTCTTTGAGAACCAGCCGAAGCTCGTGCCGAAGCTGCAGACGCTCATGGATGTCGGCCTCGGATACGTCCGTCTCGGCCAGTCCTCGCCGACGCTTTCCGGCGGCGAGGCGCAGCGCGTCAAGCTCGCCACCGAGCTCTCCCGCCGCGATACCGGCCGCACGGTGTATATCCTCGACGAGCCGACGACCGGACTGCACATGGCAGATGTCCACAAGCTCGTGGAGGTCTTGCAGCGGCTTGTGGATGCGGGCAATACGGTGATTGTCATCGAGCACAATCTTGATGTGATCCAATGCGCCGACCACATCATCGATCTCGGTCCCGAGGGCGGCGACGGCGGCGGGGAGATCGTATTCACAGGTACGCCGGAGGAATGCGCCGCGTGCAGCGCGAGCTTCACGGGAGAATTTTTGAAACCGGCATTGGAACGTTACAGCAAGTGAACCTTTCCCCGCTGCCCCTCATAGGATATACCGGAGGGATGGCGGTATGGGAAAATGGATTCTGGCGTTTCTGATCGCAGCGGCGGTGCTCTTTCTCTGCTGGAAGCTGCGCGGCGTGATGCTCACGCCCGTGTGCCGCGGAAAGGGGCAGAGCCTGGAAATCGTTTTGCGTGTCTCCGGCGCATCGCCGGAGCTGGAAGCGACGGTGGACGGCCTTTTATGGCTCATCAATGACGGCGTACTTTTTGGAAAAATCGTGCTGCTCGACGACGGCATGGACGAAGAAACAAGAGAAATTGCCCGGCGTTTATCGCTGGGACAGGGGAATGTGACACTATGGACGAAGCAAACGAACTCCGCAGCTCCTTACAGCTCATCGGAACCGTAAAAAGCGTGATCTTCCAGAACGAGGAGAACGGCTACACCGTTCTGCGTCTGGATGTCGGCGGCGACGAGCCGGTGACGGTTGTGGGCTGTCTGCCGTTCGCCGCGCCCGGCGAGGGCTTAACGGTTGAGGGCGCGTGGGAGCGCCATCCGAGCCACGGCGAGCAGTTCAAAGCGTCCTCGGCCATGCGCTCGCTGCCGGTGGGGGAGAAGCACATCTATGAATATCTCGCCTCCGGCGCGGTGCGCGGCATCGGCCCGGCAACGGCGGCGGTGCTCGTGAACCGTTTCGGTTCGCACACGCTGGAAATTCTGTCCGACAGCCCCGAAAAGCTCGCTGAGATCAAGGGCATCAGTGCGCGCCGCGCGCGGGACATTTCCGAAACGTTCCGCCGCCAGACCGGCATGCGCCTTCTGATGGAGTTTCTTGCCGCGAACGGCCTCAAGCCCGAATACGCCATGCGCCTTTATAAGCTCTATGGCGACGGCGCGCTCGAACTCGTGAAATCCAACCCCTACGTCATCGCGTCCGACCGCATCGGCGGGCAGTTTGACGAGGCGGACGCGCTCGCGCTCTCGCTCGGCTTTGAGGAGGACAGTCCTCCGCGCATCGCCGCGGCGCTCATTTTTGAAATGGTACATAATCTCAATAACGGCCATAGCTTCCTCCCGCGGGAAAAGCTCGTTGCTGCCACGGCGCAGCTCATCGGCGTGGAGGCTGAGGCCGCCGAGGAATGCCTCGACGTTCTCGCCGACGAGGGCGAGATCGTGCAGGAGGTCGTGGCAGGCGTGAACGCGGTGTATCTCCGGCGGCTGTACGAGGCCGAGACCTATACCGCCGCAACGCTCCGCACCATGGCGCAGGACACTGTCCCGGCGAAGAAAAATGTGGACGAGCGTATCGCGGAACTGGAGCGGGAAACCGGCATGCGCTATGCCGCGCAGCAGAAGGAGGCCATCCGCCTCGCCTGTGAGCGGCGGTTGCTTGCCGTGACCGGCGGCCCCGGCACCGGCAAAACGACGATCATTCAGGCCATACTGCGCCTCTATGACGATATGCAGCTCGACTGCCTTCTCGCCGCGCCGACCGGGCGCGCCGCCAAGCGCATGACCGAGCTCACCGGCCGGGAGGCCTATACCATCCACCGCCTGCTCGGCGCGGCATGGGCGGCCGAAGGGGACGAGCTTACGTTCCGCAAGAACGAGAGCGACCCGCTCCGCTGCGGGGCGGTCATTCTCGACGAGTGCTCTATGGTTGACATAACGCTTATCCAGGCGCTTTTGAAGGCGCTGCCGAAGGGCTGCCGCCTTGTGCTCGTGGGCGACGCCGACCAGCTGCCGAGCGTCGGGCCGGGGAGCTTTTTCCTCGATGTGCTTCGCTCGCACGCCGTGGCGGCGGTGCGCCTGACGGAGATCTTCCGCCAGAGTGGGGAGAGCCGCATCATCCGCAATGCGCACAGCATCAACCGCGGCGAAACGCCGGAGCTGCGCGAAAATAAGGGCGATTTCTTCTTTTTGCAGCGTCCCTCGGGCGAGCGGCTGGCCGCGACCGTGGCTGAGCTTTGCAGCGAGCGGCTGCCGCGCGGCATGGGCATCCCGTCCGGCGATATTCAGGTGCTCACGCCGACGCGCAAGGGCGAATCCGGCACCTATGCGCTCAACGAGCGCTTGCAGCAGGCACTCAATCCGCCCGCGCCCGGAAAAAAAGAAAAAATTTTTGGCGAAACTGTGTTCCGGGAGGGCGATCGGGTGATGCAAATCCGGAACAACTATGATATAGTATGGTGTAAAGGCGGCGACGCCGAGGCGATCATGGCGGGAAACGCCGCGCCCGGCTCGGCTCCCGAGGTCGGAACGGGCATCTTTAACGGCGATCTCGGCACAATTCTGCGCATCGACACCGAAAGCGAGCTTATCTGGATCGATTTTGACGAAAAGCTCGCGTGGTACGCTTTTGAACAGCTCGGCGAGCTCGATCACGCCTTCGCCGTCACGGTGCACAAGGCACAGGGCAGCGAGTACCGCGCCGTTGTGCTCGCCGCGGGCCGCGCCCCGGCGCGGCTTTTGAGCCGCGATCTTCTCTATACCGCCGTCACGCGCGCGAGAGAGCTTCTTGTCGTTGTCGGTGAAACGGCCATCGTGCAGGCCATGATCGAAAACGGCCGCAAAATGCGCCGGTACAGCGGGCTGCGCGCCCGTCTGGCCGAAGAGGTCTGATATGGGCCTGAAAGAGCTTGTCCTTGACTTTTTCTTCCCGCCGCGCTGCGCCTTCTGCGGAGCGATTCTGGAGAAAAGCGGGGACGGCGTGTGCGAAACCTGCCGGAAAACGCTGCTGCATACGGCGGACACCGAGCGCAAATGCGACTTTGTCCGCGCCTACACCGCGCCCTTTTACTACGAAGAGCCGGTGCGGCAGGGCGTTCTCACGTATAAATTCGGCAACGCCCCGGCGCGCGGAAAGGTTTTCGGCCGGATGCTCGGCGAGGATCTGCTCTCTCGCGGCATTGATGATTTTGATCTTATTTCGTGGGTGCCGCTGAGCGCAAAGCGCTATCGCCGCCGCGGGTACGACCAGGCGCAGATCCTTGCGGAGGCAGCGGCGGAAGTTCTCGGAACAAAAGCCGTGCCGCTGCTGCGAAAATCGCGGGACGTTTCGCCGCAATCCCGGCTGCACTCGCCGGAGGAGCGCCGGGCGAACATCTCCGGCTGCTACGTTGTCCGATCCGCGGACACGGTGCGCGGGAAGGATATCCTGCTTATCGACGATATCATCACCACCGGTTCCACGCTTTCCGAATGTGCGCGCATGCTGCTGACCGCCGGGGCAAAGAGCGTCCGCGGCGCAGCGCTTGCCTGCCACCGGGAAGAATAACAGAAGAATTTAATCGCTTTTGAAGGGAAATTGACTATGCCTATTCTGTCCTCCATTATCGAAAAAGATATTGCCATTGACCTCGGTACTGATACGACCATTCTTTATGTCGCCGGAAGCGGCATCCGCCTGCGTGAGCCGACGGTCGTGGCGATGGATCGCCAGACCGGCCGTGTGCTCAAGGTTGGCGAGGACGCGCGGAGAATGCTCGGCCGTACGCCGGCGAACATCGTTTCCGTCCACCCGATTTCCGCGGGCGTCATTTCCGATTACGACATGACCTGCGAAATGCTGCGCGAATTCATCCGCCGTGTGACAAGTTTCAGTCTGTTCCGCTCGCGCGTGCTCGTGTGCGTGCCGGGCAGCATCACCGGCGTGGAGGAACGTGCCATCGTGAACGCCGTCATTGAGGCGGGCGGACGCAAGGTGTATCTTGTTCCCTCGGCGGTCGCCACGGCGGTCGGCGCGGGGCTCGACGTAAACCGCCCGGACGGCCATATGATCATCGATATCGGCGGCGGCACGACGGAAGCGGCGGTCGTATCGCTCAACGGCGTGGTGGAATCCGAATCCATCAAAACGGCGGGCGAGGCGTTCGACGAGGCGATCGTCAAATATGTCCGGCGCAAGCACAACCTGCTCATCGGCCTGCGCACGGCGGAAGAGCTCAAAAAGAGCATCGGCTGCGTCAAGGAGCGCCCCGAGGTCAGCTATGAGGAGGTCAAGGGCCGCTGCCTGATGACCGGCCTCCCGCGCACCATCACGCTCAATTCCGATGAAATGGTCGAAGCGCTCGCCGAGCCGACGGAGACCATTCTCGAAACCGTTCACATGGTGCTCGAGCGCACGCCGCCGGAGCTCGTGGCGGATATCTCCGAAAACGGCATCGTCATGTCCGGCGGCGGCAGCCTGCTCTACGGCATTGACCGCCTCGTCACCGAGCGCACCGGCATTGACGCGCACGTCGCGGACGACGCGCTCTCCTGCACAGCTTACGGCGCGGGACGCATGCTCAGCCGTCTCGACTCCATGACCGACGGTATGCAGAATTTCGCCCGCCAGCGCCAGCTCGACAAAACCGGCAACTGAAGCATTTTTTCGGCGCACTAAGACCCATCTTCGGATGGGTCTTTTCCTTTTCTCCGCGCCGGTTATTTCCGGTCATTTCCGAGGCGGAAAAACCCCAATATGACAGCGCCGAACGACCGCCTTTACTCCCCCGGCGGGCTATGCTTGTTTCATATTCTGTTGGGGGTTAAATGTATGTCATTGGGAGATAAGACCGTGTTGCTGCGAAATCCGTGGAAAGGGGAGACGCTGCGCATCAACCGTCCCGCGGCGGTCAAAGCCGCCTCGCTCGGCACGCATTTCGCGCTGGGCTTTGTGACGGGCTGTGTGCGCGTGTTCGGCTCGTGCGCGCCGTTCGGCGTGGCGATGGCGGCGCGCTCCGGCGGGGGACTCGGCGGGCTCGCGTGCGTGCTTGGCGCGGCGGCGGGATATCTTGTCTCCGGCTCGCTTGCGTGGGCGCTGCGGTATATGGCGGCGCTCGTGCTCGTGTTTACGACGGCGTTTCTCCTGCGGGAGACGGCGCTCGCGCACCGCGCATGGTTCATGCCCACGGTTGCTGCCGCCGTGATGGGCGCGACCGGCGCTCTCAATGCCTTTGATAAGCTCCTGCAGCTTACCGTGGCGGTCGATCTCTCCACGGAGGTCGTCCTCACGGGGCTTTCGGCGTATCTCTTCCATATGGCACTCACCGCCGAACGGCTGCGGCTGGAACGTGAGGAACTGCGGCGGGAAGCGGGAGGCGTTTTGATCCTCTGCTGCGCGCTGATGGCGCTTGCGCGTGTCACGATCATGGATGTCCTGTGTCTCGGCCGCGCGGCGGCGGTGCTGTGCGTGATGATCTCCTCCTTCGGCGCCGGCGCAGCGGAGGGCGCGCTCATCGGCGTCATCACCGGCCTTTCCATGGACATTGCCTTTCCCGGTACGCCAATCTTCACGATCTGCTACGGCTTCGCGGGGCTTATGTCCGGCGTACTCAAGCGGCAGGGGAGGCTCGTGTTTCTTCTGATCTTCCTCGCGGCCAATACGCTTGCCGTGTTCTGGAACTGGGAGGCAAACCCCTGCCTCCCGGCGCTCTATGAGGCGTTCTGCGCCTCAGTGATTTTCTTTGTCCTCCCGGCCAAGACAATGACGTTCATCGTCTCCATGGTGCAGCGCCCTGCCCTCGGCGAGGGCGAGCGCGGCATGCGCCGGTATACCGCCAGGCGGACACGTGCTCTGGCGGATGCCTTCCGCGAACTTTACGAAACGGTGCGCCGCAGCGTGGAGAGCAAGGAAAACGACGCCGACATTGCTACGGTATACGACCGCGCGGCGGAGGAGGTCTGCGTCCGCTGCCCGCGCAAGGAAAAGTGCTGGCAGGAAAACTACATGGACACGCTGACGCTCCTGAACGACGCCACCGCGGCCATGCGCCGCCGGGGGCATCTGGAACTCGCTGACTTGCCGGCGCGCTTCCGGGAACGGTGCAAAAGCGCTGCGCCCTTTACTGCGGCGGTCAACTCCGAGCTTCGCGCGCTCATTTACCGGCGGCAGCTCCGCTCGCGGCTGAAGGAAAACCGCATGGCGGCCTATGGGCAGTACCGGTATCTCGCCGGTGTGCTCGACGCGATCAGCGAGGACTTGCGCTGCGCGAACGGCTCAGACACCATCGCCGAGCGGCGGCTCGTCCGGTATCTCAACTCACTCGATATCGATGCGGAGGTCTCCGTCTTTCGCGACCCGACCGGACGGCTCCGCGCCGTGATCGAAAGCGCGCGGCTCCCAATCCTCTTTCGCGAGGCGGGCTATATGCAGGAAGTCTCCGACGCGCTGGGCGTCCGCATGTGCCGCCCGGCATCCGTGAATCGGGACGATACGCGCCTCGTGCTGCTGGAGGCTGAACCTCTCGCCGTGTCGGTCGGCGTGGCGGCGGTGAAAAAGGAGGGCGAGCCGGTTTCCGGCGATAGGGGAACATACTTCAAAACCGAGCAGGGCGTGCTGTGCGTGCTCCTCTCCGACGGCATGGGCAGCGGCGAGCAGGCGGCAAAGGAATCCATATCGGCGGTACGGATTCTGGAACGGTTCCTCCGCTCCGGTGTGGAGCCCGCGACGGCCATGAAAATACTCAATTCCGTCATGCTTTTGAAAAGCGGTGAGAGCTGGGGCTATGCCGCCATTGATCTCATGTGCATTGACCTCTTCACCGGGCAGGCCGGATTTTATAAATACGGCGCTGCGCCCTCGTACATCCGCAGCGGGCGCAACGTCCGTCGCGTCAAGGGCGAGACGATGGCGGCGGGCGTGCTCGCCGGAGAGGGCGAGCCGCCGGACGTTGTGCGGCTGCACATCCGCCCCGGCGCGCTTGCAGTCATCGCGAGCGACGGCGTGGTAACGCGGGAGGACGATGCGTGGCTGCGCCGCCTGCTGCTGGACGATGACGGCACGGATATGCGCGCCCTGGCCCGCAGCGTTGTGCATGAGGCGGGCGAGCGCTATGGGTATAAGGACGACATGACTGTCCTTGCCATCCGGCTGGAGGAACGCAAATGAGCGGAAGGGAACGGCTGCGCCGCGGCTGGCTGCGATTCGGAAAAGCGCGCCGGAAACCGAATAAGGATGGCAAAAACCGGTTATGCTTGGAGAAGAACCGCTGCCGGGAGGAGGAAGAGTTCCCTGTGGTCAAAGGAATCTCCAAAAGAGTCATCGTCGTAAAATCGCCCGACCCGAAGGTATTCGAGCAGGCCATATTCATCATCCGCGAGGATTTCGCCGGGCAGTCCGGTGTGAGCGAAAAGGACGTGCTGCGCCAGGCGCGCGCCGCGGCGGAAGGCTATTTCGGCGGCGGAAAGCGCACGGCTGGCGGCCTCTTTTCCCGGCTGCGCGCACCGCTTTACGCCGCGGCGGGCGCCATCGCCGGGGTCATCGCGTGGTTCGCCCTGCATCTGGCGCATTTATGAAAATCGGAGCCGGTCAAAACAGACCGGCTCCGATTTTTGAGCGTGTCAAAAAAGAATTTTTGACACGCTCTCAAACGAGACCCACTGCGTTGGGCTCTCGTTTGAAAAGGCT
>CAKSWA010000026.1 GCA_934511165.1 uncultured Oscillospiraceae bacterium | reverse complement strand
GCCTTGCGTACAGAGTGCGAAAGATACAACTCCCGCTTTAAGGCGTCTGGACAGGAACGATTATGGGTGCGTAACGGCGCAAGCGCGGCAAACCTCAATACGCTGGCCCATATCTCCGCTTTAGCGGTCGCGCTGGCCGCCGTTCTGCACGGCTCTCACTCCTACCGTTCTGCCAAACAGCTTCGGCGTTCCGCCTGATCTGTCTTTTCCATACCTTTTGCAGGCGCGGGGGTCACCGTGCTGTGGTTTTTGCGCCCTTGAAATGCCCTAAACTCTTTTGATTTCCATTTGCCTGTTTGTGGGCTGCTCCTTCTGCCTGTTTTGCTCATCGCTTTAATAATTAAGCACCTTTACCATTATAATACTATTTTTTCTAAAAAATGCAAGATTATTTTATATATTTTAGATACTTCATCGTTTTGGTTAATTCCCCACTCAGCCTTTTATGCACCTTGCCAAATCGAACCGGACGGTTTCACCATCCGGTTCGATTTTAATTATTGCTTTTGCGTTTCTATTTTTCACCCAGAAATTTGGCCCGGCTGCGCCGTACATCTTCCTGATAGGCCTGGTTCAGCCGCTCCTGTACCCTCGCGTGGGCGGCCAGTTCCTCATCCGAGAACTCTTCCAGCATCCGGAAGGTCTCATCCTGGCAGTCGTTGCTGAAGGTCACGTGATCATTATAGACCTTCATTCCCGCCTCTGTGAGTTCCAGATTATACTGCCGGTTGTTGGTCTCGTTCCTTATCCGTTCCACAAATCCTTTTTCCCGCAGCTTCCGTACAATCTGGGAACAGGCACTTGGCGTCTTTTTCAGAATATTGGCCAGGTCGGTAATGGTGATACCGGGGTAGACCGCAATGAGATCAATGATATGCCCCTCCGCCTGATACAGAATATTGGGGCCGTAATGGTGAGGCAGAGCGTCATATTCACACATCAGATCATACGCCTCGTTCTGGGCATCCCAGATCTGTTTCAACAGACTTATGCGCTCTTTCTTCATGTCTCTCTCACCTTTCCTCTGTTCATTGTTTTCATTATAAATTCTTTTATCGGCCTTCGCAAGGGGCTTACCTCAAGAATAGCGGTGTTGAGGTAAATTTCTCCGATGTCATTCTCTCCAATCACAATGAGATGCGGAAACTCATTGTCAGTACGCAGCAAGGAACAGTCACAACAGAACTGACAGATCGTCTCATTAAGCAGCTCGACTTTGACTTCCTGAAGAAGACACAAAGTGTTTCTTATACCGGTACAGGCTATTTTGTTGTAGATCTGGACAACCTGACAGCGGCGAATGTCATCGAGAACAAAGAAAAGAAGACCATTACGATTCTCATTGAACACGCGTATTTGCAGTCTATTGAGATTGACCCGAATAACATCATCATTGATGAAGTGAAAGAAGGTCTGTTAGCGCGGGGAGATATTGAGCTGACAGTGAGAGATTACAATGTCATTGCGAAGGAGCTTTGCACCAGGCTTGAGGAAAAATTCAATACGGCCGCAAACGGTCAAAAAGCGGACGATCTTGCTCTCAAGATGGTAAAGGAAGTCTACGAACCGATCGTCAAGGCCATAGACCGTAGATATGATGTGAGCGTACAATTCAAATAGCATTGAGAACAGCAGCAGTGCCACGACAACCGGCAGCCCTGTTTTTCTCATAAAGTCCCTCACATCATTCCGGAAATCCGCCGTTTCCACGAAAGCGAGGAAGGACAGGCGTTTTACAAGGAGTGGCTTGAGAAACATCCCGAATACACAGAAAAGTGAAAAAGTCCGCTGGGGTCGTGGTGACCTCAGCGGACTTTTTCTGCTTACGACATTATCCGAGCCATACCTTCACGGCGAAACCGCCGTTAAAGAAATATGTGTTCGTCCAATGTCCATTTGGTGGAGGCGAGGAGAGTTGAACTCCTGTCCGAAAACGCTTCAAAGGGAACTTCTCCGGGCGCAGACGCTTGTTTTGGGATTCCGCATCCCTGTTTCCCTCGTTACCGGCCAAACGTCAAGACGGCAAGTCGGGTAGCTTCATTATGCATGGCGCGCTCAAAGCTTTGCGTGCTCACGTCCGCCTCTCATCGACGCCCCGCTTCCGGGCCGAGGCACTCCCGGAGGGGACGGGTCACGGCTTAAGCCGCGGCCAGAGCAACGTTATCGTTGTTCTTTAATTTATAATTGCCCATTTTAAGGATGGTAGGCGCATCCGCCCGCTATTCCAATCTCCGCATCCCCGTCGAAACCGGTACGCCCCCATAGTTGCCGCCGTTTCTGCGGAAACGGCAGAGTCGCCTTCGGCGAGGCAACTTCAAGGGGAACCATGTTCCCCCTTGAGGACCCCTTCTTTTTGGAATAAGGAATAAATCCGAATAAACGGCTCCTTATTCCTTATTCTTTATTCTTTGGGACAAGGAAGATTCAGAAAATCTTTTCCTGTATCTTTTTATCTTTTCTTCGGCTCGGGATATTCCTCGCCGAAGGTCTCCACGGTGACCTTTTTCATGACCTGCGGCTCCATGGGACGGTCGTTGCGGTCGGTGCGCGTGCCGGCGATCCGGTCAACGACCTCGATGCCCTCGGTGACGGCGCCGAACGCGGCGTACTGTCCGTCGAGATGCGGGGCGTCCTCATGCATGATGAAAAACTGGCTGCCGGCGCTGTTGGGGTACATGGAACGGGCCATGCTCAAAACGCCGCGCTTGTGCTTGAGATCGTTCTGGAAGCCGTTGCCGCGGAACTCGCCGTAAATGTGGTAGCCGGGGCCGCCCATGCCGGTGCCCTCCGGATCGCCGCCCTGGATCATAAATCCGGGGATGACGCGGTGGAAGATCAGTCCGTCGTAAAAGCCCTTGTTGATGAGGGAGATGAAGTTGCGAACGCTCTCCGGCGCGATCTCGGGGTAAAGCTCGGCTTTGATAACGCCGCCGTTTTCCATTTCGATGGTCACAACAGGATTCATTCTTTGAAATTCCTTTCTTTCATGGCGCGATCCATATCGCGCTTCGCATTGCGCTCGGCGTCCGAATCGCGCTTGTCGTACAGCTTTTTGCCCTTGCAGAGGCCGAGCTCCACCTTGACGCGGCTGTCCTTGAAGTACAGCGAGAGCGGCACGAGCGCCACGCCGTCCTGCGCCACGCGCTCGCCGAGCCTGCGGATCTCCCGCTTGTGCATCAGCAGCCGCCGGGTGCGCACCGGGTCGCGGTTGAAGATGTTGCCCTTTTCGTAAGGGCTCACATGCATGCCGCGCACGAAGAGCTCGCCTTCGCGGATCGTGCAGTAGCTGTCCTTCAAATTCACCTGCCCGGCACGGATGGATTTTACCTCCGTTCCGAACAGCTCGATGCCCGCTTCAAAGCGTTCCAGCACAAAGTAGTCGTGGAACGCCTTGCGGTTGGAAGCGATCTCCTTGATCCCTTCTTTTTTCGGCATGGCCTTCCACCTCCTCCGCCTTGGCAGTAAAAGTATTATACCATGCCTGTCAAGAGCGAAAAAGAGAGAATTTCACCGCCCGTGCGCGGCAAGCCGGGAAAGCGCCTCGCGAGATATGTAAACGCCGCTCGCCGGGCGCGCGAGCAGCAGGCTCTCCTCCCGCCCGGCGATGATTTCAATCTCCAGCGCGCCCCAGTCGGCCTCCCCGAGCGCGGCGAACACGAGCCTTTTGGCGTCGGAAAGCCCCGGATGCCCAGGCACGCGCAGTGCGAGCGTCTGAGCGTTTTCTGCGTTTTTCTGCATAAACAGCCTCCCAAAGAACGTTTTTCCCCATTATACGCCCCTCCGCCGCCGATAAATAGTGAAAAAAGCTGGAAAAGCGGCGGCGGCCGTGGTAAAATACCTTGTTATAAGTTATAAAATGCCTCCGCGCCGCGGAAAAGGAGATCGTGGTTATGGATTATACGGAAAAAAAGCTGCGCCGCCTCAACACCTATGAGGGGATTATTATAAACGTCGGGCTCGACCGCGTGCGCCTGCCGGACGGCTCGGAGGCGTTCCGCGAGATTGTGGAGCATCCGGGCGGGGCGTGCATCCTCCCGGTGGACGGCGAGGGCAACGCCTACTGCGTGCGCCAGTACCGCTATCCCATCGGCGAGCACCTGCTCGAAGCGCCCGCCGGTAAGCTCGAACGCGGGGAAGACCCGCTCGTGTGCGCCGCGCGAGAGCTCGGCGAGGAGACCGGCTTCACCGCCGGACGCATCGTGCCGCTCGGCGCGTATCATTCGTCTCCCGGCTTTTCGAGCGAGCGGCTGTATATCTATCTTGCGCTCGATCTCTCCCGCGGGGAGGCACACCCCGACGAGGGCGAGTTCCTTGATCTCGTAAAGCTCCCGTTTTCGGAGCTGCTGGCTATGGTAAAGCGCGGCGAGATTTCCGACGGCAAAACCGCCATCGCGGTGCTGCAGGCGGAGCACATCCTCGCCGGGGAGTAAGACTTGCGTTTTTCCCGGCGCTATGGTAAAATCGCCATGTATCTATGGGCACAGGCAGACAGAAGCCCTGGATGCGCATCAGGAGGAGTCAACACTTGGAAAGATATAGAATCAGAGGCGGCAACCGGCTGCACGGCGAAGTGGAGATCAGCGGCGCGAAGAACGCGGCGGTAGCCATCATCCCGGCGGCGCTCATGGTAAACGGCAAATGCCGCATCGAAAACCTGCCCCAGATCAGCGATACCGAGGCGCTGCTGCTCATTCTCGAATCGCTCGGCGCGAAGGTGAAAATGATCGACCGCTCCACCGTGGAGATCGACGCGACAAACGCCACCTGGATGGGTGCAGACTATGACCGTATGCGCAAAATCCGCGCCTCATACTATTTTGTCGGCTCGATGCTCGGCCGGTTCGGCATTGCCCGCACGACGATGCCGGGCGGCTGCAACTTCGGCGTCCGGCCGATCGACCAGCACGTCAAGGGCATGAACGCCCTCGGCGCGGAGGTCGATATTTCCGATTTCATCACCGCGCACGTCCCCGGCGGACGGCTGCGCGGCTCGAGCGTATATCTCGATAAGGTCTCCGTCGGCGCGACGATGAACATTATGATCGCCGCCGTGCTCGCCGAGGGACGCACGATCATCGAAAACGCGGCGCGCGAGCCGCACATCGTCGATCTTGCCAACTTCCTCAACTCCATGGGCGCGGACGTTCGCGGCGCCGGTACGGACACCATCAAGGTCAACGGCGTGGAGCAGCTCCACGGCGGCACCTACACCATCATCCCCGACCAGATCGAGGCCGGCACTTATATGGCCGCCACCGCCGCCGTCGGGGGAGAAGTCCTGATCAAAAACGTTATCCCCAAGCACCTCGACTGCATCACCGCGAAGCTGCGCGAAATGGGCGTCACGGTGGAGGAATACGGCGAATCCGTTCTCGTCCGCTCGACGGGACGGCTCCGCCGAGCCAACGTAAAGACCCAGCCGTACCCCGGCTTCCCGACCGATATGCAGCCGCAGATCGGCGTGGCGCTTTCGGTGGCGGAGGGCACAAGCGTCATCACCGAGGGCGTTTGGGATCATCGGTATAAATACATCAACGAGCTGCGCAAAATGGGCGCGGCCGTGACCGTGGACGGCCGCGTGGCAGTCGTTGAGGGCGTGGAAACGCTGCGCGGCGCTTCCGTGGACGCCTGCGATCTTCGCGCCGGCGCGGCGATGGTCATCGCCGGGCTCTGCGCCAAGGGCGTTACGCTCGTGGAGGATATCCAGTTTATCGAGCGCGGCTACGAAAACTTCGTCGGCAAGCTGCGCCTTCTCGGCGCGGACATCCGCATTATCGACGAGCCGGACGGCACGGAGCGGGATACCGCCGCCGCAGGATGAATTTCGTTTCCTTCGCCAGCGGCTCGAGCGGCAACTGCTATCTACTCACCGAGGGACGCACGGCGGTGCTGATCGACGCGGGCATTTCCCTGCGCCGCATCAAAACCGGTCTTGCGCGCCGCTCACTCACGCCGGACGATTTGGCGGGTGTTCTCATCACGCACGAGCACACCGACCATGCGGCGGGGCTCACGATGCTGCTGAAGTATCATAAAAATGTAAAAGTCTACGCGCCGCAGACCGTCGCGCACGCGCTTGAGCGCGCTGCGGCGGGCATCGAAGAGCGCCTCGTTCCAATCCCGGTCGGGGAGAGCGTCGCGCTGAAGAATTTCACGCTCACCGCTTTTCCGACAATGCACGACACGCCCGAGAGCGTAGGATATGTATTGGCGGGGGAAAACGCCCGCTTTGGCGTCTGTACCGACACCGGCTGCGTGACGGCGGAAATGTATGACGCGCTCGCCGGATGCGATGCGGCGGTGATCGAGGCAAACCATGATATCGACATGCTGCGCACCGGGCGCTACCCGGTCTGTCTCAAGCGCCGCATTCTCTCGGAGCGCGGCCACCTCTCGAACGAGGACTGCGCAAAGTTCGCCTGTGCTCTGGCCAAAACCGGGGTGAAGACCTTCGTGCTCGGCCATCTGAGCCGGGAGAATAACCGCCCGCGTCTGGCCGAGACCGCCGTGCGCGAAGCGCTCGACGGCGAGGGCTTTTCCGCGGTGACGCTGTGCGTCGCCCCGGCGGAGGGCGATCTGGAGCTGGAGGTAACGCCGTGTTGCGCGTCCAACTGATCTGCACCGGCAAGCTCAAGGAGAGCTTTTATGCCGCCGCGTGTGAGGAATACAATAAACGCCTGCAGCGCTACTGCGCGCTGGATATTATCGAGCTTCCGGAGACCGGCGACATAAAGCGCGACGGCGCGGCGATGCTCGCACGCATCGGCTCCGGCGCATTCGTTGTTGCCATGTGCATTGAAGGGAAGGGCTATTCCAGCGAAGAGCTCGCCTCGCTCATGGCGCAGTGCGCCGTGCAGGGGAGAAGCCGCGTGTGCTTTCTCATCGGCGGCTCGGACGGGCTTTCGGACGAGGTGAAGCGCGCCGCGGACATCCGCATTTCCATGTCGCGCATGACGTTTCCGCACCATCTCGCGCGGGTCATGGTTTTGGAGCAGATTTACCGCGCCTTCAACATCAACGAGGGCGGGAAATATCATAAATAAAACATGCGGGGCGACCCGCGGGGAGACATCATGGAAGAAACCGGAAAAGCATCGGCGGAGTGGGGGCGTCAGCTCCCCGGCGATCTTTACGAGCGCTGGCCCAAGGACGAAGCGGGTCAGCCGGAGCCGCCCGTTTATCTCTGCCATTGCAAGGGCATCGACATGGACGAGACAATGCTCGTCTCGCGGCTGGAGGCGTTCGGCATCCCGTGCCTGCGCCAGTACCCCAACGATGGACAATTCGGCAAGCTGATCCTTGGCATCAGCGGCTCGGGCGTTGACATTTTCGTTCCCGCCTCGGTGTGGGAGGACGCCTGCGAGCTGATCCGGGAGAGCGACGATGAAACGGAGGAAGAACAATGACTTGGCGGGAAACTTATGAAAAATGGCTCAACAGCCCGGCGCTGAGCGAAGAGGAATGGAAAGAGCTCGACGCCATCCGCGACGATCCCAAGGAGATCGAGGACCGGTTTTATGCGCCGCTCGTTTTCGGCACCGCCGGACTGCGCGGCATTATGGGTCTCGGCACGAACCGCATGAACATCCACGTCATCCGCCACGCGACGCAGGCGTTTGCCGAGCTGATCGTAGCCGAGGGCGCGGAGGCGATGAAGCGCGGCGTGTGCGTCTGCCACGACTGCCGCAACAACGGCGTGGCGTTCGCCCGCGAAGCCGCCGCGATCATGGCCGCGAACGGCGTGCACGTGCGCATTTTTGAGGCCCTGCGGCCCACGCCGGAGCTGAGCTTTGCCATCCGGCACTATGGCGCGGAGGCCGGCATCAACGTTACGGCCAGCCACAACCCCAAGGAATACAACGGCTATAAGGTCTACTGGTCGGACGGCGCACAGCTGCCGCCCCAGCACGCCGCTGAGATTGCCCGCCGCATGGAGAATTCCGACATTTTCCGCGCGCCCCACAGCATGGATTTCGACGAGGCCGTCGAAAAAGGCCTCATCGAGTGGATGGGCGAGGAGACCGACGAGGCGTTCCTCCAGAATGTCGAGGCGCAGGCCATCAACCGCGACATCGTCGCGAAGGTCGCCGACGATTTCCGCGTGGTGTATACGCCGTTCCACGGCTGCGGCTGGAAGCTTGTTCCGGAAGCGCTGCACCGCCTGGGCGTGAAGCACCTCTACCCCGTGAAGGAGCAGATGGTGCTCGACGGCAACTTCCCCACCGTGAAGAGCCCCAACCCCGAAAACCCGGAGGGCTTCTATCTCGCCATCGACCTTGCCAAGGAGGTAGACAGCGACCTCATCATCGGCACGGACCCGGACAGCGACCGCATCGGTGTTCTGGCGCGGCGCAACGGGGAATACATTCCCATCACCGGCAACCAGATGGGCTGCCTGCTGCTCGATTACATCATCAACGCCCGCCGCGCCGCCGGCACAATGCCGGAGCACCCCGCGGCGCTGAGCACGATCGTCTCCACAACGATGGTGCAGCGCATCTGCGAGGCGAACGACGTTCACTTTGAAGCAACGTTCACCGGCTTCAAATTCATGGCGGAAAAGCTTGCCGAATATAAGGAAAAGGGCAATTACGAGTACATCCTGGCCTTTGAGGAAAGCTACGGCTACATGATGGGCGACTATGTCCGTGATAAGGACGCTGTGACTGCCTCCATGATGGCTGCGGAGATGGCGGCGTACTATTACGACCGCGGCATGACGCTCATCGACGCGATCGACGAGCTCTACAACAAATACGGCTTCTACAGCGAAGAGACCGTGAACCTCTTCATGTACGGCGTGGACGGTCTCGGCGAGATGCGCGCGCTCATGGCTTCGCTGCGCCAGACGCCCCCGGCGGAGGTCGGCGGCACGCCGGTCACCCGCGTGCGCGACTACCAGACCGGCGATGTGGTGATCCCCGGCCTCGGTGTCGTGGAAAAGACGCCGATCGTCGGCAGCAATGTGCTGTTCTTTGAGCTGAGCGACGGCTCGGCGCTCGTTGTCCGCCCGTCCGGCACGGAGCCGAAGATCAAAATGTATGTCCTGGCGAGAGGCGCCAGCGCCGAGGAGGCCAAGGCGAGAAAAGATCGCTATGCCGCCTTTGCGCGCTCCCTCGCCGAGAAGAAATAAACGCAACACCACACAATAAACCAGCAAACGAACCCACCGAAATTTCTTTGGAAACGGAGGTTTATCCCATGAAAAGAAAGATCGCATTTCTGTTGGCGCTGCTCATGGCGGCGAGCGTTCTCGCCGGCTGCGGCGGAAACAAGACCTGGACCGGCAAGCACGAGGTGGAGATTACCGTGAACAACTACGGCACCATCCGGCTCGAGGTGGACGCGGACAGCGCCCCCAAGACGGCGTCCCAGTTCCTCAATCTCGCCAAGAAGGGCTTTTACAACAACCTGACCATCTACCGCGTCATCAACGGCTTCGCCATTTATGGCGGCTGCCCGAACAAGAACGGTACCGGCACGTCGGGCTCGGCCGTGGAGGGCGAATTTACCTCCAACGGCTTCAACAACCCGCTTTCCATGACGCGCAGCGCCATCGGCATGGCGCGCGGCACGGATAAGAACAGCGGCACCTGCCAGTTCTTTATTCTGCAGAACGATGCAACGTATCTCGACGGCGATTTCGCCGTGTTCGGCTACGTTGTGAGCGGCATGGATATCGTTGACCAGATCGCCGCGAGCGTGCAGGTCACCGGCGCGGACGGCTTCATCGCCGAGGCCAACCAGCCGGTCATTACGAGCGTCAAGGTATTCGGCTGAGACGCATAAAACAGCCCGCGGACGCATTGCGCTCTCGTGGGCTGTTTGTTTTCAGGAGGTCAACCGTTTTTGAAAAAGCTCATTTCCTGTATTCTTGTTTTGCTGCTGCTTTCCTCGGCGGCGTTCGCCGTGCCGGGGGACAGCTGCGTCGTGCTCGGCGAAGAGCTCACGCTCGGCGAGACCGACGGCATTTTCACTGCGCTCGGCGTCGAGCGCGGCACGGCGATGGAGCTGACGCTCTCCCGGACGGACGCGGAGACGTATTTCTCCGATGTACCGGAAAAGGCGGCGTCCGTCGGCGTATTTGTCCGCATCCGCTCCGGCGGCGAGGGGCTTTCGCTCTCGCTTTCCAACATCACCGGCGCGGAGACCGCCATTGCCGCGGCGCTCACCGCCGCCGGGGTGACGGACGCGGAGATCGTCGCCGCCGCGCCGGAGGAGACCGGCGCGCTTGCCATGCTGCCCGCCGTATATAAGGCATATGAAACGCTCACGTGCGTTGCTCTTGCTCCGGAAGCGAAGGAAGCCGCCGCCGCGGCGCTGCGCGAGGCCGACGAGCTCTCCGGTGAGATTGATGCCTCAAAGCTCGAAGAACTGCTCGGCACTATGACCGGCTTTTTCGATGAGCTCTCCGCGCTCTCCGACGACGAGCTGTGCGAGCGCATCCGCTCCCTTGCCGCCGAGCGCGGCATAACGCTCAACGACGCGCAGACGCAGCAGCTCGCCGACCTTTTCCGTAAGATCCAGAGCCTCGGCGGCTCGGGACTTGCCGAGCGCATGCAGGATCTGCCCGAAACGGTGGAAAAGATCCGCGAGACCGGCGAAAACGCCCTGTCCACCGCCGGAACGGTGTGGGACAGTGTCCGCGGCTTTCTTCAGCGCGTCGGCAAAACGCTCTCCGCGCTCTTCGGAGACTGAACGAAATCACTACAGAGAGGATATATACCATGTCTGACTACATCATTGCGACTTCTTCCACCTCCGACCTGCCGCGCACGTGGCTGGAGGAGCACAATATCCCGTTCATTGCGTATTCCTACACCGTGAACGACGAGCCCCGCGAGGACGACTGCCGCGAGGAGACCCGCGCCGCGGTATATGCCGGTATGCGCCGGGGCGATAAGCTGCACACCTCCATGATCAACGAGTTTGTCTACTACGATTTTCTCAAGACGTTCCTCGACGAGGGGAAGGACGTGATCTTCCTCGATATGTCGCAGAAGATGTCGGTCTCTTTCGTCAACGCGAACAAGGCCGCAGACAAGCTGCGCGCCGAGTTCCCCGAGCGGCGGCTCTATGTGATGGACACGCTCTGCATCTCCGGCGGTCTGGGTCTGCTCGTGATGAACATGGTGTGCCGCAAGGAAGCCGGCGCTGGCTTTGACGAGGTCGTCGCCTGGGGAGAGGAGAACAAGCTCCGCATCGCCCACCGCTTCACCGTGGACGATCTCAACTATCTCAAGGAGGGCGGCCGCGTTTCGAACAGCGCCGCGCTCGTCGGCTCGATCCTGGATATCAAGCCCGTGCTGTATGTGCCCGACGCCGGTACGCTCGACGTGGCGCAGAAGGTGCGCGGCCGCAAAGCGGCGCTGCGCGCCATCCGTGACGGTATCCTGCACGATTTCAGCGAGTGCGACCCGACCGGCACGGAGATCCACATCCTGCAGGCGGACTGCGTCGCCGACGCCGAATGGGTGCGCGACGAGATCCGCAAAGCATATCCCCAGGTCGGCGAGATCACGATCACGGCGCTCGGCGTCGTCATCGGCGCGCACTGCGGCCCCGGCCTGCTGACGGTGTTCTACCTCTGCAACGGCCGCCGGCCCAAATAAAAAAAGCATTCCGGGCGGGGCGGATATCGCCCCGCCCGTCCATATTTCTGTGAAAGAGAGAACGTACTATGCCGGAAGAGAACATGCGCATCGAACACGATTCCATGGGCGAAATCGCTGTCCCCGCGGATAAATACTGGGGCGCGCAGACCGAGCGCAGCCGCCGGAATTTCCCCGCCGGAGCGGGACATGAAATGATGCCGGAGGAAATCCTCCGCGCCTTTGCCATTTTGAAAAAGGCGGCGGCGGAGGCCAACCGCGCGCTCGTGTCGCAGCGGATGACCGAAGAAAAGTGCGCCGCCATATCGCGCGCATGCGATGAGATTTTGGCCGGGCAGCTCGACGGCAATTTCCCGCTCGTCACATTCCAGACCGGCAGCGGCACGCAGTCGAACATGAACGTCAACGAGGTCGTGGCAAACCGCGGCAACGCCATTGCCGGAAAGAAGCTTCTCCACCCGAACGACGATGTGAACATGTCGCAGTCCTCGAACGACACGTTCCCGACGGCGATGCACATCGCCGCCGTCATTGCGCTGGAGGAACACCTTCTCCCGGCGTGCGAGCGCTTTGTCCAGACGCTCCGGCGTCTGGAATCGGAGAACGGGGATGTGCTGAAGGTCGGGCGGACGCATCTGCAGGACGCCGTGCCGCTTCGCTTCTCGCAGGAGATCTCCGGCTGGCGCGCGAGCGTAGAAATGGATATCGGGCTGCTGCGCGCCGCCGTGGAACCGCTGCGCGCGCTCGCTCTCGGCGGAACCGCCGTCGGCACGGGGCTGAACGCCCCGGCGGGCTTCGCCGCGCTCTCTGCCGAGCGCATCAGCGCGCTGAGCGGCCACAAATTCGTGACGGCGGAGAATAAGTTCCACGCGCTCACGTCGCGCTCGGAGCTCGTGTTCGCCCATGGCGCGCTCAAGGCGCTCGCGTGCGACATGATGAAAATTGCCAACGATGTCCGCTGGCTCGCCTCCGGGCCGCGCTGCGGGCTGGGCGAGATCTTCATCCCCGAAAACGAACCCGGCTCGTCCATCATGCCGGGAAAAGTCAACCCCACGCAATGCGAGCAGGTCACGATGACGGCGGTGCAGGTCATGGGCAACGATACCGCCGTGGGTCTTGCCGCATCGCAGGGAAACTTTGAGCTGAACGTATTCCTGCCGGTGTGCATTTATAACTTTTTGCAGTCCGTGCGGCTCCTTTCGGCCTCCATTGCGTCCTTTGATGCGCGGTGCGTCTCCGGCATCCGCGCGAACCGCGAGAAGATGGCGGAGAACATGGAGCGCTCGCTCATGCTCGTCACGGCGCTCACGCCGCACATCGGTTATGAGCGCGCCGCCGAGGTAGCAAAGCTTGCGCACCGCGAAAATCTCACGCTGCGCGAGAGCTGCCTCCGCCTTGGATACATGACGGGCGAGGCGTTTGACGCGGCGTACCGCCCCGAGAAAATGGTCTGAGAAACATGGATCGAAACAAACGCGAAAAGCTCAAGCGCCAGGCAACGGCCGCCGCGGTTGCCACTGTGGCGAGCGCGAGCGTGATGGTCGGCGGCATCCTGCCGGACGACGGCGTTTTTGATGACGGCGCGGAGGATTTTCCGACGCCCATCGTTGAGACCGTGCCGCTTCGCGGCGCTGGCGGCGACGCGCCCGAAACGCAGGCTGAAGCCGCCGCTGAGAGCGAAGAGGAAAAGAAAAAGGCGCAGCGCGCGGCGGCGTGGTTTGCCCGCCTGCCGTTCGGCGCGCGCGTGCTCGTCGCCGCCGGGATCGGGGGTGCGGCATGGCTCACGGCCTCGGGCGCAAGCGCTCTCCTTGCCGCGGCGCTGCCTACGGCGGCCGCCGCGGTGCTCGGCTGGGGGCTCACGGTGCTCGCCCTCGCCGCGGGTCTTGCGGCTTTTGTCAAGGCGTTCTTCCCGGAGAAAAAGCTGCGGGACATCGTGAAAAAGAAAAACCTCTGGTGGCTGCTCGGCGGTGCGGCGGCGCTCCTTGCGCTCGACGAGATGCTGCCGCTCGTCTGGGCGGGGTACTCGACCGCCGCGGCGTTTGTGAAGCTCGCCGGGGGCGCTGCCATTCTCGGCGGCACCGTGACCGCCGCGGTGCGCGGCGAAAAGCGCCGCGAGCGCGAAGCCGAGGAGGCGGCCATTGAGGCACCGGAAGAGCCAAAACCGGAAACGATGGAGGAAGCCCGCCGCCGCGTGCTGCGCATGGCGGACGAGACCGCGGAATTTCGTTTCTGAAAAAGGCTCCCTTGTGTAAAGGGCGCTGGCTCGCCGCAGGCGAGACGGAGGGATTGCAAAGCTCCACGGCAGTCCGTTTTATGGTACACCGTATGTCGTATTCTTAACCTGTAAACAAGGTAAGGAGGTCGGCACGATGCGCGGCTATTACACCCATGGCGGATATTACGGACTGGTGAGCGGGAAATATATGCTCTTTGCGAGCGAATCGGATTATTACGATTATATGAGCGGCGAGAACGCATAAAACGCTTCTGCCGCGGCATACTCTCCGCGAGGAGGGGATGCACATGTATGAAAACCGATCCATAAAAACAGACTTTGACCGTGCTCTCGCGGAAAACGGCATCGCGCTCGAAAAGTTCGGCGCGCTCACGGAGCAGGAACGCGAAAAGCTCCGCCAGAGAGCGGCAAAGGCGGCGGACTTCACTGCCATGCGCGAGATCGTCAGCGACTTTGTCGGCTGGCAGGAGGGTCACGGGCCGTATCAATTATAAAAACAGCCTGGGGCAGCCATTCATCCGAATGGCTGCCCCAGTATCATACCTATGAGAACTCGTTACTTCTTAGCGGCCTTGTGCCGGAAGATCGACCGGCGGAAGAGGATCACGTTGAATACAACGAACAGCGCGGCGCACACACCGAGCACCATCCACGACTTTCCGACGCTCTGCGGCGCGACGCCGACGAGCAGAAACATCGGCGCGCCGAAGAGGATCGCCCACGGCATGTGGTAGACAAGGTTGTCGCTCGCCTGCGTTTCAAACTGCGGGTCGATCTCCCGCAGGAGGATAACGCCGGTGGATGCCGTGCCGGTCTGCATGCCGTAAAGAGAGAGAAACGCCTCGTGCTCATACCACGGGAACACGCGCTTGCAGACGAACCGGAGGTAGAAATATGTGCCGAACGCGCCCATGATGCTGATGACCGTCAGCGGCAGGACAAACCGGTGGTCGCGGAACGCCGAAAGGTCGATCGCCGCGATGGACGCCACGACCATCAAATCGAACATGAAGCCTGCGATGCGGTTTTGCAGAAAGTTGTTGGTGTACTCGCGGTGCATGATGCCCTTTTTGCGAAGCGCCTTCATGACCGCCTTGATGAGCATGCCGAAAACGCTGCTGAAGAGGAACTGGAAGCCCCAGATCATGCCCTGCACCGTTCCCGCGAGCCCCGCTGCGCCCGTCCCGGCGGGATCGAGCAGCGAGTTGATGCCCTTCATGAAAAGATACGCGAGCGCATAGGCGAGGAATACAAGCGCGAGCTGGATCGTGAATTTATCCATGGATTCCGAGATCGGCACCTCGTTGTCGCCGGTGAAGGTCGCGAGCGTGACGTTATCCTTGGCGTCCTCGCCGAGACGGCCCTGGAAAATGCCCTTGCGGCGCAGCCAGTTCAGATAAATGACGCCGCCGACGCTTGCGGACACAAAGCCCATCGCGGCCACGGCAAGGCCGAAGCTTGTGCCGTTTTCAAAGCCCCATTGCACTTCGTAGTTGTGCCCCCAGTTATAAGCCTGCCCCGGCCCCTGGCCGTAGCCCATCGGGAGGAGCAGCCCGGAGGCATAGAAGCTGCGGATGGCATAATAGAGCCCGATCGTCACGAGAAGGCCGAGCACCGCCTGCAAAAGATAGCCGTTTACGACCGTGACGCCGGTGTCAAACGCGCCCGTGCGGGAGCGGCCGTCCGTTTTCTTCTCGGTGCTGCGCAGCGCGAGCGCGGCAAAGCCGAGACCGAGACCGTGGTATGTGAGAATTTCGAGTGTGCCGGTCGAAAAGAGCGGGTGGTGGAAGCCCCAGCGGGCGATGGCGTTCGCGAGCAGCAGCAGAAATCCACCGAGCACAGAACTCGGAATCAGCGCCTTGCGGATAAACGGGCAGACCCGGCGGAGCACGTTCGCCGCGATCATCGCCGCAAACAGCAGCGAGAGCGTCAGCACGAAGCTCCATACGCCGGCATCCCAGAGATTCATTCCGGTCGTCATTGGTTTTCCTCCCTCGTCTCAATGTGCTGGTTCAGACTGTGCAGGACCTTTTCAAAGGTTTTCAATTCGTCCTCGGAATAGTCTGTGCGCAGCGCGTCCACGGCGTCGTCGATGAAGCGCGTGGAGTTGCCGTAATACTTGAAAAACCGCTCGCCGACCGTAATGCGGCACTCGCGCTTGTCTTCCTCCGATGCCGTTTTGCACACGTACCCCTTCGCCACAAGGTTGTTGACCTTATAGGTGGCGTTCGGCTGGGAAATGCCGAGCGTTTCGGCCAGCTGCGTGATCGTCGGGCTGCCGAGCAGATAGATCACGTCCACGGCGTAGGCCTCCGTGGCGGAGAGCGAACCGCTTTTCTCCCGGATGCGCCCGAACATCGCCCGGTACGTCATCAGGCGCGATTTTTTATATAGTTCCAGAATCTCCTGCGAAAGCATACTCTTACCCCGCAAATGTAAAGATTATATAAATTTCATGATATATCTTTTTCCTTTGCGTGTCAATTCCTTTCGGGGTCAAGAACTTTCCAAAATGGGGTCAGCCCGGCGTATGCTCGCGGCGGTATTCGCCGGGCGATACGCCGTAGCACTCGCGGAAAGCCGAGGTGAACCGGCTCTGGCTTTCGTAGCCGACGGCGCGGGCGATTGCGCCGATGTCGTCCTGCGTTTTGAGCAGGAGCGAGGCTGCCCGCTCCATGCGGTGCGCTTTCATGTGCGCGGCGAGGGATGTGCCGTACACCTTTTTGAAAACGGCCTTGAGCGTCGTCGTGTTCATCAGAAATTCGCGCGAAAGCTCTTCGATCGTGAGCCGCTCGGAGAGATGCTCGACCATATAGTCATGGATATTGCGGATGATCTGCTCCTGCGATGCGCTCCGGTCAACGCTCTTTTCCGGGCAGGCAATTTCCATCACCTGCTCCACGATCTCGTGCAGCAGCTGCCCCTGCACAGTGTCGGGCGCGCGGTAATAGACCTCCTTGCCGTCGCGCCGGCTCTCCAGAAGCCCGCTCTCAGCAAGCGAGCGCAGATGGTGCGAAACGGCGGGGCTGGACATATCGAGCATCGCGGCGATATTGATGACGCACTCCTCCCGGTGGCTGAGCAGCCAGAAAATGCGCACGCGCGTCGGATCGCCGAGCGAGCGGAAGAGCTCCGCCACGGCGGCAAAGCGCACGTCGTCCGAAAGGACGCGGCGCACCTCGTCGTCGTGCGGGTGCGCGCCGTGGTCGTGGGGCAGGGAAAACTCCGGCATGGTGTTTCTCCTTTTCGGAAATTTCGTTTGCCCGTTCGGAAGCAGAGCGTCCAAACGGGTTGTTTTTTCGGGACAAAGCCAGTATACTGCGCTTGTAACGATTAAGCAAGCATTTAATTGTTTGCGTCAAAAATGACAGAAAGGGAGATACGTACCGTGAAAAAGACCTACAAGATCGAAGTCGACTGCGCCAACTGCGCCAACCTGATGGAGGATGCCACCAAGAAGACCGAGGGCGTCGCGAACGCCGTTGTGAATTTCATGACGCAGAAGATGACCGTGGAGTTCGCCGAGGGAAGCAATCCCAAGACCGTCATGCAGAGCGTGCTGAAGGCCTGCAAGAAGGTTGAGCCCGACTGCGAGATCGAGCTCTGATCCCCTCGCCGCATCCGGCGGCAGAATTTCCGAACAGGAGGCGTAAAGCCATGACAAAGAAACAGAAAAAAATGCTCTGGCGGATCGTCATTACCGCCGTGATGCTCATTGCGCTGCACTTTATTCCGATTACCGGTATTCCGCAGCTTATTGCGTACCTCGTTGCCTACGCCGTGATCGGCTACGATATCCTGCGCAAAGCCGGGAAGGGCATCGCGAACGGCCAGCCGTTCGATGAAAACTTCCTCATGGCGCTCGCCACGCTCGGCGCGTTCTTCCTTGCCATCTGGACGAAGAGCGGCGACTATGTGGAAGGCATCGCCGTTATGCTGTTCTACCAGATCGGCGAGCTGTTCCAGAGCTACGCCGTCGGCAAGAGCCGCCGCAACATCTCCGCGCTCATGGACATCCGCCCGGATTACGCCAACATCGAAACGGACGGCAAGCTCGAACAGGTCGACCCTGATGAGGTCGCCGTCGGCAGCGTGATCGTTGTGCAGCCCGGCGAAAAGGTGCCGCTCGATGGCGTCATCGTCGAGGGCGAGGCGAGCCTCAACACGAGCGCGCTCACCGGCGAGAGCATGCCGCGCGACGTGAAAACCGGCGACGAGATCATCAGCGGCTGCATCAACCTGAACGGCGTGCTGAAAATCCGCACGACGAAGGAGTTTGGCGAATCCACCGTTTCCAAGATCCTCGATCTTGTGGAGAACGCCAGCTCGCGCAAGTCCCGCTCCGAGGCGTTCATCTCCCGCTTTGCGAAGGTGTATACGCCGTCGGTGTGCGGCGCGGCGCTCGTGCTCGGCATCGTGGTGCCGCTCGTCCGCATGGCCTGCGGCGCGGCTGCCAACTGGACGGACTGGATCTACCGCGCTCTCACGTTCCTCGTCGTGAGCTGCCCGTGCGCGCTCGTCATCAGCATCCCGCTGAGCTTCTTTGCGGGCATCGGCGGCGCGAGCCACGAGGGCATCCTCATCAAGGGCTCGAACTATCTCGAAGCGCTCTCGGATGCGAAGTATTTGGTGTTCGATAAGACCGGCACGCTCACGCAGGGCGTGTTTGAAGTGACCGCCGTGCATCACAGCACGCTCGAAGAAGCACAGCTTCTCGAATATGCCGCGCTCGCTGAGTGCGCCTCGTCGCACCCGATCAGCAAGAGCTTCCAGAAGGCCTACGGCAAGGAGATCGACCGCAGCCGCGTTTCCGATATCGAGGAGATCAGCGGGCACGGCATCACCGCCACGGTGGACGGCCACGCCGTCGCCGCGGGCAACGCCAAGCTCATGAAAAAGCTCGGCATCGAGGCCATCGAGTGCCACAGCGTCGGTACGATCATCCATATGGCGATCGACGGACAGTACGCCGGCCACATCGTCATCTCCGATGTCCCGAAGCCCCATGCGAAGGAGGCCATTGCCGCGCTCAAAAAATGCGGCGTGAAAAAGACCGTCATGCTCACCGGCGATACGAAGCGCGTGGCCGAGCAGGTCGCTGCCGAGCTCGGCGTGGACGAGGTGCGCAGCGAGCTTCTCCCCGGAGACAAGGTCGATGAGGTCGAAAAGCTCCTCGCGGCGAAGGGGCCGCACGAGCAGCTTGCTTTCGTCGGCGACGGCATCAACGACGCGCCTGTGCTCACCCGCGCCGATATCGGCATTGCGATGGGCGCTATGGGCAGCGACGCCGCCATCGAGGCTGCGGATGTTGTCCTCATGGACGACGATCCCAAGCAGATCGTCAAGGCCATCCGCATCTCGCGCAAGTGCATCGGCATCGTCAAGCAGAACATCGTGTTCTCGCTCATCATCAAGTTCGGCTGCCTCGCGCTCGTCGCGGTGGGCGTTGCGAACATGTGGGCGGCGATCTTCGCCGACGTCGGCGTCATGATCCTCGCCGTGCTCAACGCCATCCGCGCGCTGCGGTATAAGGAATAATCCAATACGAAAGAAAAACGCTCTGCTTCACAAACAGCAGAGCGTTTTTTGTTGCGCGGGGATATAGGGAAAAGGCGTTGCTTCACGCAGTGACCGATATTTTGGCTTTTGCGGCGCTTATCCGATTTCAAGCTTTTCGCGGAGCCAGCGTTCAAGATGAATGAGGCTTTCCACCTCGCCCTTCGCGTTGCGGTCGAGTTTGGCGCAGTCTGCGCTGCGGGAAAAAACATGCATCGGCACGTCGACAAGATTCTGATGATACTTGGCGCTGCAGGGATAAATACGCATTTCGATCATCGCTGCCGCAGTAAGAAAGTCTGCGACAAGACGGGCCTTTTCGGGATCGGAATCCTTGTGGTCAAAGCACCACTTATAAAGATCGGGATGGAAGTTTGCCATAACGCCGTTATATCCGGCCGAGCCGTGGCAGTAGCTGTCGAACCAGGACTGCGCGTTGGCGTTGAAGATCTTGAGCGGCGTACCCTCTACGGCCTTCAGCCGTTCGCGGATGAGCATATAGTCGCAGCAGGTGTCCTTGAGAAAGACCATACGGCCCTTCGGCGCGATCTCACGCAGAAAATCGAGGGAAACAAGACGTTTCCAGGGCATCGGGCATTCGTAGATGCCGAAATCCACTTCCGGATAACGGGTAAAAAACTCTTCGGCGCTGCGGAGAAACGTCTCCTCCCCCTCGTTCTTCTGGTCAAGCCGGTTGGAGACGAGAACGTATGCGTCGATCCCCGGGATCTTCATCATGTTTTCCAGCTCGCGGAACTGTGTGGCTTTGTCGTCGGCCGTATGACCGGAAGCAACGATCTGAATGCGCCCGCCGTTTGCATCGCACACAGCTTTGGCGATATCGAGCTTTTCCTGCTCGGTAAGGTAAGCCATTTCGCTGGATTGGCATACGGCGAAAATGCCGGCACAGCCCTTTTCAATGTACCAGTTTACAAGCTTCTCGATGGCTTTGAAATCCGGTGTATTCTTTTCGGTCCATGGGGTGATCATAACCGGCCAGACGCCGGAGTGAATAGAAAAACTCATTTGCCTGTCCTCCGATTTAAAAACTGTGGGCCCACACGGATGCAGATGATCGTATCCGCGAGAACCGGGCGGTTACATGTCGCAGTTTCTTGCCTTGAGGATCTCGTCGACCCACGCATGGCCCATCCCCTGCCCGGCAGCGATGGACGCCATGGTCCGATTCTCATCGGCAAGGTGCTTGCGGCCCAGCGCGAGAGCTTCTTCGGCCTCCTCCGGCTTGATGATAACAATACCGTCGGCATCACCGCAGACGATATCGCCCGGGCAAACGACCTGGCGGCCGAATGCGATCGGAACGTTGATCTCACCGGGGCCGTTTTTGTAGGGGCCGAGGGGAGTTACGCCGCGGGCATAAACGGCAAAGTGTTCAAGCTCTGCGGCGCCCTCCACATCGCGGATCATGCCGTCGATCAAAAAGCCGACGATGCCCTTTGCCTGCGCATAGCGCATCATGATCTCGCCGCAGATAGCGCGGTCGGAATTGCCGATGCAGGTGACGACAATGACATCCCCTGGCTGAGCAAGATCCAGCGCCTTATGAAACATCAGATTGTCGGCATCGGGGGCTTTCACGGTGAACGCCGTTCCGACAAAGGCGTTCTTATTGAAAGGAACGATCGCAGACTCCACGCAGTTCATGCGGCTCATCTCGTCGGCGATATTGGCTACCGGCAGCCCTTTGAACTGTTCAACGAGTTTTTTGTCGGGGCGGCGGATATCGTAGTTTACTTTAAATCCAAGACTCATATTGCTGTTACTCCTTCATGAAAAAGGTTTTGTCCATTCGGTTTTCTGCACCGGAAAGTCAGCCCAGCGCGTATCCTTTCTCCTGCCACAGCGAAAGCACATCGCGGTTTGCCGTGTAATGCGGGAGGATCCTTCGCTCCATGAAGCTCTCCACAAATTCGGCGGCAAGCTCATACTGCCGGTGCGTGGATTCAAGACCGTTGTAGGCGCTGTGCGGTGTGAGCACGACATTATCCAGCGCAAGAAGCGGATTGTCTGGTTTTACGGGCTCCACTTCAAACACGTCCAGCCCGGCAGAGCCGATCGTGCCGTCCGTAAGCGCCTCGCAAAGTGCCGCTTCATCGACCAGAGGGCCGCGGGAGGTGTTGATGATCATAGCGTTGTGCTTCATTTTCCGAAACGCTTCGCGGCTGAATATGTGGTGTGTTTCGCTGGTGAGCGGTGCGTGGATCGAGAGAATATCGGACTGGCGGAGAAGCGTGTCGAAATCGACGAGCTTCACGCCGAGCGGCTCGGCGGTTTCTGCTTTTACATAGGGATCACAGGCGATCAGCTTGCAGCCAAAGCCGCTGCGGAGAATTTTCGCAAGCTCGATGCCGGTCACACCCAAACCGTACAGGCCGACCTGAAGATTTTGCAGCCGCCGGGGGATCGGGCCGCCGCCCTTGGCAAAATGCCCCTTGCGAAGCTCGCGGTCGTAGTAGCCGACGTTGCGCAGCAGGCTGAGGATCAGAGCGAGAGCGTGAAGCGCGATTTCCGGCCCGCAGTATCCGGGCATGAAATATACAAGCTTGCCGTATTCCGTGCACGCCTGCGTGTCGATTGTGTTGATCCCGATGCCGTAGCGGATAAACAGGAACGAATCATCCAGCCGGGAAACGACCTCCCGGGAGAGAGGCGGGTTCCCGCCGCAAAGGACGATGGAATAGCCCCTGCATGCCGCGATGAAGCCGTCTTTATCATTTTCCCCGACGATGCGCACATCGGCTTCCAGCCCGAGAGCGCGGATACGCTCCAGCTCGTAGCTGTGCTGTTCGAAAACCTGTTCAACGCTCAGACCGACGGAGGCCAGCTGCAGAAAGAGAACTTTATCTTTGCTCATGATCATTCCTCGCCTGCGTCGATGTCGATTTCCGGGGCGTCTCCGGCGGGCTCCTTGATAACGATCTTGCTGTTGATCTTCTTAACAAGGAACGGGGAGAAAACGCCGAGAAGGATCATGACGATCAGGACGATGGCGATCGGGTGGGAGAAAATATAGGGGAGTACGGCGCCGCGGCTGAGAATGAGCATTCGCCGGTAGTTTTTCTCGACCATGGAGCTTAGTATTACGCCCAGAATGACCGGAGCCGAACCGATATTCGCCTTTCGGAAAAGATAGCCGAGCAGCCCGAAAAACGCCATGACATAGACATCGAAAATGCTGTTGTTGATAGCGTAGGAGCCGATCGTGGAAAGGGCAACGATCACCGGGCAGAGAATGGACATCGGTACGAGCGCCACGCGGGCGACATACTTGGAAATCAGCAGGCCGAGAATGCCCATGAGAATGTTGGCCAGCATGAAAGCAACGATGATCGTATAGGTCTGTACAGCCTGCTTTGTAAAGAGCTCGGGACCGGGCTGCATACCATGGATCATAAGAGAGCCAAGCATGATAGCGGCGGTACCGCTGCCCGGGATGCCGAGTGTCAGCAGCGGAATCAGAGCGCCGCCGGTCACGGCGTTGTTTGCTGCTTCCGAGGCGGCAATACCCTCAATGGAGCCGTGGCCGAATTCCTCGGGGTGTTTGGAAGACTTTTTCGCGTTGTTATATCCCACCCAGGAACCGATATCGCCGCCTGCGGCGGGAAGAATACCGACAAAAATGCCGATGATCGTCGATTTGATAACGGTGGGAGTGATGCGCTTCATTTCCTTTGCCGTCGGAAGCACGCGGCCCTTCAGTGTGGATGAGGGATCGTCCACAATCAGGCTTTTGCCCTTGAAGAGATCCTCGGCGATGATCATGGCCTGCGAGATAGAGAACATGCCGATCATGGCGGGAACCATGGAGATGCCGCTTTCGAGACGAGTGATGCCGAAAACATAGCGCGGCACGCCGGACATTCCGTCCAGACCAATGCAGGCGATCACAAGACCAACGGCACCGGCGATCAGACCCTTGAGCAGGTTATCGCCGGAAAGAGAGCCGATGATCGTCAGACCGAAGAGACCGAGCAGCATATATTCCGCCGGAGTAAACATCAGCGAGATGCGGGAGAGCGGCTCGGAGATGAGCAGGAGAGCAATGGCGCTGATCGTGCCGCCGATCATCGAGCAGACGGTGGAAATACCGATGGCTTTCATGCCCTGTCCCTGCTTGGTAAGGGCATAGCCGTCTGCGGCGGTCGCGGCAGAGGCGGGGGTGCCGGGGGTATGAAGAAGGCAGGCTGTGATGGAGCCGCCGTAAATGGCAGAGGTATAAACGGCTGCAAGCATGCTGATCGCAGCCGACGGACTCAGAGTATAGGTAAGGGGGGTGAGCAGCGCAACGCCCATGGTGGCGCTGAGACCGGGCATGGCGCCGATGACCATACCGGCAAGAGTGCCGATGGCAATAGCGAGCATGACCTCGCCGGAAAACACGGTCGAAAGGACCGCTGCAAACTGTGACATTTTTTACCTCCTTACATCAGAGGAACGTGCAGCTTCATCACGAAGAAATAGTACAAAACTGCAAGCAGACCTACCGGAATGAATACAAGAACTTTCCAATCCCGCACGCCGAGCAGGAGCATCATGCCGACGAGCAGCAGCGCCGTGGCAATAAAATACCCGAGAATATCAAAAATGACGACATAGGCTGCGATGATAATGAATGTCAGCATCGCGTGGCGGATGTTGCTCCAGCGGATCGTGTTGACCGCATCGAGTTCTTCCGCGCTCATCTTTTTCGATTTGATTATTGTGGTAATTAAGAGGATCGTGTTCAGCACCGTAATCAGCCCAAGGATAAGAAACGGATAGGCACGAGCGGCACTCTTGATATTTCTGCCGAGGATGAACATCACGGCGGTGAATATGTAGGTAATGATGGATATGTAGATATCCTGATGGAGCTTCTTCTTCATGGAATCACCTTTCTTAAAGAGCGTGAAGCCTTTTGGAAAAGGCTTCACGCTGATTCATGCAACATGCCGCTCGAGCGAGGAAAATCAGCGCTCCAGCCCCCAGGCTTCCAGCGCGGAATCCAGGTCGTCGCTGATGACCTGGGTGAAATCATCGCCGATGTAGCAGACGGTCTCAGCACCAGTGGCGGCGAGGGTGGCAACGGTATCGGGATCGTTGATGGCTTCTTCCAGTCCCTTCAGCATCCATTCAACAATGGCGTCGGGGGTGCCGGCGGGATAGCCGTAGCCGCGCAGGGAGAAGTTGTAGATGGGGCCGAAGCCGAGCTCTTCAACGGTGGGAATTTCGGGGAGAAGGGCGGAACGCTCGGGAGCCATGACGCAGAGAACCTTGTACGCACCGGAGGAAACATCGGCAAGAACATCGCCGACGTTGGCGAACATCACATCGGTGCTGCCCTGCTGGAAGAGAAGCTTGGTATCGCTGGAGCCGTCGGTCTGCACGACGGAGTATTTCATGCCGTGCAGGTTGGCAAACTTCTGCATGGCGTTAACGTCGTCGGAGAGAATGTTGGAGCCGGAAGCGCCGATGAGCACTTCGTTCTCTTTGGCATAGTCAAGGAAGGAGGCAAGGTCGGTGAAGCGGGTCTCGTCGTTGCGGATAGCAATGATGCCATAGTCAACAACTTCGGAAGCCATGGGGATGAAGTCGGTGTAGAAGAACTCGCGCGGGTTGTCCGGATCATACTTGCCGAAAGCCGTGCCGGTGCCGGCAAGATAGAGGCGGGAGCCGTCGGCCTTATCGGCGGGAGTCTGGAACATTTCGTTGAGCGCGATCCAGCCGGAGGAACCGGGCATATCCTCAACGATGACCGTCACGCCAAGAACTTTTTCCAGAGAGGTGGCCAGCGTGCGGCACATGAAATCGGAGGAACCGCCGGCAGAGTAGCCGCAGACGATCGTCACGGTCTCGGGGTATTTGACATCCTCGGCGGGAGCCTCGGAAGCGGGAGTTTCAGCGGCGGGAGCCTCGGCGGCAGGGGCCTCGGTCGGGGTCGGGGTCGCGGTGGTTCCGCAGCCGGCCATCATGCCGACAACGAGAATCAGAGCAAGAAGGATACTGAGAGCTTTCTTCATGGTATTGATTCCTTTCGTTTTGTTTTATATTAACCGGTAAACGAAACCGGTTAACATTAAAGAAAAAGAGAAGTTTTTCCCGGTTTATACGGCGCTGCTTTGCTTTCGGGGGATGAATCGGCGGTTCAGCGTATGGAGGTTGATTCACCGATGACAAGCTTTCCCTTGAGAACGACGGTTTGATCGGCCGCCCCTTTGTGCTCAATGCAGTTAACCAGAAGGCGAACGGCGGTCTGGCCAAGCTCATAGAGCGGCTGTTCCAGATAGGTAATGCTGGGGGAGCAGAGCCCAGCGCTGCTTTGCTGATCATAACCGATCACACGGAGATCCTCCGGGATGCGGATGGCGAGTGCGCGCGCAGCGCGCAGGACGGCGTGCAGTGTGATCATATCCGCGGCAAATACTACCGCAGGCTTACCGGCGTGCTCCGCGCGTATCTGCTGCAGTGCGCGGCAGATTGAGGGATACAGTTCGTCTCCCTTGTCCAGATAAACCACGCAGTTCTTCTGCGCTTTTCTGAAGTGTGAACTCATGTATTCACAGAAGGCTTCTTTGCGGATATAGCGGGTATTGGGCGCTTTGAATTTGCGGGTAAAAAGGAAAATATCGCTGTAGCCCTGCTTCTCCAGGTGATCGAGCGCGGCAATCATCATCCCGCGGTGATCGATGGAAACGCTGCTGTGTGTCCAGCCGTCGATAACGCGGTCAAACATGACGACCGGAATGCTGCTCTCTGCGATTTTTGTGATAAGCTCGCCGTTATCCGTAACGGGGCTGAAAAGGATCCCGTCGACCTGCTGGTCAATGCAGCGGTTCAGCGCGGAGCATTCGCGCAGATAGTCCTCTCCGCAGGAGAGAATGATGTAGTCATAGCCGCTGTTCTGGATCGCAGTATCCACGCCCTGCAAAAAGAGATGCGAGGACTGGACGGCAACGCCGGGGCACACGATGGCGATCAGATTGCTCCGCTTGGTGGAAAGCGTGCGGGCAACCTGGCTCGGACGGTAATGGCTTTTTTCGATGGCAGAACGGATGGCTTCCTGCGTTTCTGCGGACATGTACTCATACTTGCCGTTAAGAAAGCGGGAGACCGTTGTTTTGGAAACACCGACCATTTCCGCGACCGTTTGAATTGTCAAACTTTCTTTTTTCATTTGAAAAACCCGTTACGAAACCGGTTAACGTCTCATAAAACAATGAATTGAGTACAGTATACATGGCTTTGCCGAATTTGTCACCATGGGTTTTTTACAAATTACTTCAGAAAAATTTGTAGATTGTGCAAGAAAGCGGTTTACAGCTTGACCTCGAAACGCGGCTCTCTTCCTTCCAGAACCGCAACGACCTCGTCGATGACGGTATCCGTGACACGGAAGATCGATTCCTCTGTGCTTCCACCGATGTGCGGCGTGGCGACAAAGTTCGGAAGACTCACCAGACGATTCTTATTAGAAACCGGTTCCTCCTCGAAAACATCCAGTCCGGCACCGGCGATCGTCCCGGAGGTGAGCGCATTGTACAGCGCTTCTTCATCAACGATCCCTCCGCGGGCGGTGTTGATCAAAATCGCCGTAGGCTTCATCTTCGAGAGCATTTCCGCGTTGAACATATTGCGGGTCTCTTCCGTAAGCGGGACACAGATGCTGACGTAGTCGGCCTGCGGAAGCATTTCCTCGAGAGAAGCATACTTCACGGCACCGTTTTCGGCGAATACCTCGTCAGGAAGATACTCGTCATAGGCGAGCACCTTCATGTCAAAGCCGCAGCGCAGGATCTTTGCCGCTTTGCGGCTCACGTTGCCGAATCCGACGAAGGCAACGGTTTTTCCGCCGATCTCCCAGCCGGTCAGCTCGCTTTTCCGGGTGTCATCGTAGGTCCCGTCCACAATGCAGCGATCAATGTAGCTGACCTTCCGAGAGACATCCAGCATCAGTGTTACGATCAGTTCGGCTACGCCCTGTGCGTTCATGCCCGGGGTGTAAACCACGCGGATGCCTAGTTCCTTGCATGCAGCGGTGTCGATGGTGTTGTAGCCGGCGCCGTGCTTTCCCACGACCTTCAGATTCTTTGCTTTCGTGAGAAGCTCTCGCGACGCGACGACGCCCCGGACGATCATTCCGTCGCATTCATCCACGCGATTAAAATCAGAGATCACTTCAACTCCCATCTTTTTCATTTTTTCAAAGCCTGCTTCGTGAATATGATCGTTAACAAAAATCTTCATGATTTGTCCTTTCATTTTCTACGGCAGCGCATGTATACACCGGCGATTATATATGGCAGGCTTTCTTCTGTCAATGCGTCGGGAAAAAAGCGGTACAGCAAATCTGCTGTACCGCTTTCTTAATCGGGATCATCTCATCACCGTGCCGTCGGCGCGGTCGGAGCGGATGGCGGCGGAGGAGTTGCCGCTCGTTTCCACGGTGAGGTTGGAGGCGTTCGTTGTGCCGCCGCCGGTCGTCTGGATGCCGCCGGAGTTGTCAGCGGTCGTCGTGATGGTAGAATCGGAGATGTTCACGGTCGCGCCGCTGCCGTAGCTGAATACGCCGTTGCCGTTCTGCGCGGACGAGGTTACCGCGGCGTTTTTGATGGTTACGGTCGCGCCGTTCGTGGCGAGCAGGGCGGCGTTCACGCCGTAGAAGTCACCGTTTTCGGTATTGGACGTTGCACCCGCGCTCTTCTCGACGGTGACGCCGTCGAGCGTGACGGCAGCGCCGTCTACGCGCAGAGCGTTTTCATCGTCGCCGGTGGAGGAGTACGTTGTGCCGGAGTACGTGCCGTCTTCGGTGATCGTGTTTGCGCTCGAACCCTGCGTCACCTCGCTGCTGCCGCCAAAGCCGCCGCCCTGGCCGCCGGGAGCGCCGCCCTGACCGCCGGGCTGCCCGTCCGGTTTCTCATCCGGCTCACCGTCCGGCTTCTCCAGGGGCGCGCCGTCGGGCTTTTCCCCGATTCCCCGTCCGGCTTCTCTGGCGGCTCACCATCGGGCTTTTCGCCCGGTTCGCCATCCGGCTTTTCTGGAGCATCCGCCGGGGCGGAGCCGTCGCCGGGCGTGGCCTCTTCGTTGTCCGCCGCTGCGGTGGGCTCGGACGTTGTTACCGGTGTGCTTGTCGTGCTGCCGCACGCGGCGAGAGAGAACAGCATCGCCGCGGCACAAAGGATTGCAAAAATTTTTCTTGTCGTTTTCATAAGGAATGACCTCCTTTTCGTTTCTGGCGTCAGCATACGGCGGCGAGCTGAAAACAAGCTGAAAAAGTTGACCGTCTGTGATAAAATAAAAAGGAGGGGAGGGAGAGAAATGGAAAAACCGTCCAGGCGCACGGCGCTGTACCATCTGCCGGGACTTTTTGAGTTTTACGAATTTTACCGCGTCTTTCTGCCGCTGTTCCGGGAGCACCGGACGTGGTTTTACGATTGGTGCGATATCGGCTCGATCTACGGCGCGCCGGCAGACTGCCTCTGGGGCGGCGGGCGCGCGGGCTTCGGGGACGACGAGGCGCGCGAGGTGCTCTCGCTGCTGCGCGAATACGGCATTTCGGCGCGGCTCACGTTCAGCAACTCCCTGCTGCGGGAGGAGCATCTTTCGGATGCGAAGTGCAACACCCTCTGCGCGCTTTTTAATGACAGCCAAACGCCGCAGAGCGGCGTCATCGTCCATTCGGAGCTGCTGCTTTCCTATCTCCGGCGAAAGTATCCCAATTTGTATTTTGTTTCCTCCACCACCAAGGTACTGACGGACTTCCGGGCGTTTGAAAAGGAGCTGGGGCGGGAGGAATTCCGCTTCGTTGTGCCGGATTTCCGGCTGAACCGGGCGCTGGATAAGCTCGGCGCGCTGCCGCAGAGGGAGAAGGACAAGGTGGAGTTTCTCTGCAACGAGTGCTGCGACTTTCGCTGCGCCGAGCGGAGAGCGTGTTACGAAGCGGTCAGCCGAAAGAATCTCGGCGAGGATGTGGAGCACCGCTGCGCCGCGCCCGGCGGCGCGCGGGGCTACCGGTTTTCGGAGGCAATGAAAAATCCGGGCTTCATCGGCGCGGCGGACATCCGGGATACGTATCTGCCCATGGGCTTTTCGCATTTCAAGATCGAGGGCCGCGGTCTCGGCAGCGCGCTGCTGCTGGAATTTCTGCTGCACTATATGACAAAGCCGGAGTACCATCTACCGCTGCGCGAAGAAATATATCTCGACAGCATGCTCGATCTTTTCTGATTTTTCTAAAACATGAAAAAGTACCGAAATCAAGCGATTTCGGTACTTTTTGTCTATGCCTTCCGCATCGTATTTTTCGTAAGCAGCTTTGCCGGTATATACCCGTTGGACTTAATACTTCGGCACGTTCGTAGGGTCCGGGACATAAGAGTACGTCAGATTATCGGCAGGGTCATCAAAAATGCAGGTAACATACGGCTCATAGCTTTCCGGACGAACAATGGTCACACCGTCTTGGGAACGTATGCCGTCCAAGGGCGTTACATCCTCGCAGGTGAGGCGGAACATCAGTCCGGGTGGATCATTGAAAGCGTCCTGCACATGTTGTTACAATCTCCCAGGTTTCCAATCTGGAGGAAGAAATTCTGCGTAGCTGTGACATTGGAAGGATTGAAGACCTTTTGAGCAGCAAATCAAGACGTGACTTCAAATCCGACCTTCTTCATGTAACGAATCTTGCGGCCAAGTTTAAAGTACATCACTTCAACTTCGATCTGTTCTGGACAACTGCCCCTACACCGCCTTATCAGTTAATTCCAAATCAGTCATCACAGGTAAAAATTAAAGCTAAATGATAGCCAGCGATGATGTTACGCTGAATATTGACGTTTGGGATGAACTAGCTACTTCGAAACGTGAAATAATCGTAACCGTAAAATCTTTTTATGCTGTGGAGCATTAATTCGTAGCGAATTGGGGGGCAATCCTTTTGCTTATGGAGCAATCAAGGATGAACCATTTGTATTTTGATAAAACGCAGTAGGAGCGGGAGCTCTGCATTTCCCGCTCCGTTTTCGTTGTTTGACAGATATATTATACTGCCGCCAGCCACGTGCCCCGTGTAAAGCCGTCAGCGGATCAAACTGGAGCGGTACGTGAACTATGATAACCGGAAAATCTATTATATCCACCATTACACCGACTACGAGGACGGGACGAGTGTAGAAACGAAAACAGAAACTTTTCCCGGCACAGAGCGCCGCACAGCTTTGGCGAGGTTTGCCGAGTTGAAAAAAATTTCCCGGTATTACGGCGGAAATGGACATAGAAAAGAAATCATGGGAGAAATAAAGAGAGCCGCCCGGAGAGATCCGAGCGGCTTTTTGATGCGCAAATATGTGACCAATAGGTGACCAATAGACAGAAATAAATAAAAATAGCCACTAACAAAAGCGGGGGCAAAAACAAAGAAAAAGTACCGAAATCGTTAAATTTCGGTACTTTTTGGTGGAGATAAGCGGGATCGAACCGCTGACCTCTTGAATGCCATTCAAGCGCTCTCCCAGCTGAGCTATACC
>CAKSWA010000025.1 GCA_934511165.1 uncultured Oscillospiraceae bacterium | reverse complement strand
GCGCGACCGGCAGCGGCAAGACAACGCTCGTCCAGCTCATCCCCCGCTTTTACGACGCGACGGAGGGCGAGGTGCTCGTCGACGGCGTGAACGTGAAGGACTATTCCTTCGATGCGCTCTACGATAAGCTCGGCTATGTCACGCAGAAGGCCGTTCTCTTCTCGGGAACGGTGCGCGACAACGTACTCTTCGGCGAGAGCGCTGCCGGAAGCGACAGCGAAAACCTTGAGAGCGCCATTGCGCTTTCGCAGGCAAAGGAGTTTGTGGATAAGCTGCCGGAGGGCACGAACTACGAGATCGAGCAGCTCGGCCGCAACGTATCCGGCGGGCAGAAGCAGCGCCTTTCCATCGCCCGCGCGCTGGCGCGAAAGCCGGAAATCCTGGTCTTTGACGATTCGTTCTCGGCGCTTGATTACCGGACGGACGCGAAGCTGCGCGAGGGTCTGAACCGGGAGCTGCATGATGTGACGAAGATCATCGTCGCCCAGCGCATCAGCACGATCCGCCACGCCGAAAAGATCCTCGTTCTCGACCGCGGCGAGATCGTCGGCATGGGAACGCACGACGAGCTTATGCGCTTCTGCAAAGTGTACCGCGAGATCGCAACATCGCAGCTGAGCGCCGCGGAGCTCGCGTAAGGAGGGACGGAAATGAAACGAACCAATAAAGCAAGCGGCATCCGCTCCGCGGTGCCGCGCCTTACGGACTATATGCGCTCAAGCATGGGCGTCATCATCCTGGCGCTGATCCTCGCCGCGCTCAGCGCGGTGATGACGATCCTCGGGCCGAACCAGATCGGCCGGATCGCCACGCTGATGTCGGACGGCCTCACCGGAAACATCGATCTCGCGGCGATCGCCAAAGTCGGCATTTTCCTTGCTGTCATCTATGTGCTCAGTGCAGTTTTCAGCTTTATCCAGCACTACACGATGTCTGTCGTCACGCTGAAAATGTCCTACCGCATGCGCGGCGAGCTTTCCGCCAAGATCAACCGCGTGCCGCAGAAGTATTTCGGCACGACCTCGCAGGGCGACATTCTCAGCCGCATCACAAACGACGTTTCCACCCTGCAGCAGGGACTCACGAACAGCCTGCCCACGATCATCAGCGCGGCCACGCAGTTTGTCGGCTGTCTCCTTATGATGTTCGTCACCGAGTGGCGGCTCGCGCTCGTTTCCATCGGCGTGACGTTCCTTGGCATGCTGCTGACGGTGCTGATTCTGTCCAGATCGCAGCGGTATTTCGCCGCGCGGCAGAAAAGTCTCGGCGCGCTGAACGGGTATGTGGAGGAAATGTACTCCGGGCATGAAGTCGTGCGGCTCAGCTGCGCCGGGCGGAAGATCGGCGCGCAGTTCGATACGCTCAACGCCGCCGTTTACGACGCGAACTGGAGATCGCAGTTTCTCTCCGGCATGATGCAGCCGCTTATGAACATTGTCGGCAACATCGCCTATGTCGCGGTGTGCGTTCTCGGCTCGATCCTCGCAATGAACGGCACGATCGAGTTCGGCGTGATCGTCTCGTTCATTCTGTATGTCCGGCTTTTCACCTCGCCGCTGACGCAGATGGCGCAGGGCATGACGAACATGCAGACCGCCTCCGCCTCCGCGCACCGCATCTTCGATTTTCTCGAAAGCGAGGAGATGCCCGACGAGAGCGAAAAGACCGCGAAGCTCACCGATGTGCGCGGCAGGGTCTGCTTTGACCATGTCCGGTTCAGCTATCCGAGTGACCCGGACAAGATCATCATCCGGGACTTTTCCGCCGAGGTGCTCCCCGGACAGAAGGTCGCCATCGTCGGCCCGACCGGTGCGGGCAAAACCACGATGGTCAATCTGCTCATGCGCTTTTTCGAGATCAACGGCGGCAGCATAACGATTGACGGCGTACCGGTCTCCGCCATGCGCCGGGAGGATGTGCACGCGCTTTTCAGCATGGTCTTGCAGGACACCTGGCTCTTTGAAGGAACGGTGCGTGAAAATCTCGTATACAACATGAAGGGCATCACCGACGAGCAGCTGGAAGAGGTCTGCCGCGCCTGCGGGCTGGACAAATTCGTCCACTCGCTGCCGCAGGGGTTTGATACGGTGCTCTCCGAGAGCGCCGGCATTTCCGCCGGGCAGAAGCAGCTTCTCACCATCGCCCGCGCTATGCTCCAAAATGCGCCCATGCTGATCCTCGATGAGGCGACCTCCTCCGTCGATACCCGCACGGAAGTTTTGATCCAGCGGGCCATGGACGAGCTCACGAAGGGGCGTACCAGCTTTGTGATCGCGCACCGCCTGTCCACGATCAAAAACGCGGACAAAATTCTCGTCCTGCGCGACGGCGACGTAGTCGAGAGCGGCACGCACGACGAGCTTATGCAGCGCGGCGGCTTCTATGCCGATCTATACAACAGTCAATTCGAAGAAGCTTCCTAAGCGCTCGCAGCACATACAACACGCGCAAAAGGCGCAGGTTCCCAATACGGAACCTGCGCCTTTCAGATTGTCAAAAAGCCTCGCAGAGTTTGCGCCCGCAGGCGCAAATAAAGTTTTGATCATTTTCTCCGGCGACATGTGCGTCGGAGAAAATCGGCCATCGATAGGCAAGCTCGGCTCGCAAACGTGCGAACGTAGTGAGTGCGCTGCGGCGAGCCGCAGCCTTTTCAAACGAGAGCCTAACGCAGTGGGTCTCGTTTGATTTTAGCCATATAATAGGCGCATTTCCCCGTCCCGTCAAGGACTTGCGGCACGTTTCCGCAGAAAAGCGGGGTGTTCAGTCCGGGAGCAGTATTTCTTTAAGCGTGAGCTCCCGCCCTGTGAGCGGCGTGAGCTTTGCGCCCCGGCACTCCGGGCAGCGCAGGTCGTTGAGATCGGCGGTGAACACCGCGCCGCAGTCGAGACACTCCGCCGTTCCGTCCACCGTTTCGATCCGCATTTCGGTTCCTTCAAGCGGCGTGCCGTCCGTGACGGCCTCCCAGCCGTCGGCAAGGAAGCGGGGGACGACTCCGGAGAGCGTCCCCACCTCCACGGTGATGCTTGTCACTTTGTCCGCGCCTTCTTCTGCGGCAATGCGCATGACCATTTTCCGCAGCGCATCACAGATTCCAAGCTCGTGCATTATTTCTCCACCGCGTGCCGGATGAGACCGCCGCCGCGCTTGACGAGACCTTCGGCGAGCTTGATAGGCAGCGTTTCAAAGGAGCCGGCGTGCCAGTCGCGCACCTTTTTGAGATGGATGGCGTCAAATTTGCACTTCGTGGTGCAGAGGCCGCAGCCGATGCAGAGATAGGCATCCACTTTCGTCACGCCGCATTCGAGACAGCGCGCCGTTTCCGCGCGCACCTGCTCGGGCGTGAACGTCACGCGCTCGTCGGCGAACGTTTTTGCCTTTGCCGCGTTGTAGCCCGGCATCTGGCGCTTGCCGCTGTCGAAATGCGAGATATCCAGCAGCGCGTGGCTCTTGTCCAGCGCATGGTATTCGCGCCGGTCGCGCCCCATGGTGAGCGTCTGGCCGGGATGGACGTAGCGGTGGAGAGAGATGGCCGCTTCCTTGCCCGCGGCGATGGCGTCGATGGCAAATTTGGGGCCGGTATAGCAGTCGCCGCCGACAAAAATGTCGCTCTGCGCGGTCTGGTACGTAAGGCCGTCCGCGACGGCGGTGCCTTTGTCGGTTGTTTCGAGCGCGCCGACATCGAGATTGCCCCAGTCGATGACCTGCCCGACGGCGGGAATGATGCTGTCCGCCGCGATGGTCTCAAATTTCCCGGTGCCGACGGGCTTTCTCCGCCCGCTCGCGTCCGGCTCGCCGAGCTCCATGAGCTCCACTTTGAGCGCCGTCACCCTGCCGTCCGCGCCAACGATCTCCACAGGAGCATTCAGATAGCGGAACTCCACGCCCTCGGCAGCTGCCTCGCGGACTTCGTCCGGGTCGGCGGGCATTTCCTCCGCCGAGCGGCGGTAGACAACGTAGGTTTTCTCCGCGCCGAGGCGCACGGCGCTGCGGCACACGTCCATCGCGACGTTGCCGCCGCCGATAACGACGCACGTTTTGCCGACGGCGGGCGCGCGGCCGAGATTAACCTCGCGCAGGAACTCGATGCCGCCGGTAACGCCCGAAAGCTCCTCGCCGGGGATACCGAGCGGACGGGACTTCTGCGCGCCGATGGCGAGATAGAAGCCCTTGTAGCCCTGCTCGCGGAGCTGCGCGATGGTGATATCTTTGCCAATCTCCACACCGCAGCGGAACTCCACGCCCATTTCGCGGAGGATGTCGATCTCGGCATTCAGAACGTCCTTTTCCAGCCGGAAGGACGGGATGCCGAGCGTGAGCATGCCGCCGGGCACCGGGTTTTTGTCGAACACGGTGACGGGGTAGCCCTTGTTGGCAAGATAGTAGGCGCAGCTCATGCCGGCGGGGCCGGCGCCGATAACGGCGATTTTCTCCGTATACGGTTTGCCCGTCTGGTTAACCATTTTGGGGACGAAGCGCGTTTCCTCGTTGCGGTCGTGATCGGCGATGAAGCGCTTGACCTCGTCGATGGCGACGGCCTCGTCCACGCTGGCGCGGGTGCATTCCCGCTCGCACGCCTTGTTGCAGATGCGGCCGCATACCGCGGGGAACGGATTTTCCTTTTTAATGAGTTCGAGCGCGTCGGTGTACCGTCCCTGCGCGGCGAGCTTCAGATACCCCTGCACGGGGACGTGCGCCGGGCAGGCCGCCTTGCAGGGGGCGGTGCCGGTGTCGAGCGTGTCCTTGAAGTTTTCGCGGTAATCGGGATTGAAGGTTTTGCGGACGCTGAGCGTCGTGGTGAGCTTGGGATAGTCCGGCGGTGTCAGATCGCAGGAGGAGCAGAGCTTCTGGCCAAGCCGGAGCGCGTTGCCGGGGCAGGTCTCCACGCACTGCGCGCACGCCACGCACTTTGCCTCGTCAATCTCGGCGACGAAGTTGGAGCGGATGGCGTCCCGTGCGCCGAACATCAGCCCCGCGCGCAGACCAAAGCACGCGCACGAACAGCAGTTGCAGATGGCGGCACTGTCGCCAAGCTCTTCGATGTTCGGGATATCGTGCATGAGGCCGTTTTCCTCGGCACGGTGAATGATCTCCAGCGCCTCCTCGCGGGTGATCTGGCGAGCACGGCCGGTGCGGATGTAGTGCTCCGCGCCCTTGCCCATCTGGATGCACATCTCCTCGTCCAGATGGCCGCAGCCGTCGCCAATGCTCGTGCGCGAGCTGCGGCAGGAGCACGGGGAAACGGAGAATGTGTCGTATTTATCGAGATAGTACGAGAGCTTTTCGTAGGGGCTCACGCCGGGGATATCCTTGATGGCGTCCTCCACGGGGACGACGCGCATCAGGCCATACCCCTCCGGCAGCAGCGGGCCCATCGTTTCCATACGCAGGCGCGTATATTCCTCAAACGCGCGGCCGACCTCCGGATGATCGTGCAGCAACTTCTGGTTGTTGACCATCATTTCCAGAATGCCGGGCGCAAAGATCTGCATGAAGTATGTATCCTCGCCGTACTCTTCGGAATACGTGCGGCGGAAAATGCCGTACTCGACAAGGTTATCGAGTGAGCTCTGGATTTCCGCCACGGTCTTTCCGACCTTCTTTGCAAGATACTCCGCCGTGCGCTCCCGTCGGAGTCCGGCAGCGATGGCGATGTCGGCCTCGTCGTCCGAGACGATGTTCGCCATGCTGTAGTATTCGGGCGCGTTCTCGTCGATCTTTACGACGGCGCCGGAAATGCCGCCGATAACCTTTGCCAGTTTCACGATCTTTGGTCTGAGCTTTGCCATATCGATTTCCCCCTATACTTTTTTCAAATCATTTCCTCTATCATAATACCGTGTTTATTGTATATTTACAAGAAAATGTTCGGGCGGCACATCAGAAAATGACGTGCCGCCCCAGCGGTTTATTTCATTGTCCGCGGACGCGCTCGCGGTTATTTTCCGCGATACGCGCGTTGAGTGTGAGCGGCTCCTCCCGGCGGTGAAGCTGCTCAGTGAACCGGGCGGAATAGGCCGCATAGATCAGATAAACATACGGCATGCCGAGGTTCGTTTCGAGCAGCGAATTTACCACGAGCGTGTGCAGCGCGCTCTCTGCGGCAAGGCCAGCGCTGCGGATGCCGCCGAGCAGCAATCCCGCCTCCCAGCCGAACTGCACCAGCACCCCGATGGCGAGGATCCACGGGATGTTCACCCGCTTTTCCCGCTCCGGCTGCATCAGGTTATAGACAATGACGCCGAGATACCCGATGAACAAAATAGCGGCCATGTATCCGTGGTATGCGCCCGTCGTGCGCTCAATGACGACCGGCACAGCCGCCGGGGCGAATGTGCGCGTGATGAGCGGACAGCAGAACCACCATGCGAGGATCAGCACCGACCATTCGAGCAGATGCTCGTCCTTGGAAAGCCACAGCCAGATCCACGCGAAATTTGTAAAACCGTAACTCATCGACATCCAGAGCAGCACCCAGAAGAGGCTGTGTCCCGCCGAAATGCTGCGCGAATGGCATACAAGATGGAAGATACCGTAGTCCACGAGCATATACACCACGCCCATCACGAGCCCGACGAGCACCGTCATGTACTTTTTCTTTCGCAGCAGCAGATATGTGAACACGCAAAGAAACGCGATATCCAGCCAGATGTAGAGCGGCGCAAAGGCGCGCCGGGCGATGATCTCAGGCATATTTCTCTCTCCCCCGTTTTTTCATAGCGGTGCTATCATAGCATACTCGCCAGCGGGAAACAAATCCCGCAAGCGTCGCAGACGACACTTGCGGGATTTTGTCGCATTCTTTTCTTTAAGGGCGGCGGCCCGGCGTCCGCCCGTGCGCTATGCGCTGCGGTAGCCGGGGTACCTGGGCGGTCAGTCCTCGATCACCAGCGCGCCGGCGAGCGTGCCATTGAGACTCTGAACGGTTTCGGCTTCGCGGATCACGCCGCTGTAGCAGGACACACCCGCGTGCTCGACCAGCACGGTCAGATCGCTCTGCCCCACCTTGCGGATCGTATCCGCATCCGACAAAACGCTGCTGCCGGACAGGATCTTCTTTTCGGGCAGATTGGACTGGAACGCTTCGCAGGCGGCCTGGATGTGCGCCGCTTCTGCGCCGCCCGCAACGAGCACGGTGTTTGCCTCGGGGTAAGCGAGCGCGAGATAGGACGCCGCCGCGGCGTAGACTGCCGCCGCATCCGTCGCGGTGGAGAGCCCCGCCTTGGCACGCAGCTTTCGGTCAAGCTTGCCCATGGCGGCGACCTTCGCGGCGTTCGTGGGCAGCGCGCCGAGAACGCGTATCCGCATGCGCTGCGTCAGGCCGTCCGCCGAGTACACGCGGTCGCTGACAGCCACCTGCATGCAGACGATGCCGCAGGCGATCACCGCGCCGAGAATTGCGCCCAGGACGATCATCTTGACGCTGCCGCGCAGCACGCCGTCCGTGTCGCTGACCGGCGCTTCGAAATTCTTATACTCTTCCTTGAGCGTTTCATAGCGCGCCGTCTGATCCGCGTACTCCGTGCGGAGCGCCGAGAGCGCGTCCTCTTTCTCGCTCTGCGCCTGTGCCAGGCTCATGTCGACCGTCGTGTAGGCGTTGTAGGCGAGCTTCGCGATCTCATGCCCATTGATCGTCGACTCGATCAGATCCTGCGTGGCGGGAACGCAGCCGTCCAGCAGCGCGAGGATCTTTTCCGCATCCTCCAGATCCTTTGCGATGACCTGCACGGTGAACATGCCCGAGCCATTGCTCCAGGCCGACACGATCTCATTGAGATAGCGCAGCTCCATATCGCACTTATCGGCGATGGTCTGGAGATTGCTCTCGCCCGTCAGCACGCGCACATAGGCGTCCACGACCGCATCCGTATAGTCCGGATTCTGGTACGACATGTCCGGCAGGATCTGATAATCCGTTTTCACGTAATAGGTCTGATTTGCGACCGCAACGTTATACGGATCGATCGACATATAATAAGAGTTTTTCTCATACGTCTGCCGCTCGCTGATCTCCTCCGAGATATTGCGCAGACGCTTGAGAATGTCGCTCCTCTCCTGGCGGTTGTTCGTAACCAACGCATCGTATGTAGCCTGCGCGGTAGCCGTCTCCTCCGTATTGCGCAGGGAGCGGAATGTCGAAACGGCCTTGAACGCTCCGGCAGCGACCGCCACAGCGAGCATCCAGCACAGCACCATTCTCCATCGCCGGCAGATCGCCCAGAAGAGCTGCCGGAGGTCGATCTCCGTCTGGTCTTTTACGTAGTTTTCGTTCATTGGTGTATTTCCTTTATGTTGCGGTTTATTTAATCTCTGCGGAACAGGTCTCTCGTATAGACCTTGTCCTCCACATCGGAGAGAGCGTCGCTCATGCGATTGGCCACAATAACGTCCGACTCGCTCTTGAATTTTTCGATGTCGTTCACAACCGTCGAGCCGAAGAAGGTCTGTCCGTCCTCCAGCGTGGGCTCGTAAATGATGACCGTCGCACCCTTGGCCTTCACGCGCTTCATGACGCCCTGAATGCTCGACTTCCGGAAATTGTCGCTGTTGCTCTTCATCGTCAGGCGGTACACGCCGACCGTGACCTTCCGCTCGCGCGTCTCATCCCAATCGCTGCTTCCCGTGTAATACCCGGACTTCTGCAGAACGCGTTCCGCGATGAAGTCCTTGCGGGTGCGGTTGGACTCCACGATCGCGCGGATCAGATTCTGCGGGACATCTTCGTAGTTTGCCAGAAGCTGCTTGGTATCCTTCGGCAGGCAGTAGCCGCCGTAGCCGAACGACGGGTTATTATAGTGCGAGCCGATTCTCGGGTCCAGGCACACGCCGTCAATGACCTCGACCGTGTTCAGGCCTTTCAGCTCACAGTAGGTGTCGAGCTCGTTGAAGTACGCCACGCGGAGGGCAAGATATGTATTGGCAAAGAGCTTGATCGCCTCAGCTTCGGTGAAGCCGGTGTAGCGGACATCGATATTCTCCTTCGCCGCGCCCTCTACCAGGAGGCTGGCGAGCAGCTCCGCGGTCTTGCGGGACGCTTCGTCGCAGCCGACAATAATGCGGCTGGGGTACAGGTTATCGTACAGTGCTTTGGATTCCCGCAGGAATTCCGGGCTGAAGATGATCTTGTCCGTATGGTACTTCTCGCGGACGGACTTCGTGTAGCCGACGGGAATCGTGCTTTTGATGACCATGTACACGTCCGGGTTGGCCTTCATGGTCTCCTCGATGGCGTCCTCGACCGCGGAGGTGTCAAAGTAGTTTTTCTGGCTATCGTAGTTCGTCGGCGTGGCGATGATGACAAGCTCCGCCGAGGCATACGCGGCGGCCTTGTCGGTGGTCGTCGTCAGATGCAGCGTGCGCTTGCCCGCCTTCGCCTCTGCGAAGAAGCGCTCGATCTCATCGTCCTGAATGGGGCTGATGAACTGATTGAGCTTTACGGCCTTCTCTTCCGTGGTCGTAATGGCCGTGACCTCATGGTGCTGCGCCAGCAGAACCGCCAGGCTCAAACCGACATAACCTACTCCTGCAACGGTGATTTTCATTGAAATTTCTCCTTTCGTTTATCCGCCCCGCGGTGAGACATCGGTGAGGTTTTCTCTAATGCAAAGAATTACATATAAAAACTTTTATACCATTCCGCAAATTTCCGGAGTCCGTCTCTCAGGCTGGTTTTCGGTTTGAAACCGAAATCTTCTTCCAGCGCCGTCGTGTCCGCATAGGTGACCGGCACGTCTCCCGGCTGCATCGGGACAAGCTTTTTGTGCGCTTCAAAGTCGTAATCTTCGGGAAGCACGCCCGCTCTTACCAGTTCCTCAGACAAAATCTGTACAAAGTCCAGCAGGTTTTCGGGATTGTTGTTGCCGATATTATAAACGGCATAGGGAGGGAGCGGAAGTCCGTCCTCACCGGTTTTCCTTTCGGGCGCATGCTGCATGACGCGCTTTACGCCCTCGACGATATCGTCCACATAGGTAAAGTCTCTCTTGCAGTTGCCGTAATTAAAAATCTGGATCGTCTGACCGGCGCGAAGCTTGTTTGTAAAGCCGAAATACGCCATATCCGGACGCCCAGCAGGGCCGTAAACCGTGAAGAAACGGAGTCCTGTGGACGGGATATTATAGAGCTTGCTGTATGCATGAGCCATCAGCTCGTTGCTCTTCTTCGTTGCCGCATACAGCGAAACGGGGTTATCCACCTTATCATCGGTCGAATAAGGAATTTTCTTGTTTGTTCCGTAAACCGAGGACGAGGAGGCATAAACCAGATGCTCAACACCTTTCTGCCCGTTGTCATAAGAGTGGCGGCAGGCTTCGAGGATGTTATAAAATCCAATAAGATTGCTCTCTATGTACACGTCGGGATTGGTAATGGAATACCGCACACCCGCCTGCGCCGCCAGATTGACGACCACCGACGGCTTGTACTCATCAAAGATCCGTTCGATCAGTGCCTTGTCCGCAATGTTTCCCCGGATGAAGCTCCACGACGAGGCCGGATAAGCCCTGGCAGCCGCTTCGATCTCCTTCAGCCGCCACTCTTTAATGGAGACATCATAGTAATCGTTCACATTGTCGATGCCGACAATGCTTATGGGATGCACTTCGCGGAAAAGCTCCATTACGAGATTGGCGCCGATGAATCCTGCCGCTCCGGTTACCAGAACGGTCTTGTTCTCCAAAAGCACATTTTTTTCTTTCATTTGTTTATTATCCTCTTATCCATACCGAGTTCATTTATTTATCCAATACCGCTGGTGAGCATAAAGGTTTTATTCTAAAAGCAAGGATTATGTTTCCACCAAGGCTGTGCACTAACGAATAATTCTACCTTGAATCATCGATTTCAAATCCCTTAGTATATTGATAACCTCGACCCTATACATAATGAATAGTATTGATGTAGATACCACGCCAAATAAAACGCTTTGATGATCATTCATGTGAATATACAGCACCGAGTAAAGTGCAAGCACTCCTATCGCACTTACAGTTCTTGCAATGTCAAAACTCATATGGATTGTTTTCTTCATATTAATCATACGAAAAACAACAACTACTAGATAACCAACTACTGTTCCAACAGCAACTCCGACTAGCCCTAAAAACCGAATTAAGCAGAAATTCGCAAATACATTCACAACCGCACCTAACATTGACGTCGCAAGTGCTTGCTTAGTATTCTTATTAACAACATACGACACTCCAGAAAATGTGGCCATGCAATCCAATATCGTAGCGACGCATAACAAAGGGCTATACAAATTTGCTTCAAAAAAGCTTTCACTAATCAATATGGAAAAAATAGGTCTTGTAAATGTGATGATCAGCGAGCAAGAAAGGAGCAACAGTGCCATTACCATTGCAAATATCTTGCTATAAAATACTGACTGCTGTTCATCCCCGTATTCCTTAATTGCAGATAGTTGCCACGCCTGCATAAACACGCCAAATATAGTTGTTATAATTGTTGCTAATTTGATTGATACAGAATATATGCCATTTGCCGCATCTCCTAGGAATAGATTAATGATGTATTTATCCCCCGCATTCATAATCCACCACATCAAGCTGTTAGGAATTAAGGGGATACAAAAAAACAGCATTTTTTTTATTATACAACGATCAACCTTTTGAAATACGAAAGGCTGGAAAAGACGCCCTGTTAGTGTAATAAAGAGTGTCGTACATGCCAACGAAATAACCCGCGAATAAAGATACCCCCATATCCCTTTCTTCAAAACAACCAAAAAAAATACATTACCTGTTAAAAACAAAAATGTATCTAGCAAACCGCATACCGTGTATTCTTTAATCCTGTTGCACGCCTTCAGATAATTCTGAAAAATAGTAATGTACGAGTTCAGCACTAAGCAGATAGTGAATATTACGGAGAATACTCCGTCAAATACAAGAGAATACAAAAAACCCGCGAAAATGCTAAATGCACAAGAAAAAGCAAATACACTTAATCCTACATGGACAGCTTCACCGTCTGAAATTTCATTTGCAGCAAGAAACCTGATAATTGCTTCTTGAACCATCAACGTGGAAAAAGGCATTAATAAAGTAATTGTTGTTGTAAATAAGTCAATTTTCCCGTATTCGGCAGTAGTAAGGACAAATGTATAAAGTGGCACGATTAGAAACTGCAAGACTTTATTTCCAAACGACCCAAGCGCAAACAGGATTGTATTCTTTACAAGCTCAGAGTATTTACTTTTCATCCTACTAATCATATCCTTTTTGATTCTAAACGCTGCTGAATATACAAGCAAATAAGTACACTCTCATATCAGATCTTTCCTTTACAATATGCTGCCACAATCTTTATGGGAGAAAACGTTACAAATAAGAAAAACGCCCTATTCTTGATACTCTTTTCGTTCAGAAGATACTGTTTCACTTCTTTGCGCAAACTACGCCGCAGAAAAGCTACATCCTCTTTACAATGAACAGCTTCTAAGACTGCATGACACAATACACCAGTCATTCTTTGGACTCTATAACATTTAAGTAATGTATCCAGTTCATGGCTATTATTGTACTCCATCATCTTTGAAATGGCATCGACGGCCGACAACCAAGAGTGGTTATATGGAGCCTGAGTTGCGCTTCCAGGCCGTTCTAATATGTTCCACAAAGTATCAGGAAAGTACACAAATGAGTCTGCATGTTTCAAATACTCAAACACAAACAGCCCATCTTCACCATGTCGTATGTTTTCATCAAAGCACAGTTCTTTTTCCCGAATAAGGGACATAGAAAACAGCTTATAGCATGAACTCTGAAGCTTATATTGTGCTTTTGCAATATAAGGCAATATGTTTTCTGCATCAATTTCCGTATAGTCAGCTATAAATGGCGCTTTCATCTTTTGAATTGAGCCCTGTACAAAATACGCATAATATGCATCTGTAGCAATAAGACTCTTTTCTTCCTTCTTTGGAAGGTGTTCACACAATTTCTCCACTGCGGTTGGCTCCAGCCAATCATCCGAATCTAAGAACATGATATATTCTGCTTTACATACCTGCAATGCAAAATTTCTAGCAGAGGATACCCCTTTGTTCTCTTGGGTGTAAACTTGGACTCGGCAATCTCTTTCAGCATATCTTTTAGCCACGGAAAGAGTGTCATCACTTGATCCGTCATCCACAATAATTATTTCAACATTGGAAAATGTCTGTGATATACAGGATTCTATTGCCCTAAAAATGTATTTTTCAACATTATAAGCAGGAATAATAATACCTATTAATCTGTCAACCGAATTCTCCATCTAATACTTCCTCACTTTAAATTCCGATGAGCGGTTGTATATCAATGCCGTATATTCATAATAAATATACCAAATCTCACAATGCCTTTAAAAAAATATCTTCACATAGAATCAAGTATTATCCAAAATAATCCAGTCTCCCAATTTTTTTCCCAAATAATCCGGATGGATTGTAACAAAACCTGAATTGTGAAAAAAAGTCAATTCTCCAAAAAAAATTCTGTCACCAACAACATATAAGTCAACTCTAACAAAAGGAATTCCCCGTGATAACTCCTCTGCAATTTCTCTCATCTCATCGAACAGATGCGGTTTTTGTGGAAGCACCCTGGAATTAGGATCCTTCATTCTCATTTCAAGATGATTAAAGTCCATATCGAAAAAATCTGTTGTTGCATTTTCCGAATTGTCATTTGATATGTACATGAACTTTGGCGCGCCATTAAAACAGAAAAACTTATAATCCCGTAAATCCTCTTTTATTCCGTCTGACATGAATTTTTCGCAAATGATTTTTCGCGGGACATCTTTATATGGCCACTCTCTTCCGGTCAGGTAATAATCCTGCTTCAATCCCTTCCGCAGCTCCGCTTTGACTTTGGGAATATCCAGCTTGGACTTATCCTTGCAGATGCACATTCCCAACCCGGAATTGTGGTTGCATTTCAGGACAAATTGATCCGGCAGAGCATCAAAGTCAATTTCGTCCGGATCATCCCATACGCCCAGCAGCGGAATCAGGTATTCTTCTCCCAAAGTCTGCGCGATGTACTCCCGAACCTTATACTTGTCCACCATCGTGGTGTATTCCGGCTTGCGGTTGTAGAGTTTCAGCCACTGGAGCTTTTCATTGAAGGTCACAGGGTTTTCCAGGTCCAGTTCTTTATGGAAATAAGCCTTAAATAGTTTTTTTAAATACTTGTCATCCGGCAAACGATCATACAATCCCAGGTTCGCATTGATAATCGTCCTGTAGTCTTTATCCGAGAAATATTTAATTCCTTTGGCTATTATGTTTGTTTTTTTCATTTAATGTTCCCCATCTACTATAATATCTGCGGGAAATGGTCGAGTATTGCCTCACCTTAGAAGCACACTGCATACGGCACGAGCTCAGAGCCATTTAACGAATATACCATGTACGCCAGCAGCATTACAAACACAGCAAATCTACCGCATTGCACATACCTGCTTGGTCTGTAGTGAAATAATACAAGAGGAATCTCAAATGCCAGGAAGAACGTAAAGTAATCTTTGCTCCTTGATAATGTATCGTTAAACATTCCTAACGTTGTCCAGTAAATCGATACGATAACACTCCAAACAAACATTTTTTCCATGGATGTGGAGGAATTGCTGAACTTATAGAATAGTATTGTCAAGATGCCAATGAGAAGCAGCAATAGTACCATGTTATTCAGCTGCATTGCATGTCCAACATATCCGCCTTTTCCCAAAGCGGACATAACCGTTACTATCAATTTATTGTAAAGGAACGGTGCAATAGCTACAAATGGGATCCACATGAATAGCGACACCTTAAATATGGATTTGTCCGCATTGTTCCATGAGATGAGAAGAAAAAGGATCACTGCCAATATTGCAGTTCTATGTATAAAGAAGGCAAACGCCAGAAGCAAAAACGCTCTGCCCCTGTTTTTTTCATAATATGCATCAACAGCAAGGAGCACTAAGCTTAACGCCAATGATTGCCGCAGAACTCCAAACATATATTGGTACGGCCCAAAGCTCTCGAAAATACAAAAGCTGAGCCACGGGGTCGCCGAATACTTGTAAACGAATTTACCAACTGCGTACATATTAATCGCCGCACACAGCACCATAACGCTGCGATAGCCAAAACCCATGCGGGATACCAGCCAATTCAGCGCCATCCATCCGCTTTCCAAATCGAAAGGAGAAGGCAGCCGTGCTGTTCTGAAAATTCTTATTCTTGACAGCATATCCGAAAAATCAATAGTGGAAATGAAACGAAACGCTGCCTCATATGTTGAATAATCAACGTCGATTGTATCTGCGCGTAAGGCCAGAAGCAAAAACATTTGCAGCGATGCAAGCACACAAAAGCTTTTTCGATTTAATTTAAATATTCTGGCATACAAGGGCATTGAAAGATAGTTACATATATAAACTCCCAATGTTCTTTTCTCCTTGTTTTCCTTTGATCAACTGTCTTGGGTATCACTCTCAAAAGTCCATTTTATAAATTGCGGAACGACATCCCTAATATCGTACCCGGCCTCTATTAAGGCGTCATGATACTTTGAACGATCCATAACCATTGTTTTCGCACATACATCGGCCCATGCAGAAGCCGGAGACTTAAGAGAGCAAAATTTGATGAGGTCTGTTATTTTCGCTTGTTGTGTGATGGTATCCGATATTACGCAGGGCAACCCCGTTGCCTGAGCCTCAATGACAGTATTGGGCATCCCCTCATAGAGAGACGGGAACAGGAACGCATCAAACGCTGACAACAATTGCGGAATATCCCGCCGGACTCCGGTAAAAATCACATCATCTTCCAGCCCCAGAGCGGAAACCTTCTGCCGCACTGCATTCTCCAGCTCTCCTGCTCCTACTAATACCAGTCTGGCCTCGGGATTCACATTATGGAGTTCCTGAAAAACGTCTATTAGAAAATCATGATTTTTCTGTTGATTGAAGCGGCCGACATGACCTACTACGAACTTGCCTTCCAACCCCAGCTCTTTGCGCAGCCTTTCTCTGCCGGCTTCATCGAAGCAATACACATTTGTGTCAATCGCATTATGCAAAAGGACCGCCTCGCCCCGTTCAACGCAGCCTTTCCCAAAGGTATACTCCGCCGCCTCGGTTGAGGGAGCCAGTTTCACTGTTGGAACAGTTCTGGGAAGAAAACGGAAACACTTATGAACTTCTGTACTTATTTTACTTCCGGAGCCTGCATTGCTGGATCGCATAATCAGCTGTTTCGCTCCGCCTTCGCGGGCTACAAGCAAGTCAAGCACGGCCAAAGAATGCTCACAGACACGGATAACGTATTGATACCCATGATCGGAAACGACCCTCTTCAGCTCTTGATGCCACTTGAATATGTTCTGAGACTTTGCCGGAATTTTGTAGATTCTTCCGCCCATCTCCAGAATTTCCTTTTCATAGAAATTCTTGTCGCTGTTTACACAAAAATCCATCTGGTATTTCTCTCGATCCAGCGACCGATACATTTTCATCAGAAATGTTTCTGCACCTCCGGTGTTCATTGCAGAAACAATACAGAGAAGTCTCTTCATTTTTCTTCCTTATCTTGTGGAGCAGCTTTTAAGGGAATATTTTCTCCAGCTCCCTTACGCTTATAAGGCAGAGCACCCTTTTAATGCCCTACATTTTTACCCCATATTCTGTAATAAAATTTTAATTGCGCCGGACGGTAAATAGTTCTGCGCCTTTGCAGTGCAGTTTATTTTCATCCCAAGCAGCGTTTGAGGATTATGTGCAATGCTTAGTAATATATTTTTTAGTTCTTCCTCATTATCAAATTCATAACCGAAACCTGTTATTCCTTCATCAACAACATCCGCGTAGCTTTCCCATTTCGCAGAAACAACAGGGACGCCCGCTGCATATGCATCAATAATTGTGCCTGGAATTCCTTCGGTGTAAAAATGTGTGGGAAAAAGAAGCGCAAAATACTTCTGCAGCACTTCCGTGCTTTTGTCCGCATCAACGCAACCACAGTATTGAACGCTTTTCGGGAAATTTTTCTTCAAGCGCTCAAACCAATTTGTTTGCAGGGTCTCTACCTGTCCATAAATATCCAATGTATATGCTATATAGCCAAGCTGATTGTTTACTTTCTCAATTATATTTATAGCAGTTTCGATGCCTTTTTCCTTCATAACACGGGAAAAAGTACAAAGCTTATGCGGAGTTCCCTGCGGGTAAATAAGTTTATCCGCAGAGACGACGGCCAGCTTTTTGCAATTCGGCATAATGAAAATATTGCGGAACCCTTGCTTCTCCAATGCGTTCTTCATGGTGTTTGTTTCCACATATATTCCATCAAAACTCTTTAGTGCATTAGAAAGCAATCTTCGCGGCAGCAGAAACTTGGGAAGCCAACCGCCAATTACGACATAGTGTAATTTTTTGTTTTTGAAAAATCTTCTTAGGATCGTCAGCAGCGGGGCATATACACTCAGTCCACGTTCTGCGGGAAAAATTAATACATTTGCGCTTTTCTTTAACGCCAGCAGCGCATGAAAAGGAGCTTTAACGAGCGTTTTCCATCCACCGTGGGTATCAATCTTCATTACCTGCTCTTGTCCAAGCTGATTTTGCAGTTCCTCTGTGACAATCCTCGTTTTAACGGTTTGCCCGTTCAGAAGTTTCTTACCGTCTCCAAAATGTCCTAAGATGCTTACCTTAACCACAAATTTATCCCTTTACATACTTGATCTTCTTAATGACCCCAAAAAACAGATTTCTCATTGTCAGCACAATAGAAGAAACCGGATTTTGGTTTTCGGCCTCACGAAACAGCTTGTAATGCCATTTGACCAACTTCATATACCCATGGTTGCTGATTGATCCAGTTCTTTTCCGATATTTTGCAAGTGACTCGCCAAGCAGATAACAATCTGCCTTTTTGCAAGCCTTCAGCCACATGGCGTAATCGTTATTCTTTTTGATGTCCGCTATCTGAATCAGTCCGACCGTCTCCGCATCGTACATAACCGTCAGGCAGCCCGGCCAGCAGTAATTGAACATTCCCGCCCTAGTTATTCTTTTGGGTCCCGTGACTTTTTTCCCGTTGGGCTTAGATGCTTCATCAATCTCCATGTAGTCCGTATAGGAGAAATGATAGCCGTTCTCTTCCATAAAAGCAATCTGCTTTTCCAGCTTCTCCGGCAGCCACAGGTCATCCGAATCTAAGAACGCTATCCACTTTCCCTTTGCTTCCCGCAAAGCGCGATTGCGCGATACAGCCGCCCCGCTGTTCTTTTCGTTTTTGAAATAGCGAATTCTTGAATCGCACAGAAACGGCTTGATAACCTCATCGGTATCATCCGTAGAGCAGTCATCCACAATAATAAGCTCCCAGTCCTGATATGTCTGGGCAAGTACCGACTGCACCGTTTCGGCAATGTATTTTGCCGTATTATACGACGGCATAATGATGGATACCAATTCAGCCATTGCTTTCCCCTTCTGCATTCTTCCGTCAAAACCTCTGTTCGGCGATTTACACTCCCAGCAGCTGCTTTGCTTCCGCCTGTTTGGCCTCGTATTCTTCCCGGGTGACCTTTCCCGCCTGGAGCAGCGCGTCGCCGTAGTCAAGCGTCACGTCGATCTCCTCGCTGCTTTCGGTGATGTTGCTCCGCACAAAAACCTTCTTGAAGGTCTGCCAGACGATCCGCACGTCCCCGAGGAAGCTGACATTTTCTATGTACTTCAAATCCCAGCGGAGCTTATCCTCCCAGGCAAGGGCATTTCGCCCCATGACCTGCGCAAGCCCGCTCAGCCCCGGTCTCGCCGTGTGGCGCAGTCTCTGCTCATCGGTCATAAACACCATGTCCCGGACAAGCTGCGGCCGCGGCCCGATCACGCTCATATCGCCCTTCAGGATGTTGAATGCCTCTGGCAGTTCATCCAGAGAGGTCGCCCGGAGCGCCTTCCCGAACTTACCCAGACGAAGTTCATCCGGCAGAAGATTGCCGTTTTCGTCCCGCTCATCGGACATGGTGCGGAACTTATACATATGGAAAATCTTCTCGCGCCCGGTCTTTGGATCGACCTTGCCGGGACGCGGCTGCTTAAAAAGCACCGGCGAGCCCAGCTTGACGCGGACGAGAACCGCGATAATGATATAAAGCCAGCCGAATACGATGATCGCCGCCAGAGAGCAGAAAATGTCCAGCAAGCGCTTTATGTACCGCTCATAGAAGCCGCACCTTCTCTGCAAGGGAAGGTGCGTACTTGTTCTCTCTCCCAGTTCCTGCTGCATCAATGTCTCCCGTTACGCAAAGCAGGCGCGGATCACTTCGATGATGCGATCCTGCTGCTCTGCGGTCATTTTATTGTCGCTCGGCAGGCACAGGCCGCGGTCGAAAATGTCCATGCCGACATCCGCCGCCTCGCCCGCAATATAGGCATTCGTCCGGGCTCTGCCGTTTCCGTCACGGACGACGAACGGATTCATCCGGAAGATCGGCTGCATATGCATGGGCTTCCAGATTGGGCGGCCTTCCGCATTGATGCTGGAAATGGCTTCCAGAATCTCCGTCGGGCAGCTCTTGCCATGCTCGGGAACATACAGTGCGTCCCGCTCGCCCCGCACCTGTTTGCACATGGCGTCCTTATCAAGAATAATGCAGGAGAGCCAGTAGTTCGGCTCGCTGTTGGCGAAGTCGATCGGGTTCATCTGCACGGGCAGGCCCTCCAGACCCTTTTTGTACCGCTCATAGATGGCTTTCTTCTGCGCGATATGCGTCTCCAGGTACGGGATCTGTCCGCGCACAACGCCCGCAATGACGTTGCTCATGCGGTAGTTATAGCCGAGTTCCTCGTGCTGATACCACGCCGCGTTCTCTCTCGACTGCGTGGACCACTTGCGGGCCTTGTTGGCTGCCTCCTCGCTATCCGTCAGGAGCATGCCGCCGGAGGAGCCGGTAATGACTTTATTGCCGTTAAAGGAAATTACATTGTATGCGCCAAAGGAGCCGGTCTGAACGCCCTTATACGAAGCGCCGAAGGATTCCGCGGCGTCCTCCACGATGATAGCGCCATGACGGTCGCAAACCGCGCGCAGCTCGTCCACCTTTCCGGGGGTGCCGTAAAGGTGCGCTACGACGACCAGCTTTATCTCCGGATACAGCTCGAAAGCCTTTTCCAGCGAAACCGGATCCATATTCCAGGTATCGTACTCCGTGTCGATAAATACCGGGGTGCCGCCCTCGTAAACGATCGGGTTTACCGTGGCGTCAAACGTCATGTCGCTCGCCGCAACGTACTTCCCGCAGAGTGCGCCAGTTCCGGGGGTGGGCTTACCGTAAATGGTCTCGCCCGCCAGCTTTATGGCGAGATGCAGTGCCGATGTCCCGGAGGACAGGGCGACGGCATGCCGCACGCCGACCTTCTCTGCGATCAGCTTCTCCACTTCGTTGATGTTCTTGCCGACGGTGGACATCCAGTTGGTCTCATACGCCTCCGTGACATATTTCAGCTCGTCCCCGTGCATGGTGGGCGAGGACAGCCAGACCTTATTGCCAAACTTTTCAAAGCGATTCGTAAAGTCAAACATGTTTTTTCTCCTTCGCAGCAATTATGCAGGTAAGCCATCACACCGTGGCGTATTCTTCCTCCGCTTCAAGCACATGGTAATTGGGGTCTGCGTCCTCCTGGATGAGCGCGAGAACCCGCTCCCGGACATCCCCCTTCGGAGCATACAGCACTTCCCGGAGACTGTCCAGCTTTTCCTGAATCTCCTCGGGGGTGTACATTTTCTGATGCCCGATGTAAATGAGGTCGTTGCTCGTTTTCTGAAGCCCTTCCGACTTCAGCAGCAGCTCCTCATACAGCTTCTCGCCGGGGCGGAGGCCGATGTACTCGATCTTGATGTCCACATCGGGCTCCAGACCGCTCAGCCGGATGAGCTGGCGCGCCATATCGTCGATCTTGACGGGCTTTCCCATGTCCAGGATGAACACCTCGCCGCCCTCGGCAAAGGCTCCGGCCTGAAGAATGAGAGACACCGCCTCCGGGATCGTCATAAAAAAGCGGGTGACGCGCTTGTCGGTGACCGTCACGGGACCGCCCGCGGCGATCTGCTTTTTAAAGAGCGGGATGACGCTGCCGTTGCTTCCCATCACGTTGCCGAAGCGGACGGCAATGTATTCCGTGCGGTACACCGCGTTCATGGACTGCACAACCATCTCGCACAGGCGTTTGGACGCGCCCATCACGTTGGTGGGATTCACGGCCTTGTCCGTGGAGATGAGGATAAAGAGCTTTGTGCCGTACTCTCCGGCGGCCTTCGCCACGTTGTACGTGCCGAAAACGTTGTTCTTGATGGCCTCCGCGGGGCTGTCCTCCATCAGGGGGACATGCTTGTGCGCCGCGGCGTGGCACACCACATCGGGATGGTACTTGGCAAAGAGGTCGTTTACCCGCCGCTCCTCCCGCACGGAGCCGATGAGTACCTCGAGATCGAGCTCCGGGTGCTTGCGGATCAGCTCCTGCTGAATATCGTAAGCGTTATTCTCGTAAATGTCAAAAATGATGAGCTTGCCGGGCTTGAGCGCCGCGATCTGGCGGCAGAGCTCGCTGCCGATGGAACCGCCGCCGCCCGTGACGAGAACGGTCTTTCCGAACACCCGGCCGGAGATGACGGTATTGTCGGTATGTACCTGGGTTCTCCCGAGAAGATCCTCAATGCTGACATCCTTGATCTGGTTGATCAGCACATCCTCGTTGGCGAGCTGCGCCAGCGAGGGCATGATCTTCAGCTTTGCGCCGGTGCCGGTGCAGATCTCCAGTATCTCATTTCTCACCTGTGCGCTGGCCGAGGGGATGCAGAAAATGATCTCCTCCACGGCATATTTCGCAACGGCGTCGGGGATGCACTCCCGGCCGCCGACGACCCGCACGCCGCGCACGAGACGGCCGTGCTTGCTTATATCGTCATCAATGGCGCAGATCACTTTGTTGTGGGAGTATTCGCTGGAATTGAGTTCCTTGATCGCCATGGCCGCGCCGCCGCCTGCGCCGATGACCATCGTGCGCTTCTGGGGGTGCTTGCTGAAGCTGCGGCCGCGGATCTTTTCCGCGAACCACTGGATGATATATCTCGACGCGCACACAAAGATGAACAGGAAAATCGCAAAAAGGAAGAAAAAGCTCCGCGGGAGGCTCTTGCCGAAAATGAATACCACCAGCATGTAAAAGGCGGAGCCAACGACGGACGCCAGGCCGACATCAGCCATCTCCTTGCCGCTGGCAAAGCGCCACATGCTGCTGTAAACGCGGAAGCAGAAAAACGAAATAACACAGGTGACCGTGCCGGGGATCCATACCGACTGGATGACGCTCCAGTACCCCTGCCGCATTAGCTCGGAAGGGGAAAATTCAAAGCGCGCAAACAGGGCAAAGAACGCCGCGGCGTTGATAAGGAGGATATCCAAAAGAACATACAGAAGCGTTTTCCAATTGAACAATTCGCGAATTTTCATGATACACATTCTCTCCGCTTTTGTGTTGAAAATTTAGGAATGGCTTATTCGGGATTTTTCCTGCTTTCTTCCTGCTCATAGGTGTACGCGAATACGGCCCCGGCCGCGATATAGGCGGCGATGCTGGCCACGTTCGACGTGGTAAAAAGGCCGATCTCCACAATATTGTAGGCAAATACGCCCACGCACATCAGCGCAAGAACCGACACCGTCATAGGCGCGCCGGAGTAAATGACCCGGATCACCCGCCGGCCCAGCAGGACACAGAACGCCAGCACCAGCAGCAGTCCCGCAACGCCGGTCAGGCACAGAACCTGTAAAAAAACATCATGGAAGTGGGGCTGCTCGTTGCCCCGGATCTCATTGGAATATTTCATCACGTCCCCTTCGAGACAGCCGATCAGCAGGCGCAAAGGCTCTCTCTGCATGGTGGGGATGATGGTCTTGTAGATGGAAAACCGGCCGGAATCTCTGAATCCGCGGTCATCCTCATAGGTAATATCTTTTCCGTCGGACGATTTTTCTTCTTCGCCGTCCGCGGCCAGAAGCGCCGGGGACGCGCCGCGCATCTGCACCGGTACCGGCGAAAGCTTTTCCGATCCCCGCTCCGCAGCGCCGAAGCCGCAGACAAGAGGAGCCTCCTCCGCACCGGGCTCTTCCGCCGTCGCCGTGCTCCGTCTCTGGAGCAGCGCAGAGGAGAGCGCTTCTACCCCCTGCGCCGTGAAATCAAAGCTCTTATATGCCAGAGGGACGATCAGCGCGAGCACGAGCACCGTGCAGACAAGCTTTTTGCCCACCGTCTTTGGCGAAAAGCGCCGCAGCACCAGTACCAGAATCAGAAGCCCCGTGCACAGCGAGAATGCAAGCATCGCGCTGCGGCTGAACGTCATGGCCAGGACCACATAGTTGAGAATTCCTGCGAAGACGATGACGCCCCGGCAAAGCCGGTTTTTGGTGCGGCAGAACAGGTAGGTCAGGAAGGCGATACCCAGAAAATACCATGTGCAGCCTATGTTGGGGTTTTTCCCCAGCACCCAAAGCCGGTAGCCGCCAAACTTGCAGAGGAACCAGCTCGTGTGCGGGATGGGGATATCCGTTTTATAGAGAACCGCATAAAGGCAGAACAGCGTGGTGAGCGTTGAGAACGCGGCCGCAACCACGGCGATCCCGTCAAGAAGCCGCTCCCGGTTCCGGCCGCGCAGGATCAGACAGGCGGCCAGTGTCGGATAAATGACGAGAGCATGCACGATGCTCGCCGTGTCCTCCGGAAACGCCGGGCCGTAAGCACGCCAGTTCTCGATGTAGGCTTTCACATCCCAGCGAAGAACACGGGTAAGCAGCATCCACGCTGCAAAGAGCAGCATGAGCCTGAGCTCGATCTTCTCGCTTTTATATCGCGGCAGCAGCGCAATGAGCAGCAGTATCACGACCCACGGATAATAAACCACGGTCAGCCTGACCCAAAGCACATTCATATATTGAAGATACAGGAAGGCGTATGTCAAAACGAGCGCCGCGGCAAACCACCGCTCTCTTCCTGCCGTGAGATTCTTCTCCCCGAGTCGTTTCATGTTTCGGAGGTTCCTCCGTTTTCCGTTCTGGATTCGTCCCAAAATGTCTGCATTTTAACTAATTGATTATATACCGGTTCCGCCATTTCAGCAACCCCCTATTGTTACTTTAATGTGAAAATTTGCGTTTTTCCTGACAGAAATTGACACTCTTCGTCTTATAAACACCTTTGCCCGCGCTCATTTCAGGGCGATGTTACGATGTTGTTAAAACGACACATCCGAAATCCCAGCAGGTTTTATTATAATACAAATTATCGGTTTGACAAGTACAAAAAGTAAAAAAGCGTCAAAGGCAGGTAATATCCTGTCTGCCTTTGACGCTTTTCGTCTATTATGCCGCAATACTTCAGCCGAGAGCGGCGACCTGTTCTGCCATGGTCGGAACATCGCATTTTCCGGTGCGGATGGCTTCGAGAATGACCTCCGGCGAGGCCGGGACCTTATTGATGCGCACGCCGATGGCGCGGGAAACGGCATTCAAAATTGCCGGAGTGATCGGCACGGTGGCAACCTCGCTCACGCCCTTTGCCCCGTAAGGCCCGATGGGCTCCGGGTCCTCGATGAGGATGAGCTTGTAGCGCGGCGTGTCCTCCGCCTTGGGGAGTCCCATCTGGCCGTAGAGCCTTTTCACCGGGTAGCCGTTCTTTGTCGGGTGGCCTTCGGTCAGGGCATACCCCTGCCCCATCGACACGCTGCCCTGCATCTGCCCTTCGATGATGCGCGGGTTGATCGCGCGGCCAACGTCGTGCGCGGCGATGACCTTGAGAAGCTTCACCTTGCCCGTGGCGGTGTCCACCTCGACGATGGCCGCCTGCGTTGCATAGGCGTAGGCCGGGAAGTTGCGGTACTTCACGCCCTTCTCCTCCGCGCCTTTAAAGTTGCCGATGGCGAAGCACTCCGGCGCGCGGAAGTAGTATTCCGCGTACCGGCTCTCACCCGGCTGCGGCGGCTTCTCTTCCAGTTCTTTCTGCAAAAGGCGGCACGCCTCGTACACCGCGCGGCCGTCGCAGAGCGTCTGGCGCTCGGACACGCTCTCGCCGGTTGGGATCGTGATGTCCGTATCGCCGATGACGATATCGATATCCTTCATATCCATATGGAGCGTCTCGGCGGCGATCTGCACCATAGCGGTGCGGAAGCCCTGCCCCATGTCCGTGCCGGAGACGATCATGTGGAGCTTTCCTTCGCCGTCGAGCGTCAGCCTGCACGCGCCGTCGTCAATGAATATGCCCTTGCCGACGCCGGAGTTTTTAAATCCGGAAGCGACGCCCCAGCCGAGGACCTTCGTCCCGTTTGGGTACTGCCCCTCGTATTCCTTCAGCGCCTCTTTGACCGCCTTTTCGCACAGATCGATCGTATCGTGCATGCCCATGCTGCTCTCGAGCAATTCGCCGCCGACGGAGTAACTGCCCGGATATACGGCGTTGCGCCGCCGCAGCTCAAAGGGGTCGATGCCGAGCTTTTCGGCCATTTCGTCGAGCGCCGTTTCGATGGAGATCGCGGCCTGATTGATGCCGTAGCCGCGGAACGCGCCGCCAAGTAGATTGTTGTTGCGCGCACAGCGGGCATCCACACGGACGTTCGGGATGATGTACGGCCCGCCGGACATCAGGCAGCCGGTCATCAGCGTGCCGTAGCTCTCGGCCTGATAGGGGCCGCCGTCGGAGAACATGTGGCTGTCAAGATACCGGAACTTGCCGTCCTTGGAAAAGCCGATCTCGTAATCGGTGTGGTAGCCGTGGCGCCGGGTCGTGACAAAAATGTCCTCCTGCCGCGTCAACGTGATCTTGACGGGCTTACCGCAGCAGAGCGCCGCGACCGCGACGGGCGCTTCGAGAAAGGCGTCGCACTTCTTGCCGAAGCCGCCGCCGAGCGGCGTCGCCACAACGCGGATGTTCTCTTCGTCCATCGCGAGGTTTTTGGCGAGCATCGCGCGGATCTCAAAGGGCGCCTGCGTGCAGGCGTACACCGTGACCTTGCCGTCCCCCGCGTACCCGATGGCGGAGATTGGCTCCATACACACATGGTCCTGCGGCTGGATTTCCTTCGATACGCGCACCTTTACGATCTCCGGGTCAGCCTTGCATTTTTCCACGTCGCCGGTCTCGCGGCCGGTCGTGACGATATAGCTCTCATCCCGGCAGCTCTCAGCCATGCTGAACCGGACAGGGAGCTCCGTATAATCGATCTTCACAAGCTTGACCGCGGCGCGGGCGTGCTCGGCCGTATCCGCCACGACCATGGCGATATGGTCGCCGATGAACTGCACCTCGTCGGTGCAGTAGACCGGCCAGTCCTGACACCATGTGCCCATCGCGTTGAGCCCCGGCACGTCCGCCGCCGTAACGATGCGCACGACGCCGGGCGCTTGTTCTGCTGCCGTGTAATCCACCGCATTGATGCGCGCGTGCGGCACGGGGGCAAAGACGAACGCGCCGTGGAGCATTGTATTCTCGCCGAACTCGCCGGCCTCGTAATCGTCGCAGTATTTGAGCGTTCCGGCGGTTTTGGCAAGACCGTCCACGTCCCAGACGCTCTGCCCGACGAAGCGCCCCTCGATCTCCGGGACGATCTGCCCCTTGCCGGTGACGATCTCGGTCGGATCGTTCACCTGCACGGCAGCGAGCGCCGCATCCTCGCCGCGAAGACGCGCCGCGGCGAGCTTCACGCCCTCAATGATCTTTACATAGCCCGTGCAGCGGCAGTAGTTGTGCTTCAGGCCGTCGTAAATATCCTCGTCGAGCGGGTTTCGGATTTTGAGCAGCAGCGCCTTCGCCGCCATGACCATGCCCGGCGTGCAGAAGCCGCACTGCACCGCGCCCGCGTCGAGGAACGAGCGCTGGATGACCTGCAGCATCGTGTCGTTCGGGAGGTTTTCGATCGTCTCCACGCTCTTTCCGGCAAGCGTTTTGAGGAGCGTCACGCACGAACGGGCGAGGATGCCGTCAATGAGCACGCTGCACGCGCCGCAATGGCCGGTGGAGCAGCCTTCCTTGCTGCCCTTCATGCACTTGACGTTGCGCAGATACCGCAAAAGCGTCATGCGCCCCTCGTATTCCGCCGTGATCTCTCTGCCGTTCAAAATGAATGTTACGTTTTCCATACGGCCTCTCCTTCCCCGCATCGGAGCCTGGCTATTCTCATCGCAGAATAATTTGTTTCCTAGGAAACAAGTTTCTATCTGCATTATACCGGGCTGCCGGGATTTGTCAAGCGCTGATTGACAGACGCCGCGGCGTCGGATACAATATGGGCAGTTACCCGGAAAGGAAATCTGCCAATGGATCGAAGCGAAGAGCTTTTGCAGCTAGTGCTGGAATACACCAACCTCTCGGATGAGACGGACAAGCTCCACAGCCGGGACAATCTCTCCGGCTATGATCATTCGGAGCTGAACTGTCTGGACGCCATCGGGCGCATGGAGCACCCGAACGTTACGGCGCTGGCCGAGGAAATGCGCATGACGAAGGGCGCAATCAGCAAAATATTGCGCAAGCTCTCGGACAAAGGCGCGGTAGAGTCGTATCAGCTCGGCGCAAACCGGCAGAAGGTGTTTTACCGGCTGACTGACGCCGGACTGGTACTTTTTGACGCGCACCGCGAGCGGCACCGCGGCTGGGAGGAGCGCGAGCTCTCGTTCTTCCGTTCCCTGCCCGAAGAGGAGCGCGCGGCAGCTATACGGTTTTTTACCGACTACAATACCGATCTCCGCGCCCGGCTCAACGCCGGGGAAACAGAAAAATGAGAGATGGATCTGCTCCATCTCTCATTTTCGGTTTCCGGGACAAGTACGCCGCAGAGCTGTGCTTACTGCGTGGCCAGCGGGCCGGTATAGAGAAGATTCCCGTCCAGATCGTAGAGATAGACATACAGTCCGACCCGGGCTTCCTTTTCTTCGATATACATTTCTCTTTCCGTATCGCTATATACTATACCGTTGGTTCGCATGGCAGTGAAGGTTTTCGTGGGGACCTCGTCGAGCGCAAATTCCGTGATGAACTCGCCCGGGGCAACCGTTCCGCTCCGCCCGACGATATTCCCTTCGCCGTCAAACGCCACAACCTCTATGAGAAGTCCGGTACTCGTATTCAATATAATCGTTTGGCACAGTCCGTTTTCCAGCGGTTTCATCCCCCGTTCCTCCCACTCACTGCGGGTCAGATCCGGTGCAGCAACCTTTATTCCGCGTATGCCGTACTCCCACCATGTTTCAGCCGGTGTCGCAGAGATTTCCTCTACGAGATCGGTGTCTAACGTCTCATATATCCATTCTTCGGTGAGCGAAACCCATGTAGGTCCTTTTATTTCGGCCACCGCCGCCAATTCTTCGGCATCGGCCTCCACCGATTTCGCGGATGCGCATTTCTCCGCTCCGTCCGTCACGCCGAGAAACGGAGCCGCCATTTCGTCCAGACGCTGGAAATAGTAATTGCTGCCCTCCTCCGGCTCAAACAGCGCCAGCGCGGGCGTTTCCCCGCTGTCCGTTTCCTCCCCGCGGGAGGTGCCGACCTCAGAAAGATCGACCCCCACGCACAGGCCGGTATATCCGGCCGGGACGATCACAGTGTATGTGTCTGATATGCCACCGGAATACTTGTAATGGAATCTTCCGTTTTCAACAGGGTCTTTTGAACCCACGTAACCGGTCGAGTCACCGCTGTACTGGAGCGTGATATGCACCTCTTCGCCGTTCCATACAAAGCCCTGCGCATCCAGAATATCCTGCAGCGTCACTTCGTTTTCCGCAGCCTCCTCGCCTTCGGAGGACACCGTAACGTCGTATTCTTTATGGTCTTTCCCCGTGTAGCTCACATATTTTTGCGGAATACGGTAGCCAGTATTGCCGTCAACAAACTCTAACCCCAGATATGTCGTCCCATAGTAACGCTCTTCGACGGAAGCGTCTTCTGCCGCCGTCATATTCACACAGCCATCGTGTGTTCCCTTGATCGTGTATACGAGGTAGTCGGGATCGTCCGCCAGCGGCTCGACGCCGATAAGGCGGAATTTTGATCTGTTCGTTGTCTCTATATTAAACACCGGATCGGTATATCCGTCGGCATACTGCATAGACGGGTAGGTATAATTCATGGGTTCGGCAGCCGAAACAAACTTGAAGCCGTGCTCCGTCGCATACGCCATTTCCTCCGGCTCGGGCGTTGCTTCCGGCTCGGCCGGTTCCGCAGTCGGTACGTCCGCCGTCTTTCCCCCGGCGGGCACGGACGGCTCCTCCGTCTTTCCTCCGCAGGCGCACAGCGTCAGCAGCATCGTAAGGGTCAATAAAATGGCGATGATCCGTTTCATGTCGATTCCCCTTTTCGTTTTATCCCGCGCAAAGGCGGCAGGTGCTTTCAGTATAGCACCTGCCGCCTGGATTTGTCTATAAAACGCTGCGATTTTTGCTCTTACGGGCAGAAGATCCCGTACATCTGTTTGTATTGCAGCACGCGGTAGACGCTCTCGTTGAGGCGCGCCTCGGATATCGTGCCATTTTCCACGGCGGCAACGACGGCGTCGAACGCCTCGGAGAGCACCTCCGGCATGAGGACGATATCCACGCCTGCCTGAATCGCGGCGACTGCCGCGTCGCCGGGCGAATAGGCATCCGTCACACCGTGCATCGCCATGGAATCGGTGATCACGAGCCCCATGAAGCCCAGTTCGCCGCGGAGGTATCCGCTGATCATCGTTCCGGAAAGGCTCGCGGGCGTGAGATCGCCGGTAACGTTCGGCGCGGCGATGTGCCCGACCATGACGGCGCAGCCGGTCAGGTCGTTCGTGCTGTAGGGGATCCACTCGCACGCGGCGAGCTCGTCGTGCGTCTTATACGTGACGGCAAGGCCGTTGTGACTGTCCTCGGCGGTGTCGCCATGGCCGGGGAAGTGCTTATATACCGGCAGGACGCCCTGCGAGGCGAGCCCCTTCGCGCACGCGCCCGCCATCGCCGCGGCGGTATTCACGTCCGTGGAGAACGCGCGGCTGCCGATGACGGTATTGGCCGGATTCGTATACACATCCGCCACGGGCGCAAAGTCTGCTGTAAAGCCGTAATCGGCGAGATATGCGCCGATCGTGCGGCCCATGCTCTCGGCGTCTGCTGCATTGCCCGACGCGCCCACGGCAGCGGCGCTCTCGTATTTCGGCAGACCGAAGGCGGCGTTATTGGCAAGCCGCGCGACCAGTCCGCCCTCCTCGTCCACGCCGAGGAACATCGGCACTGTGGTGGCATCGCGCAGCTGCGCGGTGAACGTGCGGAGCGTTTCCGGGTCGGAGATATTCTTGCCGAAGATCGCCACGCCGCCGACCGGATACGCCGCGAGCACTGCGCGCATATCGTCCGTGAGCGTTTTCACGCCCTCGGTCTCCGAGGAGTTGATCTGTCCCGGTGACTGCGCTGTATCCAGCGCGTCCGGACGGATGAAGAAGAGCTGGCCCACCTTTTCGCGCAGCGTCATGGTATCCATATAGCGCTCGATGGCGTCGGTCTCCGCCGGGGTCTCCGTCCCTGGCGTCGCAGCATCTGCGGGATTTTGTTCCGCCGTGGGGGCAGGCATTTCTGTCGGTCCGGGCGTCGCCGTTGGTTGGGGCGTGGCGGTCGGCTGCGGCGTTGCGGTATTTTCCGGCGCCGGGTAGCAGGGCGCCGTGGACGGCGCGCCGCAGGCGGTCAGCAGCGTGCATACGATGAGCATCATTGCAATAGGAATACACAGCTTTTTCATTTCGGCGTTCCTTTCGCTTTTTCTTTTAGACGCGTTTCCCAACCGTTTTGTTCGGATAAAAATGGCGCAGCCTCGAAAAAAGGCTGCGCCGTTTCTGCGTTTTTTATACGGGAATTACACCAGCTCGATGACCGCCATCTCCGCGGCGTCGCCCTTGCGGGTGCCGATGCGGGTGATGCGGGTGTAGCCGCCGGTGCGCTCCTTGTACTTGGGAGCGATCTCGTCGAAGGTGCGCTTGGCGATGTCCTCGCGGGTGATGAAGGAGCACGCCTGGCGGTAGTT
>CAKSWA010000024.1 GCA_934511165.1 uncultured Oscillospiraceae bacterium | reverse complement strand
GTAACAGGGGTCGAACCTGCACGTCTCACGACACGAGAACCTAAATCTCGCATGTCTGCCAATTCCATCATACCCGCATAAAGCATTTCGATGATAGCATACGGCGGCGGGGAAGTCAAACCCGCTTTGAAAAAACTGCCGCTTCTCTTAAAGCAAAGCGGCAGTTTTCCGCTGCGTGTATCAGTCCAGAGTGCTCTGGCCGGTATAGAGATCGTAATACCGTCCTTTGAGTGCAAGAAGTTCTTCGTGTGTGCCTTTTTCCATGATCTCGCCGTGCTCGATGACAACGATGCAGTCGGCGTTTCGTACCGTGGAGAGGCGGTGCGCAATGACAAATACCGTACGCCCCTGCATAAGGCTGTCGAGCCCCTTTTCGATATGACGCTCGGTGCGCGTGTCGATGGAGCTTGTGGCCTCGTCCAGAATGAGCACCGGCGGATCGGCGACCGCGGCGCGGGCGATGGAGAGGAGCTGCCGTTGTCCCTGACTGAGATTTGCGCCATCGCCGGTGACCATGGTGTTATATCCATCCGGCAGACGGCGAATGAAGCTGTGCGCGTCTGCGCGCTTTGCCGCGGCGATACATTCTTCATCCGTGGCGTCCAGACGGCCGTAGCGGATGTTTTCCATCACCGTGCCGGTGAAAAGGTGCGTGTCCTGCAAAACGACCGCGGTGGCGCGGCGGAGATCGTCCTTGGCAATGTTTCGAACGTCGATGCTGTCGTAGGTGATGCTGCCGGAATCGATTTCATAAAAGCGGTTGAAAAGGTTGGTGATCGTCGTTTTTCCCGCGCCGGTCGAGCCGACAAACGCAATCTTCTGTCCGGGCTTGGCATAGAACGTGATATCCTTCAAAATGGGCTTTTCCGGGACGTAGGAAAAGTCTACGTCGTGCAGCCGCACATCGCCGCGCACGGGAATGAGCGCGGTTTCGCTGCCGGTCGTGACCTTCCATGCCCATTGGCCGGTGCGCTCGCTCGTCTCACAAAGAGTGCCGTTTTCCTCGTGCACGCGAACGATGGTCGTTGTGCCTTCGTCGATCTCGGGCGGTGTATCCATGATTTCAAAGATACGTTCTGCGCCGGCAAGGGCAGAGAGAATGGCGTTGATCTGCTGTGACACCTGATTGATCGGCTGCGTGACATTCCGGCAGTACTGGAGGTACGCCGCAAGTCCGCCGATGTCAAAGCCGAGAACGAACGTCAGCACGCCGCCCGCCATTGCCGTGGCGGCAAAGCCAATATTGGAGATATTGCTCGCAATCGGCATGATAGAGGTTGCAAGATAGTTTGCGTCTCGCGCGACGGTGTAGAAATTGCTGTTGAGCTCTTCAAATTCTGCCTCGGCCTCCGATTCATGAGTGAACGCTTTGACAACCTTGAGCCCTTCAATCATCTCCTGAATGTTGCCGTTGAGCTCACCGAGCGCGGCCTGCTGCTGCTGGAAGAGCACGCGGCTCTTCTTGCCGCGCAGTAAGAATACGGACATAGCCGCGGCGAGCATCAAAACCGTGATGATGAACAGGGGAGCGCTCGTGTAGATCATCATCACCACGATGCCGATGAACGTCAAGGCACTCGAAAAGAGCGAGACAAGGCTCTGCTCTAGGCATTGCTGCACGCTGTCCGCGTCGTTGGAGAAGCGGCTCATGAGTTCGCCGTGCGTATGACCGTCGAAGTATTTGAGCGGAAGCGTCTGGAGCTTGGTGAAAAGATCGCTGCGAAGCCGCGCGGTACCGCGCTCGGCCAGCTGTACCATGATGGCGGACTGCGTATACGTGCATACCGCGCCGAAAAGGTAAATGCCAAGCATGGCAAGCAGCGTTCTGGCGAGCTTCGCAATTTTTTCTGCGGCAGGCAGATCGCTGACGAGTTCGTTGAGCACCGGGCGCAGTAGGTACGTTCCGGCAACGCTTGAGCCTGCCGAGACAATCACGCACAGAAAAACGATGGCGAGAAGCCATTTCCGTCTTGTGACGTAGCTCAGAAGGCGTCCCAGCGTTTTGCCCATGTTCTTCGGCCGCTGAAACCCGCCGCGCGGTCCATGGCCGCCGCGCCCGGCCTGGGAGGGAGCGGCCTGATATTTCGGTTTACGTGCTTCAGCCATTCGAAAGTCCCCCTTCCTGCTGCGAGGCGTAGATTTCCTGATAAATCGGGCTTGTTGCGATCAGCTCTTCGTGCGTTCCTTCCGCGGCGATGTGGTCGTCCTCAAGGATGACGATCTTATCCGCGTAACGGACGGAGCTGATGCGCTGCGCAATGATGATTACGGTGGTGTCTTTGAGATTTTCGTGGAACGAGCGGCGGATCTCCGCCTCTGTTGTGGAATCGACGGCGCTTGTGGAGTCGTCCAGAATGAGAATGGAGGGATGACGCAGCATCGCACGGGCAATGCAGAGCCGCTGCTTCTGTCCGCCGGATACGTTCACGCCGCCCTGTTCAAGTATCGTGTCGTAGCCGTCCGGAAGAGACATTATGAAGTCGTGCGCCTGTGCGTCCTTCGCGGCGCGGATCATCTGCTCCTCGGTTGCGTCCTTGTCACCCCAGAGAAGGTTTTCGCGGATCGTGCCGGTGAAGAGCACGTTTTTCTGCAGCACCATGCCGATGCGCTCGCGAAGCGCCTGAATGGGATACTCGCGTATATCCAGGCCGTCGACCTCGATGCTGCCCTCGCTCACATCGTAAAACCGGGGGATAAGATTAACGAGCGTGGATTTGCCTGTGCCGGTTGCGCCGATGATGGCAACAAGCTGTCCCGGCTCTGCGGTGAGGTTGATATTTCGGAGCACATCGTCGCCCGTACCGGCTTTATAGCGGAAGGAGACATTTTTAAACTCGACTTTACCATGCGCCGGGGGAAGCTCGCTCTCCGGCACGGCGCCGTCGCAGATATCCGGCTGCGCTTCGAGCACCTCGTCGATGCGCTGCGCGCAGGCCGTGGCACGCGTGAGCTGCAGAAGGCACATCGCGACCATGAGCACGCTCATGAGCACCTGCGCAATGTACATATAAAAGGAATAAAGCTCACCGGTGAGCATCGTGCCGCGTACGACCATGTTGCCGCCAAACCAGAAAACGCCGAGGGAAGCGCCGTTGAGAATGATGAGCATCAGCGGCATCATGAGGATGATGCGCATAGCGGCGTTCAACCCGGCAGTCAGCAGTTCACCGTTTGCCTTGGCAAACTTTTCCTCTTCGTGACCGGCACGGACATATGCCTTGACGACGCGGATGGATACAAGGTTTTCCTGCACGGCAGCATTCAGCCCGTCAATCTTCTCCTGAAAGATTTTAAAGAGACGGCGGCAGACCTTCATCAGCAGTCCGGCGGAGAGTACCAGCACCGGAATCGCCACGACGAGAACAAGCGTCAGGCGCGCATTGAGTACAAGACACACGACAAGCGCAGAAAGAAGCTGCACCGGCGCGCGGACAAGAATGCGCAGACTCATGGCGACCGTCATTTGCAGCGCGCTCACGTCGTTCGTGATGCGTGTGATGAGCGAGGCCGTGGAAAACCGGTCGATGCCGGAAAAGGAAAAGCGCTGCACCTGACGGAAAAGCGCGCTGCGCAGATTCCTGCCAAAGCCCTGGCTGGCATAGGCCGCGTGCTTTGCTGCCAGCATGCCGCAGAACATGGAAATAACGGAGAGCACAAGCATCAGCACGCCGTTTCGCACAATGCTGTCCATGCCGCCTGTGCCGTTGATGCCGTCGTCGATGATGTTTGCCATCAGCAGCGGCAGAAAAAGCTCGCACACCGCTTCCAGAACGATGAGCAGCGGCGAGAGAATCGCGTCCTTTTTAAATTCGCGAAGATAGGGAAAGAGCTTTTTAATCATGGGCATCCACCTCCCTGGATTTCATATAGCGCGAGAGATTGTCCCGCATCTTGGAAAGGCACCGGCAGAGGATTTCGTGCTCTTCGCTTGTAAGCCCTTCCTGCATTATGTCGTCGAGCGCATCCATGCGGCGCATTCCCTCGCACATGACGGTCTCGCCGCTTTCGGTAAGCGCTACGCGGTTGATGCGCTGATCCTTATCGTCGGCGATGCGCCGGACGTACCCGCTGCGTTCAAGCAGTTTCAGCGTTGCCGTTACCGTGGCGGGGGAGAGATGCATCGATGCCGCCAGTTCCCGTTGAGAGGGGAGCGAGCCGCGCTCGGAGATACGGAAAATGTTCACGAGCATCATATGCTGCGCCGGATCCTGCAGCGGCATATCCGCCATGGCATAGTTTCCGGCGCGGCGGCGCATATGATCGAGCGACCGCAGCCCCCATGCCGGGCTGGAGCGCGCTCTTTCTTCACAGCAATCCATAATTCACCTCAATATTTCGTGTGCGAATTGTTCGCGGGCGAACGAACGTGACGTATAATACTCTCATTTTTTTCTAAAGTCATGAACATTTTGAAAATAATCCGAACGGAAAGCGCATAGGCATGCAGGGAAGGGAGGCGGTAGTATGTCCGGCCTGGAAAAAGCATTGTGGCTGCTGCCTGGCGAGTTTCGAAAAGCGGTACGCAGTCTGCCGGAGCAGACGACGGCGGAGATGTGCGAGATTCGGCTCCGGCGCGGGAGACGCCCGGCGCTGACGCTTTCCGCCGGGGAGCTTCTGCTGTCTGGTACAGCGGCTGTGACGGAAGAGGACCTCGCGAGAGTTCTGGAGCTTGCAAGCGGCGCTTCACCGTATGCGGCGTCGGATTGTCTGCGGCGCGGATTCATTACGGCGGACGGCGGTGTCCGTGTGGGATTTTGCGGCCGCTTTCCGAGCGGTGAGCGCGGACTATGGAACCGGGGAGATCTCTTTTCCGTGTGTATCCGTATTCCACGGGAAATACAAGGCATCGGAGGAAAATTCTGCATTCGCCCTTTTCCGTCCACACTTATTTTATCCCCGCCGGGCGGCGGGAAGACAACGCTTTTGCGCGACATGGTACGAACCCTTTCAAATGCCGGAATGCGTGTGGGACTCTGCGACGAGCGCGGAGAGATCGCCGCGCTCTCCGAAAGTGGGGCGGGATTTGACATTGGTGAACGGACGGACGTGTTCTCCGACTGCCCGAAGGCGCGCGCGGCGATGATTCTTCTTCGCTGCATGTCGCCGGAACTGATCGCCATGGATGAGATTTCCGAACCGGAAGACGCCGATGCCTGCCGCAGTGCGGCATATTGCGGCGTTTCTCTGCTGGCCACGGCGCATGCCGCTGATGCTTCGGAGCTGTCCCGCCGGGAGGTATACCGGATGCTTCAGCGCGATCAGATTTTTGCCCGTGCTATTGTGATCCGCATTACTGCCGGAAAGCGGACATATGAGGAGGTTATGCTGTGACAGGAGCGCTTGGCGCGATACTTCTCATTGCCGCCGGAGCGTACGCCGGTTTTTCTGCGCTGGAACGCGTAGGGAAAGAGCTCCAATGCGCCGAAATGCTTCTCACGGCTTCCCGTGATATGCGAACCGAGATACTCTTTCACCGCACGCCGCTTCCGCAGCTGATGGAGCGTCTGGGGACGAGGTATCCGCGGCTGTTTCTGGATACAGGGAACGCCTCCGCGCTTGTCCGGGAATTCTCCTTTCTCTCAGTCTGGCGTGCAAGCATACGCTGTGCCTCGCTGCCCAAAGCGCTGGAAGAGCCGCTTCTGCGGTTCGGCGAGCAGCTTTCGTCCGGCGCGGAGCCGGAGCAGGCACTCGACGCGCTGGAGGAATCGGTTCGGCATGTGCGGGACACCTTGCGCGAACGAAAAAAGGCCGCCGTTCGGCTCTATCCATCACTGGGGCTGGCTGCCGGATGTCTCCTGGCGGTTTTACTTCTTTAGTCTTTACATTTCGCCGGCGATATGGCACAATATCGCCGGGTGATGATAAAAAATGGAGAGAAAAATCCTCTTTTTTGACGTAGACGGTACAATCGTGACGGCAGATCACGTAGTGCCAGAGAGTGCCCGCGCCGCGCTGAAGAAAGCGCAGAGCGCCGGACATATTCTTATTATCAACACGGGGCGTCCGTTCCGGCACATCGAGCCGCAGATCCGCGCACTTGACTTTGACGGGTATATCTGCTCCATCGGCGGACATATCCTGCTGAACGGGAAAGACCTGCTCTACCGGACAATCCCACACGAGGAGGCCGTGCGCATCCGCGATACGGGGTACGAGTGCGGCATGGATATGCTGTTTGAATCCGAACAGGGCGTATGGATGGATGAGCGTTGCACCTCTTTGATCGCGCAGCGCGAATTCGCGTGGCTTACAGGCATTGGCGTTCCGGGCTTTACGAACACCAATGTGCCGGATTTTGCCTTTGACAAGTTTGTCTGCTGGCCGCAGGACAAGGCCGATTCCGAGCGCTTTGTGAATGCCTTCTCCGACCGGCTCGATTTCATCGGGCGGGAGCACTCCATGCGGGAGGTCATTCTGAAAGGTCTCTCCAAGGCAGGCGGTATGAAAACCGTAATGCGGCATCTCGGCTTCGCACCGGAGGACTCCTTTGCTTTCGGCGATGGGCCGAACGATCTCCCCATGCTGCGCGAGGCGGGGACGAGCGTTCTTATGGGCAACGCGCCGGAATTTCTCCGCAAAGAAGCGGACTACGTCACAGCGCCCATCACCGAGGACGGTCTTGCTCTGGCGCTGGATCACTTTGGGTTAGTCTGATATAAAAATTATGTAAACCTCCGGGACATATTCCCGGAGGTTTTTTGCATATATAGCGTTGAGTGCTCATACCTTGGCAATGGACAACCCCGCAAAGGAGAGCGCCTTAATGGATGTGGATCTGATATTTAAAATTGCGGCCGTCGGCATCCTTGTCGCCGTGCTGAATATTCTGCTCACGCGGTCTGGCCGGGAGGATCAGGCGCTCATGACGAGTATTACCGGGCTTGTCGTTGTGCTGGTGATCGTGGTGCAGGAGATCAGCGAACTTTTTGATCTGATCCGCGATCTGTTTGGGTTTTAGGAAATGGATGGAAATTGTAATTCGTGCCGCCGCGGCGGCGGTGATCGGCAGCATTTTAGCGCTCCTGCTGCGCAAATATACGCCGGAGCTATCGCTTACCGTGACGATTGTCGCAGGAGTGATCATCGTATGGCTCGCCGCAGCGGTGGCCTCGCGTATCTCCGAGCTTCTGCGGGAGATCGCCGAGAAGGGCGGTATCGACGCGGTGTATCTCTCTCCGGTGCTCAAATGCATCGGGATCGGGATGATAACGCATCTGGCTGCGCAGGTCTGCCGGGATGCGCAGCAGGGAAGCATCGCTTCCGCGGTGGAGCTCTGCGGAACGCTCTGCGCTTTGTACATATCCCTGCCGCTTATCCGTTCGCTTCTTGCCATCGTGGAGCAGCTGCTTTGATACTGCTCCTGTTTGCCCTTGTGATTTGTCCTGGGAAAGCGCTTGCCGCTTCGGAAATCCCGATCCCCGGCATGGACGAGCTGACCGACGCACTGCCGGAGGAAGCCGCTCCCATGCTCTCCGGCGTATCCCCGGAGGAGCTGCCGAAGGACGGCGTATGGAAAAACCTTCTGCAAACGGCATGGGAAAAGGTTCGTTCCTCTGCTGCAGATATCTGCCGGACGGGCGGAATTTTGCTCTGCGTCTGTGTTCTCGTGTCGCTCACCGATACGCTGGATCTCGGCAGCCGGGCTCCGCCGTACATCACGTTTGCCGCCGTTGCTGTCATCGGTACGGCGACGATCTCGGATTTTCGCTCCTACATCTCGATGGGCACGGAGACACTCCAGACGCTTTCGGACTATTCCCACGTCCTTTTGCCGGTGCTTTCCTCCGCCGCGGCAGCGTCCGGCGCGGCAGGGAGTGCCGCGGCAAAATATGCGGCGACAGCGGTATGCATGGACGTGCTCCTGTCCGCTTCGCGCAGTGTTCTTGTTCCGTGCATTTGCGGCTATGCCGCGCTGTCCGTTGCGGATGCCGCCGTTGGAAACGAGATATTGAAAACGGCAAAGAAGATCATGAAAACGGTTTGTACAACGCTTTTGAGCGGCGTATGTGTGGCCTTTACTGCATGGCTTTCACTCACCGGCGTCGTTACCGGCACTGCGGACGCGCTCGCCGCGCGGGTGACGAAAACAGCGGTATCTGCGGCGCTCCCGGTCGTCGGAAGCATTTTATCCGACGCTGCCTCTACGCTCGCGGCCGCTGCCGGAACGCTCAAAGCGACGATCGGAATCTTCGGTTTGCTCGCCGTTGCGGCGATCTGCCTCCCGCCGGTTTTAACGCTTGGCGTGCGCTTCCTCATATATAAGCTGACCGCTGCCGTGTGCGAGTGCGTGGCGGACAAGCGTTTTTCGGAGCTGATTTCCAATCTCGGCACGGCGTTTGCGCTGCTGCTAGCCATAAACGGCGCGGGCGCCATGATGCTTTTCCTTTCCCTTTATTCTCTGATACAGACGGTGGTGTAGCGTTATGACAGAGTGGCTTTTTTCGTGGATCCGCTCGCTGGTCGCAGCGTCGCTCCTTTCGGCGCTGGCGCTTCAGCTCACGCCGGAGGGAAGCGTGAAGCGCGTGACGCGCTTCTCCTGCGGCATACTCCTTGCATGTACGCTCCTGTCGCCCGTGCTGCGGACGGATGAGGCGTCGTTTTCCCTCGCGCTGGACAACTACCGGCGGACCGTTGCCGAACTGACGGACGATCTGGAAGAACAGGAAAATCAACTGCTGCGAACATACATAGAACAGAAAACGGCGGCATACATATTGGACGAGGCACGATCCATAGGAATGCCGGAACCATTGGTTTCGGTGAAGGTGAAATGGGGGGATGAGAGCTGGGTGCCCTGTGAAGTTACGATACGCGGAGAGGTTACCGCCGAGCAGCGATACCGTCTGAGCGCTTATCTTGCCGCGGAACTGGGTATTCCGGCAGAAAGGCAGCATTGGGCCGATGAATGAACGGAAAGGCGCTCTGAGTACGTTTCTGCAAAAGAAAAGCGTGTTGATCGTCCTGCTTGCCGTGGGGCTGCTGCTTTTGCTCTGGCCAAAATCGGCGGCAGCCAAGCCGGCAGGAGAGGACGAAGATGTATCCACAACAGAGGAAAAACGGCTCTGCGCCGTGCTTGCAAAGATCGACGGTGTTGGAGAAGTGTGCGCTCTGCTCTCCGAAGAGCCAAACCACAGAGGGGAGTATTCCGGCGCGGTAGTTGTCTGTTCCGGCGCCCGCTCATCGGATGTACGGCTGCGCGTTATACAGGCCGTAAGCGCCTTCACCGGTCTCGGCAGCAATCGCATTATTGTAGAAGAATTGATATCATAGGAGGAGGATCATATGAAGACCGTAAATCTGCGTCCCCATCTCAAACGAAACATTCTCATCGCGGCGGTGCTGCTGCTCGTATGTGCGGCGGCATTTCTCAACTGGTCATACAATCAGCGCTGGGGTGACGGCAACAGCGCCATGGCGGATGCCGAGGATGAAATGACAACTGCCGTCAACGCCGCGGTTGGCACACCGGAGGAAACGGCATCCGAGGCGCTCCCCGCGTCGGTATCCGGGTACTTCTCGGAAGCGCGGCTCACGCGCCAGCAGTCGAGAGATCAGGCACTCTCGCTGCTCGAAACGGCAGCCTGCGCCGAATCCGCCTCGCAGGAGGTCATCGACAGCGCTATGAATGAAATCACCGTTATGGCCAACTGGTCTCTGCTCGAAAGCAAGATCGAAAATGAGCTTCTTGCCAAGGACTTTGCCGACTGCGTGGTATATCTTTCCTCGCAGGGCTGCACCGTTGCTGTACCGTCTGCCGCGGAGGGACTGACCGAAGCCCAGGTCGCGCAGATCACCGACGCCGTTCTTTCCAATACGGAGCTGACGGCCGCTGCGATCAACGTGATCGAAGTAAGAAACTGAAAAAAGCGCGGAGGGAAAATCCCTTCGCGCTTTTTCTATGGGGAATGATTACTTCATGCCGTTTTCGTAGGCCTCGATCATTTTCTTGACCATCTGGCCGCCGATACTGCCGGCCTGGCGGGAGGTAAGCTCGCCGTTATAGCCATTCGTAAGGTTCACACCGACCTGGCTGGCAGCCTCCATCTTAAAGCGATCCATCGCTTCGCGGGCCTGAGGATTGACAAGATGATTGCTCTTGTTGGTAGACATCTGATTGCAACTCCTTTCTCTCGAATCGAACACGTTTTTGCTGTGTCCGAGCCTATTTTGACCGCAAGCACCGGCGTTATGCAAATTCGGAAAATGCATTTTTTGTCATTAAAAATATCCCTGCGGATACATGTCCGCAGGGATATCGGTTAATTCAGCAAAAGCGTTCGAAGTGCGGCAACACTCTCGGCAATGGTTTCCGTTCCTTCGGCTTCCAGCTCCTCGCGGCTGCCGTAGCCATAAAGAACGCCGATAAAACCGATCCGCGCCATTTTTGCGCCGATGGCATCGTGCGACCGGTCGCCGACCATAACGCAGCCGGACTTGTCCGTGATGCCCATTTCATAGAGCGCATGCAGTATCACTTCGCACTTATCCAGCGGCTCGCGGTCGAGCGGAATGCCGGAGACAACATCGATGTACTGCCGCAAGCTGAAGTGCTCAAGAATCTGCTCGGAAAAAACCGTCGGTTTACCCGTTGCAACGGCAATGCGCGTACCGGATTCTTTCAGATCACGCAGCAGCTCCGGAATCCCCGGATACACTTCGTTTTCAAAAAGACCGACGGTCGAAAAGCGCTCACGGTAGTAGCCGAGAAGCTCCTGCGCTTCCTCCGGCGTAGCATTTGCGTAAACCTCAAACGAGCGAAGCAGGGGAGGGCCGATGTACTTGTGATAGCTCTCGATTGGACCGACCGGACGACCAGCTTTTTCGAGCGCATAACGGACGCTGCCGCAGATGCCCTGCACCGGATCGGTCAGTGTGCCGTCCAGATCAAAGAGTACGGTGGAGTACTTCATTCAGCGCTCCTCCCGGAAATACGATAGGCCGAGGGAGGCGGGGGGCTGATTCTCGCGCTTGTTGCGCATGGAGGAAATCACCAGCACCACGATCGTGACAACATAGGGGATCATCTTATAAAGCTCTTTGACGGCGAGGTTCGTACCGGTGGGCAGGAACAGATACAGAATATAGAGTCCGCCGAAGAGGATGGAGGAAATCACGCCGACATTCGGCTTCCAAATCGTGAAGATGACAAGCGCGATGGCAAGCCAGCCACGGTCGCCGAAGGCGTCGTTCGACCAGATGCCGCAGGCGTAGTCCATAACGTAGTACAGTCCGCCGAGTCCGGCGATCACGCTGCCGGTGCAGGTGGCGACGTACTTATATTTCCGAACATCGATACCGGCAGCGTCTGCGGTGTTCGGGCTTTCGCCGACGGAACGAAGATGCAGACCGACGCGGGTACGATTGAGGATATAGGACACGGCAAAGGCAATAATGATCGCAGCATAGGCGAGGAATCCGTAACTCAGGAATATTTTCCCGAACCAGCCGAGCTTATCTGCAAAGGGAAGCGATGCGCTGAAAAAGGCGCTCGTGCGGGAGAGCGCGATGGAGGGAACATCCGCGCCGGAAAGCTTGATGAGAGAGCCGCCGAAGAAGTTGCCGAAGCCTACGCCGAATGTTGTCATGGCAAGGCCGGTGACGTTCTGGTTTGCGCGGAGCGTTACGGTGAGGAAGCAATAGAGAAGCCCCATCAGCAGCGAGCCGAGAATCGAGCAGAGCAGGGGAATGATGACAGCAAGGAACGGATTGAGCGTGCCCGGCGCGGGGACAGCGCCTTCATACAGAAATGCACCGATAACGCCGCAGATACCGCCGACATACATGATGCCGGGGATGCCGAGATTAAGGTTGCCGGACTTTTCCGTAAGTGTTTCACCAGTGCTGCCAAAGAGCAGCGGGATGCCCTGAACAACGGCTCTCGGGATAAACGATACGATATCAAACATGGCTCAGTCCTCCTTCTTTGCGGCTTTGCGGAAGTTGATCTTGTAGTTGATGAAAAACTCACTTCCGATGATGAAGAACAGAATGATGCCGGTAAGAATATCGGAGAAAGAGTGGTTCAGACCGAAGGCTGTGGAGATTTCGCCCGCGCCGCGCTCCAGAAATACGAGCAGCAGAGAGGTGAAGATCATGATGATCGGGTTGAACTTTGCAAGCCACGACACCATGACGGCCGTAAAGCCGCGGCCGCCGGCAATCGTTGTTGTAACCGTATGGTTGATGCCGCCGACGAGCAGCAAGCCCGCAAGACCGCAGATCGCACCGGAGAGAGCCATCGTGCGCATGATGACCTTCTCTACCTTGATGCCGACGTAGCGCGCGGTCCGCTCGCTCTCGCCGACGACGCTGATCTCATAGCCGTGCTTGGTATAGTTGAGGTACACATATACCGCAATCGTCACTACCGCGGCAACAAGGATGCTCAGCAGATATTTGTTTCCGCCGAGCTGCGGCAGCCAGCCAAGCTGGGTGGCCTGATTGATGATGCCGATTTGACCAGCGCCCTTCGGAACCTCCCACACAATGATGAAGTAGGCAATAAGTTGCGTGGCAACATAGTTCATCATCAGTGTGAAGAGCGTTTCGTTCGTATTCCACCGAGCTTTGAAGAAAGCGGGGATAAAGCCCCACAGCGCGCCCGCCGCAATTGCCGCAACAGTCATGGTGAGAATGAGCATGCCGTTGGACATTTTATCGCTCAGGCAGATCATTACGGCCGTCGTCGCAAGACATCCGGCGAGGGTCTGTCCCTCGGCGCCGATGTTCCAGAAGCGCATTTTGAATGCGGGAGTCACGGCAAGAGAAATCACCAGCAGAACGGCCATACCCTGGAAGGTGATCCAGCTGCGCCGCGCCGTGCCGAAAGCGCCGCTGATCATGGCACCATAGACGGCGATGGGATTCTCGCCGGTCGTGACGGTTGTGACAAGCGCGCACACCAAAAGTGCCGCGACGATCGCGCCGAGACGGATCGCCCACGCTTTGTACCACGGCATCGCGCCGCGCTTGGAAATATGAGCCAGAGGCTCCTGCTTTTGCTTATTCATCGGCTTTGTCACCTCCGAGCTTTGTCATCATCATGCCAACCTCGCGCTTCGAGGTTTTGCGTCCTTCAACGATACCGCTGACCTTGCCGCCGCAGAGGACAAGTATCCGGTCAGCCAGCTCCAGCAGAACATCCAGATCTTCGCCGACATAAATGACGGCCACACCCTTTTTCTTTTGCCGGTTTATAAGATCATATATGGTATAGGAAGCATTGATATCCAGACCGCGCACGGCGTACGCCGTGAGAAGAACGGTCGGCGCGCTTGCGATTTCGCGGCCGACGAGCACCTTCTGCACGTTGCCGCCGGAGAGACGGCGCACGGGCGTATCCACGCTCGGCGTGCTGACGCTCAGCTCCTGCACAACAGACTCGGCCAGCGCGCGGGGAGAGCGGCGGTCGGTGAAGATCGATTTGCCGCGGCGGAAGGAGCGGAGCATCATATTGTCGGCAAGATTCATGTTGCCGACAAGACCCATGCCGAGACGATCCTCCGGGACAAAGGAGAGCGAGACGCCGAGCTCGGCGATGCTCAGCGGATCCTTTCCGATGAGCTCTTCACGGGAACTGTCGTCTTCAATATAGGAGATGCTGCCGGATTCCACGGTCTGCAAACCGGCAATGGCTTCAAGGAGCTCTTTCTGGCCGCAGCCGGAAATACCGGCAATGCCGAGAATTTCACCGCTGTTGGCGGTAAAGGAAACGTCGTCCAGCTTGATAATGCCGTCCACGCTGCGAACCGTGAGATTCTTAACTTCGATGCGGGGCTTGGGATCGACCGGATCGGGACGCTCAATATTCAGCGTTACCGCGTGGCCGACCATCATGTTCGTCATTTCCTGCGCATTGGTCTGCGCCGTAAGCATGTCGCCGATGAATTGGCCGTGGCGGAGGATCGCCACGCGGTCGGAGAGCGCTTCGACCTCGTGCATTTTGTGCGTGATAATGACGACGGCTTTCCCGTCGTTGCGCATGTTGCGCAGCACGGCAAAGAGCTTGTCCGTTTCCTGCGGCGTTAGAACGGCGGTCGGCTCGTCGAGAATGAGAATGTCGGCACCGCGGTAGAGAACCTTTACGATCTCCACCGTCTGCTTTTGGGAGACAGACATATCGTAAATTTTCTGCGAGGGATCAACGCTGAAGCCGTATTTGTCGCAGATTTCGCGAATTTTCGCTGAGGCAGCCTTGAGATCCAGCTTGCCAGGCAGACCGAGAACGATGTTCTCCGCTGCCGTCAGCACATCCACGAGCTTGAAGTGCTGGTGGATCATGCCGATGCCAAGGTCAAAGGCATCCTTTGGAGAGCGAATAACGACGGGTTTTCCGTCAATGCTGATTTCGCCCTCGTCGGGGAAATAGATACCGGCGAGCATGTTCATGAGCGTCGTTTTGCCGCTGCCGTTTTCGCCGAGCAGCGCGAGAATCTCGCCCCGGTATATATCGAGCCAGACTCTGTCGTTTGCGACGACAGAGCCGAATGTCTTGGTTATATTGCGCATTTTAACTGCCGCGATCTTGTTGTCCAATACGGTCACTCCCTGCAAATAAATATTGTATCAAAGTCCAATACCGCATAAGAAAGCATACGAGTTTATCATGTGCTTTCTTATGCGGTGACAAACGGGGAAAGCGGGCAGCGCAATTCAATTGTCTTTGCGCTGCCCGCTGTGCGGTAAACGGTTTAGGTGAGGTTCAATTAGAACGCGGTGTCAAGAAGGGTGATGCCGTCGATCTTGAGATCGAAGTACGGAGCGGCACGGAACGCAGACTCCTTGAAAGCGCCGTCCTCAACGACCTCGGTGTCGCCGGTGTAGGCAGCGTCGGTGTCAACATCCGCAAGGTAAGAGGTGACGTGGCCGTCGGCATCAACGGTCAGATTTGCGGTGACATTGTCGCCGGAGACGGTGAAGTTCGCGCAGTCAAAGACCTGGAGTTCGCCGGATTCGAGCTTCGCGGTGGCGTCGGCAATCGCTTCGGCCGTGCCCTCGGCGGCGACGGCGGTGTTGATATCGGTGAGGACGACGGAGCCGGTGGCCAGGGTGCCGGTCCAGTCGGCGTCAATGGCTTCGCCGTTCAGGTAAGCGTTGATGGCGTACTCGTAGTAGGGAGCCCAGTTGATGCGGGAGGAGACGATGAAGGTGTTGGGGCAGGCGGAAACGGTGGAGCCGTTGTAGGAAACATTGGGGACACCGGCAGTCTCGCAGGCCGTGGGAGCGCCCATGGAGTCGGCGTGCTGGCTGATAAGCTTGCAGCCGTTGCCGATGAGCTTGTTGGCGGCTTCCTTCTCGGCGGTCTCATCGTACCAGGAACCGGTGAAGGTCACTTCCATGGTGGCGGTGGGGCAGACGCTGCGGGCGCCGAGGAAGAAGGAGGTGTAACCGGAAACGACTTCCGCGTAAGTGAAGGCACCAACATAGCCGATCTTGGCTTCTTCCGCGGTGAAGTCGCCGTTCTCGATCATCTCGTTGAGCTTGAGACCGGCGGCGATACCGGCAAGGTAGCGGCCTTCATAGATGGAAGCAAACGCGTTGTGGTAGTTGGCAAGGCCTTCGGTGTGAGCCTTGGTGCCGGTGGCGTGGCAGAACTGAACTTCGGGGAATTCCTTGGCGGCCTGAATCATGAAGTCCTCGTGGCCGAAGGAGTCAGCAAAGATGACGTTGCAGCCAGCATCAGCGAGCTCAGCGGCGGCATCGTAGCACTCCTGGCCTTCGGCAATGTTGGTGCGGAAAACGACCTGGTCATCGGTGAGGCCGAGGTTTGCGCAGGCTTCTTTGGCGCCGTTCATGAAGTTGAGGTCGTAGGTGGAGTTTTCATCGTGCAGGAAGATGAATCCGACCTTGAGGTTGGCAGGGGCAGTGGTGGTTCCGGTCTCGCCGGTGGTGGCGGGAGTCTCTTCCGCGGGAGCGTCGGCAGCGGGGGCATCGGTGGCCGCAGGGGCTTCGGGCTGAGCGCCGCAGGCGCAGAGACCGACGCACAGCGTCAGCGCAAGCAGGAGAGCGACAAGCTTTTTCATGTTTTCTTCCTCCAGTAAGTTTTTTGATTTTTTTACTGTTTACTGTTTATTTCCGCCGGCAAGCCGGAAGGAAAGCAAAAGAAATTGCGGAGGCCAGATCGGTCTCCGCAAACGAACGACAAACAAAGCAGAAGAAAACGCTGCTTTGCTCCTCGTCGATAGTCCGGTCATTTACGGCGACCGGGTAGAGACTTCAAAACCGTATCATTTGATTTATATCGACTGATATGAACTTGTAAAAAACGCAGTCAGCAGAACTCTATGCCGTTTTCCACGCTCATGGATTTGACGCGGGCAAGAGATTCCACGCGGATGCCCTTGCTGCGGAGCATATCTCCGCCGGGCTGGAATGCCTTTTCAATGCAGATGCCGCAGCCGACAAGCGTTGCGCCGGACTGCTCTACCAATTCGATCAGACCGGTGAGCGCCGCGCCGTTGGCAAGAAAATCATCGATGACCAGCACGCGGTCGTTGGGGCCGAGAAAATCTTTGGAAACGATGATATCGTAAACTCTCTGGTGGGTGTAGGAGTGAACCTTGGATGTCCACACATCTCCGGCGATATTCAGCGTTTTGTTTTTCTTGGCAAAAACAAGAGGGCACCCAAAGGTTTGAGCGGTTATACACGCAATACCAATCCCAGATGCCTCGATCGTAAGTATCTTGTTGACACCGCAGTCATGGTACAGACGCTCAAACTCTTTGGCGAGTTCGGAGAAGAACAAAACGTCCATCTGATGGTTCAGAAAACTGTCCACCTTCAAAACGCCGCCATCACGCACAACACCATCGCGGCGGATTCTATCTTCCAGGAGCTGCATCTGTATCACCCCCCACGGCTTAACTTGATTTCATCTTATCGAATTTGGCCAATTTTTGCAATGCATATATCTTGTGAAAATCAGAGAAATAAAAACCGATATTTTGTGCATAACAGAAAACACCGTCGAATGGCGCAAAACCATCCGACGGTGTTTGTCATTTTCTTATTTTTCTTCGGCGTAGGTATCAAAGTAGCCCTGGATGAACACGACCGGCGTTCCCTTGTCGCCGCTGCCGCTGGTAAGATCGCAGAGCGAACCGATCAAATCGGTTAGCTGGCGGGGCGTGGTGCCCTGGCTTGCCATATTGCCCTTGAGATCGGCGTCCTTGTGGCGGATGGAATCCTCCACGGCAGAACGCAGCTCCGCGCCGCTGAGACCGGCAAAATCGTTGTCGGCGAGATACTTGATCTTCAGCTCATTCGGCTTGCCGATAAGGCCTTCGGTGCAGGCGGGGGAGACCACGGGATCGGCGAGCTCCCAGATCTTGCCGACGGGATCCTTGAATGCGCCGTCGCCGTAGATCATGCACTCAATGTTTTTGCCGGTAGCCTCACGCATGGCGATGGCAAGCGCATCAACAAACTCCGCCCCGTTGCGCGGGAAGAGCTTCACCTTATCTTCGGAGGACTTGTTCGAGCCGAGCAGGCCGTATTTCTCGTTGTAGCCGCTGCCGTTGACGCTCTCGGTGAGCAGATCGTCCAGCGCGAGAACCTTCTCCGCGCCTGCCTTCGTGAGACGGCGCTTCGTGCGGAAGCGGGTATGAATGTCGCAGCAGAGCACGTTCTTTACGCGCGTAAGAACGGCTTCCGCCTGATTGGCGAAGAGAATCTCGGCTTCGCAGCCGCACTCTTCGATAAGCTTTTTATAATAGTCTACATAGTCCACGCCCGTGAACGGATGAAGCGCGTAGCCAAACGCCTTGCGGTATTCCTCTTCGGTCAGCACATCGCTGTACGGATTGATACCGGAATCCTCCAGCAGCTCTTCATCAAAGAGGTGGTTGCCAACCTCGTCCGAGGGGTAGCTGAGCATAAGCGTGATCTTCTTCATGCCGGTGGCGATGCCGCGCAGCACGATGGCAAAGCGATTGCGGGAAAGGATCGGGAAAATGACGCCGATGTGATCGCAGCCAAACTTCGCCTTCACATCGTCGGCGATGTTCTGCACCGTGGCATAGTTGCCGGCAGCGCGCGCCACGACGGACTCCGTCACGGCGACGATGTCACGGTCGTGGAAGGTGATATGCTCCGTCTCGGAGGCGGCCAGGACGCTGTCGCGCACCAGCGAGACAAGATCGTCGCCCTCACGGACGATGGGGGTACGGATGCCGCGAACGACAGCACCAACAGTTCTCATAATGAAATAACCTCCGGAAGTATTGGATTTCCGCCGATATTATGCTACAATACAAATTGTCTGTAAAGAAAAATTTTGACTTTTTTGCAACTTTTCCGCATTCGCCAGTCAAAAATAGCACTTTTTTCAGGAGTTACTATGAGAAATCTCAAAAAAGTTTTTATCATTTGCACGATTTTCTTCGTTACGGCACTTCTGGCCGGCTGCTCCGCTTCCCGCCAGCCGGAGCCGGCTGCTACCGAAGAACCGATCGTGACGCCCTCTCCGACGGCGACGCCCGCGCCGATCTCTTTCGAAGCCGCGGCGGAGGAAAACCGTGCAGAATTGCGCACATTTTCGGATTACAGCGGTGTTTTTTCCGCTTTGCCGGAAAGGGAAACGGCGGGGGAGAATATCAACACGCCGGAGACGGCTTCCGTTCTGTCCTCTGCCGTGTCCTTTCACGATCTCACAGCAAGCGACATCCTCCGCGTTGACGGCGAGTACATTTACGCGCTTTCAGATAAGAATCTTACCATCTTCCGCCTGAGCGGAGAGGCCGGGGAACTCATTTCCACTATACCGGTCGGCACCGCGTGGAGCAGTTCCGGCAGCGATTCCGGTGCCTTTACCGGCAGTGAGCGAACGCCGCTTGCGCTGTTCCTTCGCGGCTCGCGCCTTGCTGTTCTTCTGGATGTATATGGCTATGAGAGCGTCGGGAACGAAATACATTATTCGGAATACGTCGGCGTGGATTTCTACGATGTTTCCGATCCCTCCGCGCCTGTCCTGCTCACGAGCACCGGTCAGGACGGCGTATTCTCCGGGGCGTGGATGAGCGGCGGCGCGCTCTGCGTTGCGACGGACTATTCCGTCCTTGAGCCGTCCGGCGCGGAAGATACAGATAGCTTCGTTCCGCGTGTACACACTGCAGCGGACAGCCGCTTTCTTGAAGCCGAAAGCCTGTACGCGCTTCCGGCTGGCGGTGAGGGCTGCGCGGTATTCGGCGCTTATTCACTGGACGAGGCAGCGCAGAAAAATGCCGTTGCCGTCTACGGCGCAGAGGCAAAGAATGCATATGCTGTACCCGGCGGCGTTTTTCTGACGGACACGCGCTCCGTATCGGCAGAATCCCGCCGCATGAGCGACGATATGGGCGAATATACGGAATATGCCGATCTCGTATGCACCGATCTCTTCCGCTTTGACTATGACGCTTCCGGCATCCGGCTGGGAAGCTCCGGCATTATGAGCGGCGTGCTGCCGGAGAAGAACGCCATCGCGCCTTTCGGCTCCGGATACGTCTGCGTTTCCGAGAATTCCGGATCGTATCTTCGTATGTATGAAGGAAAAGGGGCCCCTGTTCCGGCAGCGGAACCGTCCGGCAGCACGCTCTACGCGCTGGACGCCTCTCTTGCCGTTACGGCGAAGCTTTCGGAGTTGCCGGATGGCAGCAGCATCGTCTGGGCGGGCTTCACACCGGATACGGTACTGCTCTCCGGGGAAAACGGCTCCTATATTGCCGATTTCTCCGTTCCCGGCTCCATCACAGCTTCGTCCGGCGGGGACGCCATTGCGGCGGATGCGCTGCTGCCGTGGAAAAACGGCGGCTTTGCCGCCTTCCGGCACGAAACCGCCGGGCAGATGGTGCTCTCGCTCTACGATGCTTCGTTGAAAAAAACAGCGGAACGCACGTTCGGGAGCGACTACAGCAGTACACTGGAAAGCCTGCAAAGCTATATTGTCCTGCCGGAGAAAAACCTTCTCGGTTTTGCCGCAGACGACAGCTATTGCCTGTATGCGGAAAATAACGGTGAGATCGAGTACTGCCTGAGCGTTTATCTGAACGATTGGGCGTGGAATGCCCGCGCTTTTGAGCAGAACGGTTTTCTCTGCATCGCTGATCGTCGGGAAGTTTTCATGTATCTGCCAGATACGCTCGAAAATACCGTATCTTTTTCGTTCTGACTGCCCCGCTTCGGCAACATTTTCATAGAGTGCCAGATAAAATGGCGCTGTGGACAAAACCACAGCGCCATTTTCGTTTGGGGAGGAAAAGTACGTTATGCAGTTGGAGAGCGCCTATTCCGACGGCTGCCTTTGCATCCGATATACCGGCGATCTCGATCATCACGCGGCACGCTCGGCGTTTCGCGAAACCGAAGCGTTTATCGACCGCTTTTTGCCGCGGCGATGCATTCTCGATTTCTCCGGTGTTTCCTTTATGGATAGCTCGGGTATCGCCGTCGTTCTGCGCGTGAAAAAACGGATGGAGGAGACAGACGGAGACATCTTTCTGCTCGATCCGGCACCGCAATGCGCAAGGGTATTTCGCACATCCGGCATAGAACGGTTTGTTGCCATCAAGTATACGGAGGGAAAAGCCGCACGATGAAATACGAAAACTACATAAAGCTGGAATTTCCCAGCAAAAGCTGCAACGAAGCGCTGGCGCGCTCGGTAGCAGGCGTGTTCGCCTCGCAGATGGATCCGACGATGGAAGAACTCGGCGACATTAAAACGGCGGTCAGCGAGGCCGTGACGAACTGCATTGTTCACGCCTACCCGGACTGCATCGGAAAAATTCTCATGCGCTGCCGGATTCTCGAAGATAACCGATTGGAGATCGTCATCCGCGACTGGGGCCGCGGCATCGAGGATATTGGAAAGGCAAGGAAGCCGCTGTACACGACCGGCGGCGAGGAGCGCAGCGGCATGGGCTTTACGATCATGGAGAGCTTTATGGATAAGCTGACCGTCCGCTCCACGCCGGGCGAGGGGACGAGCGTTATCATGCTCCGCACGCTCCCGCGCCGCGTCCGCGATCGCTGATGGAAAGCCGCGCACAGCTTCTCTCCCGTGCGCACTCCGGCGACCGCGACGCCGTGCAGCAGATGATCGAAGAAAATACCGGTCTCATCTGGAGCGTTGCGCGCCGGTATTTTGGCCGCGGGGTAGATGCGGACGATCTCTATCAGCTCGGCTGTCTCGGCTTTCTCAAAGCGATTGAGGGGTTTGACGAGCGGTTCGGCACGCAGTTTTCCACCTACGCCGTGCCCAAAATTGCCGGCGAGATCCGGCGGTTTCTGCGTGATGACGGTGCCGTAAAGGTAAGCCGCGGTCTCAAGGAGCGCGCACAGCAGATTCACTCAGCGCGCCGCCGTCTGGAGCAAACGCTCGGCCGGGAACCCACACTCTCCGAGATTGCCGCAGAATGCGGCGTCAGCGTGGAGGAGATCGCCGAGGCGGAGACTGCGGCAGCGCCGGCAGAGAGCCTGCAGCGCGAAAGCGGGGACGAGGGGTTTACGCTCGAGCACGTGCTCGGCGATTATGGGCAGGAGGAGCGCGTGCTGGAGAGCGTCGCGCTCCGCACCGCCATAGAGCGACTGCCGGAAAAAGAGCAGCAGGTGATCAATCTTCGGTTTTTCCACGGCCTGACGCAGAGCGACTGCGCACGGATCCTCTCCGTATCACAGGTGCAGGTATCGCGGCTGGAACGGCGGGCAATGGAAAATCTCCGCGCTGTTATGCTGTAAGCTGTTCCACGAGAATCCACACGGCCAGCAGCGCCAGTCCCCACCGGCGCGTAAACACCGCTGCCGCAATACAAACGGTTCCGGTACTGGCCGAGACGATCCGAACGGCCTTTGCATTCCCGCAGAGCGCATAGAGGATTCGCCCGCCGTCGAGAGGCTGTGCCGGAAGCAGGTTGCATACGGAAAAATACAGCGATACATCCCGGCAGCGCTCCCACCATTCGCCGGGGATACATGAACACAGCGCTGCCCATAATAGACCGCACAGGGGTCCCGCCGCCGCGCATACCGCCTCGGAGAGTGAAGATGAAAACGGCGTCGTCTCAAGACACAGCCCGCTCAAGCTCATCCGGAACGAAAGAATTCGGCCACCGTACATCCTTGCGGAAATACAATGGCCGGTCTCGTGAAAGAATACGGCGGGCAAAACCGCGGAGAAAATGCCGGAATCATCCAGATAGAAGAGCAGCGGGAATAAAACGGCAGCCCCAGCGGTAATCTCTACCCGGCAGCGGCTCAAAGCGCCGCCAGGTAGAACGCCGGATTCAGATAAACGCCGTCGTGTGTCAGTTCAAAATGAAGATGCGGGCCGGTGGCTTTGCCGGTTGCGCCGACAAGCGCGATCTTTTCTCCGGACTCAACCTTTTGACCCTCTTCCACGTAGATCTGGCCGCAATGCGCGTACATCGTCGCGTATCCGTCCTCATGCTCTACGCGGAGGAACTTTCCACTGGTATTATTCTCTCCGACCTCCGTTACCGTCCCGGCGGCAAAGCAGACGATATCGTCCCCGGAATTTGCCGCAAGATCCATGCCGTAATGGAATTTCGTCTCATTATCGATCGGGTGCAGCCGGTAACCAAAATCGGAGGACACTCTGGCGGAAAGCGGCTGGACAAACGAAAACTTCGGCATGGGCGCATCGTAGGACACGTTGGCCGGAACACCGAGATCCACGAATGGCTGCTGTTCCTCCATGAACGCCGCCATTGCTTCCTCTACGGCGGGAGACAGTTCTTCCGTGCCGGCCGACTCCGCGAGGCCGAGAAATTCCGCAGCGTTGATTGTGACCGTGACAGGCGCTGCGGCGTCCGTTGCTTCCGTCACGGCAGCGACGGTTTCCTCTGTCTGATAGTCCGCTCTGTGGAAAGATTTTTCGATGGTGCGGATCGTTTCGGATGTGCGGGCAGGGAAGAGCAGCTTCGCGGCGGCCGCCGCAACGAACAGTCCCGCTGCCACATAGATGGTTGCGCGTTTTGCACGTTTCATTCCAAATCACACTCCTGCCAAAGCGTATTCGGACGAGTCACAAGCTATGAATCCTTTTTTGTCGCTTGACTTTTCAGGCATATTTTGGTAGAGTACATCAGTAAACAAAATACGCGGATATAGTTCATCGGTAGAACGACGGCTTCCCAAGCCGTAGAGGTGGGTTCGATTCCCATTATCCGCTCCATGGAGAAGTCCCGCCGGTTCGGCGGGACTTCTTGCTATAAAATGTTTATGAGCATACACAGCAGTGCGCCGCAGAATGTTGGAAGCACAGTGGCGAGTGCTGTCCATTTCCAGCTCCCGGTCTCTTTTTTTATGGAGAGAAGCGTTGTGGAGCACGGCCAATGCATCAGCGTGAACACGATGACGCATGCCGCTGTTTTTTCTGTCCAGCCGTTGGCGAGCAATATCCCGCTCATGGCCGAGGCTGAGAGCGTCCGGCTGAGCGTGCTCTCTGAGAGATATATCATCATGGCAATGGGAATCACCGTTTCGTTGGCAGGAAAGCCCAAAATAAACGCCAGCAGTATTACGCCGTCCATGCCAAGAATCCTCCCAACCGGGGCGATCCCATCGGAGAGATACCGCAGCAGCGAGACATTCCCGACGGAAAAACTTCCGAGCAGCCAGAGGATCAGACCGGCAGGCGCGGCAACCGCGGCGGCGCGCCCCAGTACAAATACTGTCCGGTCAAGAAGCGAGCGGACAAGGATCTTTCCAAGCTGCGGCTTTCGGTACGGCGGCAGCTCCAGCACATAGGAGGTTGACTCTCCGCGCAGTGCCGTGGCAGACAAAAGCCGCGTTGCGCCAAACGTCGCGGTAACGCCGAGACATACGGCGCCCATCAGCAGCAGCGCTGATACGAGAGAATTCCCTGCCGAGAAGAATGTTCCGAGCAGAAAGATCAAAATGGGAAATCGTCCGTTGCATGGAACAAAGCTGTTTGTGAGTATGGCAAGCAGCCGCTCGCGCGGTGAATCGATGATCCGGCAGCCGACGACACCAGCTGCGTTGCAGCCAAATCCCATCGCCATGGTAAGCGCCTGTTTGCCGCAGGCGTGGCACCGCTCAAACGGTCTATCCAGATTGAAGGCCATACGCGGCAGATAGCCCACGTCTTCGAGAAACGTGAACAGCGGGAAAAAGATCGCCATCGGCGGCAGCATAACAGACACGACCCACGCAGTCATACGATATACGCCGAGAATCAGCGCGTCGTGCAGCCAGACCGGAAATCCGGCAGCGAGCAGCCACCGTGAGAGAATATCGCCAAAACGGAACAGTGCGGACGAGAGCAGCGCCGACGGGTAGTTCGCGCCTTGAACGGTCAAATAGAAAAGAACAAGAAGCAACAGCAGCATGACCGGAACGCCGAACTTCTTTCCCGTCAGAATGTGGTCGGCTATGCGGTCACGCGAAAAGCCATTTTGCTGCTTCGCGAAAACAACTTCCGATGATATTCGAGCGGCATGGCAGTGTAGCGTCGTTGCAACGGATGCTTCCGCGTTCTCCCCAGCGCGAGTGATCCGCTCCTGTCCAAGCCGGATCGCTTCGGACAAAAAGGAGTCTTCCGTCAATGGCCGTTCAAGCTTTTCTCCCATCGATCGGGCGGTGGAACGATCGCCCAACAGAAGCTGCATAGCGATCCACCGGTGCTTCGGCACGTTCCCAGGAAGCAGTTCATCCAGACGCGCTGTAAGAGAGAAAAGTCCCGCCTCGATTGTGCTGCTGTACCGCATGCGAATGGTTTTCTTCGGCCTTTCCCGCGCAGCGGAGAGCGCCGCGCGCAGCAGGGGAGAGAGCGTTTTCTTCTGCCGTGCGCTCGTCCCGACTACCCGTACACCGAGCATCTGCGAAAGCCGCGGCAGATCGACGGAAATTCCGCGCTTCTTCGCCTCGTCCATCAGATTCACGCATACGACGACGCGGTCTGTGATCTCCATGACCTGCAGAACAAGGTGGAGATTCCGTTCCAGCGCCGTGGCGTCGCAGACGACGATCACCGCATCCGCATCACCGAAGGAGATATACTCCGCCGCAACCTCCTCTTCCGGCGAATGGGCGGCGAGAGAGTAGGTCCCGGGCAAATCAATAAGCTCAATGTCTGCTCCGTCGATGGTACACCGTCCCGCCGCGGTCGCAACTGTTTTCCCCGGCCAGTTTCCGGTGTGCTGATGCAGACCGGTCAGCGCGTTGAAAAGCGAGCTTTTTCCCACATTGGGATTGCCTACCAGCGCGAATCGGTAAGCGTACGCCATTACGGCTCCACCCCGCCGGGCATCCGGACGAGAACGGATGCGCTGTCCTCGGCGCGGAGCGCGATCACCGTACCGCAAATCTCATACGCCGTCGGATCACCGAACATGCTGCGAAAGAGACATTTTACGCTTGCGCCCGCCGCAAAGCCGAGATCCCGAAGGCGGCGGCTCAGCGCGCATTCCGGCAATATATCCGCGATAACGCCCTGTGTGCCGGGCTCCATATCCCTCAAAGGAATGATCGATTGCATGGCTAATCAGCCCTTTCCGGTAATGTCTTTCCCTTGTATTCTATTCCGCCGCAGCTGCCCGGTTCCTTGACATTTTGTGGATAAGCGTCTACCATAAATAAAAAAGATTCGAGGATATAACGATGGTAGAAGTTGTTGCAGCGCTTGTCCACAATGCGGAAAATCCACGCCGTTTTCTCATCTGCCAACGCCCGGCGCACAAGGCACGGGGACTTCTTTGGGAATTTGTCGGCGGCAAGGTTGAACCGGGCGAGACAAAGCAGGAAGCGCTTGTGCGCGAATGCCGGGAGGAACTGGGCGTATTGATCCACGTCGGAGAGATTTATATGGAGCTGACGCACGTTTATCCCGATCTCACCATCCATCTGACGCTGTTCCACGCAGAGATCGCAAGCGGTACGCCGCAGCTTCTGGAGCACAACGCCATGTGCTGGATCACACCAGAGGAGATCAGCAGCTACTCCTTTTGCCCGGCGGACGAGGAAATCCTTGCCCGGCTCCGGCTTGAAGGAAAATCGGCGGCGGAATAAGGCATCCGCCGCCATTTTGCTGCTTCAGCGTCCAGGAAACGCCGGGTTCATATAGTACACGTTGTTCTGGTTGAGCTTTTCTGTTACAAGCCCCAGCGCCTCGCCGAAGCGCTGGAAGTGCACAACCTCCCGCTCGCGCAGGAAGCGGATAACGTTGTTCACATCGGGATCGTCCGAGAGCCGGAGAATGTTATCGTAGGTGGCACGCGCCTTCTGCTCGGCGGCGAGATCCTCGGTGAGATCGGCGATCACATCGCCGCTGACGCCGATGCTGATGGCGTTCCACGGCACGCCTGCCGCAGCCTGCGGAAATACACCGAGCGTATGATCGACAAAATAGGCGTCAAAGCCCTGCGCCTTGATCTCCTCCGGCGTAAGATTCCGTGTGAGCTGGTGGACGATCGACCCGACCATTTCGAGATGGCCGAGCTCTTCCGTCCCGATATCGGTCAAGATACCCTTGACTTCATCGCTTGGCATGGCAAAACGTTGGCTCAGATAGCGGAGCGATGCGCCCAGCTCACCGTTCGGCCCGCCGTACTGCGAAATGATGATCTTCGCAAGCGCCGGATTCGGATTGGCGATCCGGACCGGATACTGAAGACTCTTCTTATAAATAAACATGCGTCAACCCTCCGTACTGCCGCGGTATTCCCACGGCCAGGGGCTTTTCAGCCAGGTGTACGTTTCCGCGTTGATTAGATCACGCTTGGTGATTGGCCCATAGAGCTTGGCATAGCGCTGCGCGCCCTCCTCAGCGAGCTTGAGCAGATCCTGGTAGGCGGCAAAAGCCTCCGCGTCACCGGCATGGGTATCAAGATACAGTGAGAGATCGTGCGCGGCAAAGTCAATCGCCATGAGCTCGGCAAGAGGAACATTCGGCGCGGCGTCATTGACCATGTTTCCAAGCGGCAGATCCAGCCCCGGGAAAAGCGTGCCGCGTACAAGCGCTTTGTCCGTCTCATACCGGGCCTGCGCGTTCTCCTGGGCCGGCACAAACCCGACCGCCAGCGGTGCGCAGGACGGCAAAGCGCCGCATTTATATCCGCAGGCGGCCGCCGCGGACTCCTTACTATTCAAAACGATTCCTCCAAATTTTGGGAATAGAGAGCATTGCTCTCAGCCCATCGTATGCCGGAGGAAAACTCCGTGACCTTTTTTCGAAAAACTTAAAATCGCGGTTGCTTTTTGGCATGTAGATGATATACTATTATGTAAAGTGGAATATTACGGAACCATAGAATGGGGTTAACGATATGAAAGAGATTTTTAAGAAAAAACCGGAAAGCGAAAGCGGGGGCGGTTTTGCCTCTCTTGGCGGGAGCACATGGTACGGGGTGGACAAGCTTTTGTTTGTCCGGCTCGGCGCTGCCGCTGTGCTGCTCTGCCTTGGTCTCTTTCTGCGTCTGGGAGACGGCATATCGCTCCTGCTCCTGCTGCTCAGCACACTGATCAGCGGCTTTGACGTGCTGTACCGCGCCTGTGTCCGTCTCGTTAAGGAGCATTATCTCGGCGAAGAGCTTCTCGTCTCCATCGCAGCGATCCTCGCGTTTACGATCAACGAAGGGTATGAAGCCGCCGCTGTCATGCTGATTTATCAGGCCGGTTATATCGTCCGCTCATATGCCTCGGCTCTCACAAAGTCCAGCTACCGCGACCGCGTAGATCCCTATGTGCCGAGTGTTACAGTGCTTCGCGGAGAAGAAAAAGCCGACATTTCGCCGGAAGAAGTCCAGCTCGGCGACATTCTTATTCTCGAACGCGGGCAGCGCGCCCCGGCGGATCTTGAAATTCTGGAAGGCTCTGCCACGCTCGATCTTGCGCCGATCTTCGGGCATGCCGCCCGCCGTGAGGTTACGGTCGGTCAGAAGATTCCTGCCGGTGCCGTTAACAGCAGCGCCGCCGTCCGCTGCACGGTGCTCTGCGCCGCTTCCGATTCCGTTTTTGCCCATGAGATCGACGCGGTTTCCGACCCGGACGCCGTTTACGGCCCCGAAACTGATTCCGTGGAGCGGTACGCGAGAGTCTATGCTCCGTTTGCTCTCGGCATCAGCGTTCTTATCGCGCTTCTCCTTTTGATTTTCTCCACGGTACCGACGGAAGAAGCCATCCACCGTGCACTCGTGCTTCTCATCATCGCCTGCCCGACGGCGTTTCTCGCACCGCTGCCGTTCATGTATCTTGCCGGACTGTTCCGCTCGCTGAAAAGCGGCGTTGTCGTAAAGGACGCTTTTGTTCTGGACGGGCTTTCCCGTGCGGGAGCGGTTGTATTTGATAAAGACGAAATGCTCTCCACCGGGTTTTACCGTGTTTCTTCCGTAAAATCCGAACGGCTTGACCCCGCGGTGCTGCTCAAGGTTGCAGCGCACGCCGAATCCGGCTCATCCACCGCCGTCGCTGCATCCATCGCCAAGGCATATGGCCAGGCAATCGACGCTTCTCTTGTGGAAGAATTTACCGAAGAGCCTGACGGCATCACCGCCGTGATTGACGGGATCGACATCCGCATGGGAGACGCGGCGTACATGGAGAAAAATGGCGTCACCGTCACCGATCCCGTGGGGGACAGCGTTACTGTGTATATGTCCGTCAACGACCAGTATGCCGGCTGCATCTATCTTTCCGATACGATCCGCGACGATGCCAGAGCCTCCTTCAGTGCCGTCTCCGGCGCGGGGTGCGAGTGCATCATGCTCTCGGCGGACAGCCCGGAAAAGACCCGCACCGCCGCCGTTTCTGCCGGTGTGCGCGAGTATTATGCGCAGTGCATGCCGATGGATCGCCTCGAAAAGATTCAGGAGATCAAAGAGCGTTACCCGGTCAACAGCGTTTTGTATCTGGGCGAGGCGAGCGGCGACACAGCCTGCTTCAGCGCTGCGGATATCGGCGTTTGTGTCGACGGTCTTGCGTCTGAGACGGCCATGCAGACGGGCAGCGCCGTCATTATGGATAAGACGGCTTCTCCCATTGTCGGTGCGATCGATGCGGCAAAAGCCACGCGCGCTACGGTTCGGCAGCTGCTGCTGGCTGTTCTCGCCATCAAAGCCGTGCTGCTCATTCTCGCACTGCTCGGCGTTACCTATCAGCTCTGGTTTGCAGCGATGGTCGATACCGTCGCCGGGATTGCCGGAATCCTTTATTCCTCGCGCATCTGGACAGCGCAGAAGTAATTCTCAGAAAGCATTCAAACGGGTTGGAGGTTTTCCAGCCCGTTTTTTCATGTAGAAAGCCATGCTGTGAAAAGCATTGCCAGAAATCCGTTTTTGTGATAGAATAGATAAGATAAGAAAGGGGAGCGGTATGAAAATTCTTGGTATCGACCCCGGCGTTGCAACCGTCGGCTTTGGGCTGCTGGAATCCTCCGGCGTTCATCAGAGAATGATCTCCTGCGGCGTTATTACAACGCCGGCACATACGCCCCTCTCGTCGCGCCTTGACCAGATCTATACGGATCTGGAAGAGCTGATCCGCTCGTGCAATCCGGATGCGATCTCCATTGAAGAGCTCTTCTTCAGCAAGAATATAACCACCGGCATTCCTGTAGCGCATGCCCGCGGCGTTATTTTGCTTTGTGCCTTCCGCTGCGGCGTGCCGGTATACGAATACACGCCCATGCAGGTCAAACAGGCGGTCGTCGGGTATGGCAAGGCGGAAAAGCGGCAGGTCATGGACATGGTTCGCCGGATTCTGCACCTGACCGCCGTGCCGCGCCCGGATGACGCCGCAGATGCGGTCGCCATCGCGCTCTGCCATGCCCGCAGCGCCACATCGCTTTTGACAAGGGAAGGAGACCAAAATCTGTGTTCTACTATATAGAAGGCGTTGTTTCCCTGATCGACGGCTCCGTCGCGGTCGTAGACTGCGGCGGCGTAGGCTACGCCGTCAACACCACCGTTAATTCACTCTCCCGCGTCCGCATTGGAGAGAAAGCACGGTTTTATACCTGCACGATCATCCGCGAGGACTGTTTTGATATTTACGGCTTCACGAGTACAGACGAGAAGCGGTGTTTTGAGCTCCTGACCGGCGTTTCCGGCGTCGGAGCTAAGGCGGCGCAGGCGATTCTTTCCACCAACACGCCGGAATCGCTGTCGCTTGCCATTATGTCCGGCAACGAAAAGGCACTGACGGCAGCGCCCGGTATCGGAAAAAAGATCGCCCAGCGCGTGATCATGGAGCTGAAGGATAAATTTTCCGGCGGCAGTGCGGACAGCAGCTTCGGTTCGTCCGGCGCCTTCACTCCTGCGGCGCCATCCGGCGGCGACAAGCTCTCCGATGCGGCGGCAGCGCTCGGCGTGCTTGGCTACGGCGGAAATGAGATCGCCGCAGCGCTCAAGGGAATAGATGTTCAGAACCTCTCCGTCGAAGACATCGTGCGGCAGGGTCTGAAAAAGATAATGAAGTAAAAGGAGGGGGAGCAGCTTGGCAATCAGCTTTTCGGATGCGGAGCAGGAAAATGAACTCATAACCCGGTCCGTTTCGTTGCCGGAGGATGCCGGCGAGGGCTCGCTCCGCCCGCGGTATCTGAACGAGTATATCGGCCAGGAACGTGCAAAGGAAAATCTCCGCATCTTCATCCAGGCAGCAAAAATGCGCGGCGAATCGCTGGATCACGTTTTGCTGCACGGCCCTCCGGGGCTCGGCAAAACAACGCTCGCCGCTGTAATTGCCAACGAAATGGGCGTAAATATGCGCATCACCTCCGGGCCGACGATTGAAAAGCCCGGCGATCTTGCGGCGCTGCTCACAAATTTGCAGGAGAACGATATTCTCTTTGTGGACGAGATCCACCGCATGAACCGCGCCGTAGAAGAGATTCTCTACCCCGCGATGGAGGATTTTGCCATCGATATCATCATCGGAAAAGGCCCTTCTGCCAACTCCATCCGGCTCGATCTTCCGAAATTCACGCTCATCGGCGCAACGACCCGCTCCGGTCAGCTTTCCGCGCCGCTGCGTGACCGCTTCGGCGTCATTCTCCGGCTGGAACTGTATACGCCGGAGGAGCTTCGCCGCATCGTGGAGCGGAGCGCCGGAATTCTCGGTATTCAGATCGAATCCTCCGGTGCAGATGAGATTGCCCGCCGCAGCCGCGGTACACCGCGTATTGCAAACCGCATTCTCCGACGTGTACGCGATTTTGCACAGGTAACGGCAAAAGGCGTGATAACGCGCGACGTAGCGGACAAAGCGCTCAACCGGCTGGAGATTGACCATCTGGGTCTCGATGCGCTGGATCGGCGTATGCTGCGCAGCATTATTGAGTACTATAACGGCGGCCCGGTCGGTGTTGAGACGCTGGCGGCGACGATCAACGAAGAGTCTGTAACGTTGGAAGATGTCTATGAGCCGTACCTTCTCCAGCAAGGGTTTCTCACACGAACGCCCCGTGGACGCTGTGTTACGCAGAAGGCGTATGAGCATCTTGGCATCCCGTTTCACGGTCAGCAGCAGCTCAGCCTGTAAATACCACGGAGAATCGGGAAAATACTTCATAATTATTTTACAATTCTCTTGACTTTGGTGGTAAAAACTAATATAATCCGTTTATAAATTGGTTTTTTTATGGAAGATTTTCAGTGCTTCAGCGATGAGCAACTTCAGCAAATGTCCGTTTCCGGCTCTGCCGGGGCGGAAGAGGCCTTAGCCGCTCGATATAATCAGCTTGTCCGCATCTGTGCAAGGCCATATTTTCTTGCCGGAGGGGACAGCGAGGATCTTACGCAGGAGGGAATGCTCGGCCTTCTCTCTGCGATCCGGGAGTATAAGCCTTCGCAGAGCGTTCCTTTTAAAGCGTTTGCGGAGCTGTGCATCCGGCATCGGATTTTCAGCGCCATCAAATCGGCCTCTTGTATGAAGCACACACCTCTCAACAGCGGCGTATCGCTGGAGGATGCTTTCGGCAACGACGGCACCCGCCTCGATACGTATGCAGCCCTTGATTTACGGAGTACCCCGGAAGAGCAGCTTTTAGCGAGAGAGCGCAGAGACGAATTTTTCCAGAAATTTCCCCGGTGTTTGTCACCCTTTGAGCGTAAGGTTCTGCCATTGTATTTGGCTGGACATTCTTACAGTTCCATGGCCGCGGTTACCGGTCGAACAGAAAAAGCGGTGGACAACGCCGTACAGCGAATCCGGCGCAAGCTCTCCCGGATAATTACTTCAGGCGACAACAGCGAAAGCTGAACGCAATATCAAGCCCAAGGGCAGAATCAAAGAGAGGATCAGCAAATGTAC
>CAKSWA010000023.1 GCA_934511165.1 uncultured Oscillospiraceae bacterium | reverse complement strand
TGGAGATCGTCAACCGGAGCATAGCCGCGAGCTGGATCGTGATCGCGGTTCTGGTATTGCGGCTCTGCCTGAAAAAAACACCGAAATGGATGAATGTTCTGCTCTGGGGCATTGTCGCCGTGCGGTTGATCTTCCCGTTTTCGATCGAGAGCGCTTTGAGCCTGATCCCGAGCGCGGAAACGGTCAGCCCGAGCATTATGATGGAGCAGACGCCTTCCGTCCAGACGGGCGTTCCCGCTCTCGATCAGGTCATCAACCCGGTCATTGCCCATTCGCTTGCGCCCGCGCCGGGCGCAAGCGCCAATCCGCTGCAAATATGGATCCCGGTTTTAACGGTGATTTGGCTTTTGGGAGTAGCTGCACTTTTCCTCTACTCCGCCGTGAGCTACCGGCGTTTGCGCCGCAGGGTCTGCGAAGCGGTGATATTGCGGGACAATATCTATCAAAGCGAAAATGTTTGTTCTCCGTTCGTGCTGGGGATCATCCGGCCAAAGATCTATCTCCCGTATCATATGGACAAACGCGAGATGGATCATGTGATCGCCCACGAGCAGACACACATCCGCCGCAGGGATCACTGGTGGAAGCCGCTCGGCTTTCTGCTGCTGACGGTCCACTGGTTCAATCCGCTGCTATGGCTCGGCTATATCCTGCTGTGCCGGGATATCGAGCTTGCCTGCGATGAAAAGGTCATCCGGGAAATGGGCAGCGAGCAGCGAGCCGATTATACGCAGGCGCTCGTATCCTGCAGCGTCAGCCGCCGCAGCATCGCGGCGTGTCCCCTCGCTTTCGGCGAGGTGGGCATAAAGGAGCGGGTGAAGTCCGTGATGAACTATAAGAAGCCCGCATTCTGGATCGTTCTGGCGTCTGTGGTTGTCTGCGTCGTGGCCGCCGTCTGCTTTCTGACGGATCCGAAAACAGAGCGGAGCTCGCCCAGCGTCGGTGATAATGTGTCCGGTTTAGGACCGGCGCAAGCGGAAAAGTGGTTCGACTATCTGGAAAAACCCGAGATAACGAACTGGGACGGACGCCTTGAAATCGATCTCCCAGAATATCCGGGCGTAACGTTCCGCTGCTATCCGGAGAAGATGGAAGCCGTGACGGAAAACGAGATCACACCGCTTTATACCGGAATGCCCATCTGGAACACATATTTCTGCGACCTCACCGGTGACGGACTTCCCGATCTGTGCTCCACAGTCACCTTCGGCTCCGGCATCATCGACAGCCGCATCATAGTCTGCGACTATGCCAACGGTGAGAGTTACACGCTGGAAGACCGCGGGAAATACGACTATTCCCTTCGGCTGGATGAATCGGACGGCAGCCTGTGTGTCGTTCAAAGGGCGCATGACAGCGGTGATATCGCTGCCGTCGGCGAGCTGTTTTTCAGCGACAGCGGCTTACACTTACAGGTTATCAAAACAAACTTTGAAACGCATAAATTCACATCGGTGACGATCCGCAATAACGGAGAGGCCCCCCTGCACATTACGATTGGCTCCGATGAAACAGCTCTTCCCGCAGGCGAAGAAATGACCTTTACCTATGCCGCCTTTGAGGTGAGAACGATCCGGCTCGCTTCTTTGGGGGAACTGAACTATACCGTCGCATACGATTGACGCGCCGCCTCTGCCGATGCATCAAGACACGCGCAAAACGAAAACCGCCGCGAATTTCCCTCCCCTAAGGAGCAGGAAATTCGCGGCGGTTTTTCAGCGAAAGAGCCGCACAATTATTTGGTTTCTCCGGCGCAGGCCGGTTCTTTCTTTTTTTCTTCCGCCGGTTTGGCGTCCACACCCTCGGTGCTCTCCTTGACGAAGATAATCTTCAGCGTATAGAAAATGAGCTGCAGATCCCAGAGGAACGAAGCCTTCTGGATATAGTACATGTCGAGAAGCGCTTTGTCCGCGAAGGTGGTGTTGTATTTGCCGTAGAGCTGGGCATAGCCGGTGAGTCCCGCCTTCGCGCGCAGGCGGTAGGCGAACTCCGGGTACTCGGCGCAGTATTTCCTATAAAACTCCGGCCGCTCCGGGCGCGGGCCGACGAGCGTCATGTCGCCGCTCAGAATATTGAGTAGCTGCGGCAGCTCGTCGATGCGCGTGGCGCGGAGGAAGGCGCCCACCTTCGTGATGCGGGAATCCTTTTTGCCCGCCAGCACCGCGCCGGTGGCGGATTCCGCGTTTACGACCATGCTGCGGAACTTTGTGAGATAAAAGGGCTTGCCGTTCAGCGTAAGGCGTTTCTGCCGGTAAAACACCGGCCCGCCGTCCTGAATTTTAATGGCGATGGCGGCGGCAAGGAAGATCGGACTGCAGATAATGAGCCCGCACACGGACGCGACGATATCCAGCGCGCGCTTCGCGGTCAGATAGGCACGGTCGCGATTGCCGGTATGCACGGCATAGAGCGGCACATCGCTCATGATGACCGTATCGGCGCAGTTCACCATGATGTCCTGCATATCGGGCTTGAGCAGAATCTCCACGCCGTGCCAGAAGCAGTCGTCCATGATGCGGCGGCGGAGATCATTTTCTATCGGCAGCAGCACAACGGTTCCGTAGGAGTGCATGATCTCGCACAGCTCTTCCCATGGCATGTCCGCGGAAACGACGCGGTCGATATAATAGCGTGTGCGGCGGCGGTCGAATTTATCGCGAACGTCTGCTTCCGTGTCCTTTTCCGGCACGATCAGCAGCGCCGGCTCCGTCGGCTCCAGCCGGTCGATCTGAACGCGGGCGAGGATGAATATCCCCGTCTCGATCAGGCATTGCGCAACCAGCGTGAGGATGACGTACTTCGGCGGGAGGAGCGTCTTTGCAATCATGCACATGAGGAAATAGGCGATAACGTCCGTGAAGAAGCAGGAAAGGCCGAACGCGAACACCAGCTCTCTCGTGCGGTACTTCCGGATGCTGAAGCTGCCATAAATCATCATGAACAGCACAAGGATTGCGAAATAGACCACAAAGAACAGCACGTTGCCCTTCATCCAGAAGTTGGCGCGCGGGTAATGGTGGATATAGGTATAGTAAAACAGCAGCGTCGGAACAAGCGCCAGCAAAATCTCAAGCAGCAAGCCAAGCGCTGCCTGTCCGGCATGGCCGGTATGGGAAGATTTTTTCATTATACTCTCCCGATCTCAAGGATGTAAAAATGCCCCTATCTGGATAATATACCAGATAAGGGCATGGAACGCAATATCAATTCCTCCCGCAGCGCTCAATTGTATGCATAGTCGATATGGCCCTGCGCATGGACCACGTTGTTCTGCTGCGCAAGGAATTCCTCGGACAGCGGATATTCCACGCCGTCGATGATCTTGGAATACTGCCGCCCGCCGAGCTCGCCCATGTAGAACACGCCCAGAAGATCGCGCATTTTGTAATACCGCTCGTGATACCGCCAGCCGAACGCCGTGGCGTCGTTTTTGTTGACTACGAGCTGGATCTCCGTGTTCGGGAGCGCGTCGCGCAGCTCCTGCTCCGTCCCCTCCGGGATCATGCCCACGCTGATCCAGAGCCGTTCGAGCTGCGTCATCTGCTTGAATACGGCAAGATTTGTCTCCGGGTCGGTGTAATAGCAGAAGCAGACGTTGAGATCGAGAAGATTCTTGCAGTTGAGAAGCGGCGTGAGATCCTTGGCAAGGCCAAGAACCATTTCAAAATAGACAAGGTTTTCCAGCGTGCCGACCGGCGTAATGTCCTGCGACCAGCAGTCCGCCAGCAGAAGGTATTGGAGCTGCGGCATCTCGCTCAGCGCCGACATATCCTGGAACGTGATCCGGTGGCCGAAGTCGGCACAGAGCATGTCATGGCAGTATTTGAACCGGTGCAGGGATTCCGGCGTCAGGATGCCGTAAAAGTCGAAGCTCGCGATAAAGCCCGTGGCGTCCGTGCGGACATCGTAGTGCTGCGCATCGATGTGCATCGTCCAGACGACGCGGATATTCTCCCAGCGCCGGTCCATGGCGTCGAGCGTTTCGTCATCAAAGCCGGTATCGGTCATGTCGACCTTTTCCAGATGGTGCATCACGGGGAAAATGCTCTCCACCGTCTCGGTGGACTCCATTTCGATGCCGGTAAAATCGAGGAACGTATCCCCGGTGCTGATCGGAACGCCGAACAGCTCAAACGAAAATACGAAATCAACCGCCGGGTACTTTTCGCAGAGCTGCGTCATCTGTTCAAGAGCAACGCCCGTACCGGTGAGATCGACGCGCGTGAGCTTCGGCAGCGAGACGAGCTTTTCCGAAAGCTCCGAAAGCTCCGCCTCGGAGAGAGCGCGCGAAGCAAAGCTCAGCTCCGCGGTATCGCTCTCATAGGTCGTGCCGAAAATCTCCACCGGCCAGACGAACGCGATATCGGGAAATTCGGCGCGAAGCGTGTCCTTTTCCGTTTCGCTCCACGGACAGGCCGGGAACGACACGGTCTCCGCCGCCGGGAGGTACCGCAGCGCCGCAGCAAGCGCTTCTGGCGTGAGGGATACATCGTCTACGGCGATCTCGGCAGCCGTGTCGAGATACTCCGTGCCGCCGAGCGGCACCTGCCATTCAAGTTCCAGCGCCGGGTATTCCTCCCGCAGGGCAAGGAGGGCATCGTAGCACATGCACTCTCTTGCGTCGGCGGCGCGCAGCGCCGTGAAATAAGCAAAGAGCGGCAGCTCGGAAGAAGCAAAATCTGTCAGCACAATGCTCTCCGCGTCGGAGGGATACCGTCCCTTGCCGATGGGGATGCTCCAGCGCACCGAGAGCGCCGGATACGCCGCATGCACCGCATCGAAAAGCGCCGGGGATACGTCCGCCGCCGTCAGATCGAGCGCCGTGAGCGCCGGGAAGTACGCGAGCCTCGCAACATCCTCTTTCGAAAATGCCGAAACCGCGACGGCCTCGCTTTCACAGCTGAACGCCCCGCCGCCGATAGGAACATCCCAGAGTATCTCGCAGTCTGGCATCTGCTCACACAGCCGGAGATATTTCCCCTCCGAAATACTTTTCCCGCGCAGATCGATCTGCGCGCTGTCCCGGCGGTGGAAGCCGCCGGCATATACATAAACGGAGTTCACCCACACCAGCGCCGCCGCGAGCAAAACGACGGCAGCCGCCGGGATCAGAAGCCGCAGCTTCTTCCCGCCGCGGCGTTTTTCGGTGTTTCCGGTATCGACAGGTACGGACATAGGAGCCTCCCATGCAGAATGATTTCTTTTATTCTACCCGGCGGCGGCGGGAATGTCAATGCGCCCGCCGCCGGGGTCTGCCGATTGACTTTCCCGCCGCCGCTCCGTATAATGGAAACCGTCAAAAGGAGGGATTTTCATGCGCCACGCCTGGCTTATCATTACCCACGGGAGTTTTGCGATCCTCGAAAAGCAGCTGCGCTTTCTCGACAGCGAAAACGCCGATTTTTATATTCACGTAGACGCGCGCGTCAAGGATTTCGACTTTGCGCATTTCCGCTCCATCCCGCAAAAATCGCGCGTCACGTTCATTGACCGCGCGCCGATCTCCTGGGGTCATTTTTCGCAGATCGACTGCGAGCTCCGGCTGCTGCGCGCCGCCGTGCCGGGCCGGTACGACTACTACCACCTGCTCTCCGGCGTGGATGTGCCGGTCAAGACGCGGCAGTACATAGAAAACTACTTTTCCTCCGTGCGCCCCGGCACAAACTTTGTCCACTTCCAGCAGGAGACGATCGAGTCGGAATATCTCGACCGTGTGAAGTTCTATTACCCGCTCCAGCGCTGGAATCTGCAAAACCGCGTCATCCGTCTTGCGCTGCGCCGCGCGGAGGTGCTTCTCGAACGGCCGTTTGTTGACCGGACGAAAAGCTTCCCCGCCGGATATGTATTCCAAAAGGGCGCAAACTGGTTCAGCATCACGCACGCACTTGCGGAATATGTGCTCTCGCAGGAGGCGTGGCTTCGCGAGCATTACCGCAGTACGTTCTGCGGCGACGAGGTTTTTCTGCAGTCGCTCGTGATAAACTCTCCGTTCCGGGATACGCTCTCCTCCGACTACCGTGGCGACGATCATAAGCCCTGCCTGCGCTACATTGACTGGCAGCGCGGCAAGCCGTATTCCTTCCGCAACGGGGACTATGAAGAACTCGCCAGCACGCCGGACGAATACCTTTTCGCCCGCAAATTTGATTACTGCGCGAACGCCGAGGTCGTAGACCGGCTGTTTGCACACTTTGGAGAGGAGGCCGCCGATTGAGACACGCCTGGCTCATTCTCACGCACGGGAATTTTGAAATTCTCGAAAAGCAGCTCCGGTTCCTTGACAGCGAAAATGCCGATTTTTTCATCCATGTGGATGCCAAAGCGGAGCTGGACGCCGAACGCTTCCTCGCCATGCCGGAAAAGTCCCGCGTCACATTCGTGCCGCGCCACCGCATTTCGTGGGGGCATTTCGCCATGGTCGAGGCGGAGCTGGATCTTCTCCGCGCCGCCGTGCCGGGCGGATACGATTACTATCATCTGCTCTCCGGCGTGGACGTGCCGGTCAAGTCCCGCGCGTACATTGAGGAATACTTCACGCGCTCACCGGGAACGAACTACGTGAGTTTTCTCTCGCCGGAGATCGCCCGCAGCGATCTCTACCGCGTCATGTTCTATTACCCCCTGCAGCGCTATAACATCCGAAAGCCCGCCGTGCGCCGGGTGCTGCGCAATCTCACCGGCGCGATACAGCTCGGCTTTGACGTGGACCGGACGCGGCGGTTGCCGGACGGCTTCGTATTCCAGAAGGGCGCGCAGTGGTTCAGCATCACGCATGCGCTCGCGGCGTACCTGCTGGAAAAGGAGGGCGAGATCCGAAAGCTCTTCACCGACACCTACTGCCCGGACGAGATGTTCGTCCAGACGGAGATCATGAATTCCCTCTTCCGCGATACGCTGCCGGAGCACGCTTTTGAAAATAACTACGCAAGCTGCCTGCGCTACATCGACTGGCAGCGCGGCAACCCCTACACGTTCACGAACGCCGATCTCGGTGAGCTTCTCGCCGCGCCGGAAACGGCGCTCTTTGCGCGCAAGTTTGATTACCGCTCGAACCCCGGCGTTGTCGATGCGCTCTTCGACCATTTTGGATAAAGCACGAGCCCTCTCCCGGCGCGCGGAAAATCCGTGCGCCGTTTTTTGTTCTTGCAGATGGGCGGCATATATGGTATTCTGTATCTATATGGTGTATATGCCAAGCCGCGCATATACTTTGTGCGAAGCCGCAATCTGTCCGTAGCTTTAGAGAGAGGGAATGATATGAAAAAACGTCTGTTCAGCCTGCTTCTTGTACTTACGCTCTGCTTTACGCTGCTGCCGTATTCCGTCGCGGCGGAGGGCGAGGAAGAGATGGTCACCGTCACATTCGATATGTGCGGTCACGGCGGCAAAGCTCCGGCGAGCGTCACCGTGCCGAAGGGAAGCAGGATCGCCGCGCCCGAATCCCCGAAGCCGGACGACGAGGACGGCATCTATTACTTCGCCCATTGGACGGCGCACCCCGTTTCCGGAGCCACCGTGGACGCCTGGAATTTTGACACGATGACAGTTGACAAGGACATGAAGCTCTATGCCATATGGTGGCAGTATACCGAAGTGACGATGGTCATCTCCCACAGTTGGGGGCCTTACAAGAACGGCAGCGTAGAATTCCGCGACAGCAGCGGGAACGTATACCCCTTTACCGAGGGGGATAGCCACGAAGCCAATACAGATTATATCTGCCATGCCGTGAAGCCGGGCACCTATCAGCTGTACATAGAAGGCTGCTATGCCGACAGCTACACGTTAGCGCGCTCGGTGAGCAGTGCAAAATGGTGGGTCAACTTCTTTCATGTCTCCTTTGACGCCAACGGGCAGAAATTCATGCCGGGAACCGCGCCGGAAAGCATCACCGCCTTCGGCGGCTCCTGCAAGGTATCCCGTCCGGTTTCTTCCCCGAAAGCACAGGACTCCTCCTATGTGTTTGCCGGATGGACTGTTGGGCCGGGGGCGGACTCCGGCGAGTTTGATTTTTCCAGCAGCGTGACCGGTGAAACCGTGATCTATGCTCAGTGGACAAAGGACGCGCCGGAGGATTCGGTTCTTGTCACCGTGGAGCGCTCGGCGCTGCAGGGATCACACTTTGCGCTGAAGGGAGAAGATTACCACGCCGTACTCGTCCCGGATGCGGGTTACGAGCTTCCCTACCACGCGGCAAACGGCTCTTATAAAAATAGAACCTGTGTGTTCATCGGCGGCAGCGTTCTGGATGCGAGCAAATACTCCCTGAACTGCGCTACCGGCGAAATCACCATTCCCGGAAAGTACGTCACCGACAGCATTCACATTCAATCCAATCCCCGAGTGCCCCCGTTCACGGTAACGTTCGACGCCCACGGCGGCTCCGGCGTGCAGGCGCCGCTGCTCGCCTATCCGTATGAAGGCGGTTATGACTATTACATAACCTATCCAAAATCCTATGCCACCTTCCTTACGCCGGAGTGCATTTTTACGCCGCCGGACGGCATGGTTTTTGACAAATGGGACGGAGAATACACAGACCATGACAGGAAAATCATTGCCCGCAGCGATATTACGCTCAAAGCGCTGTGGAAGGAAGCCCCCGAGGGCGTTTACACCGTGGCGTTCGATCTTACCGGCTGCACCTTCTCCGGCAAAACGACCACGCAGGCAGGCACGGATTACTCTGTGAAGCTCGCCCCTGCGGACAGCTATGCTTACCCGATCACGCTCCGGAATATTTCTGTTGGCGGCACGGTGCTCGACAGCGAAAAGTATTTCTTTAATCCCGAGACCGGCGTTTTGACGATCCCCACCGCGGCGATCACCGGAAACATAGTCATCACCGCTTCCGCGTTAATGCCGACACCCACTCCGACTCCAACGCCGACACCCACGCCTACTCCGACTCCGACACCCACACCTACTCCTACTCCTACTCCTACTCCTACGCCGACAGCGACGCCTACACCGGCGCCGACACAGAAACCCACACCCACGCCAACTGCAACGCCTACTCCGACACCGACACATAAACCCACACCCACGCCGACAGTAACACCTACGCCGACCCCAACACAGAAACCCACGCCCACGCCGACGGCGAAACCGACTGCCACGCCAACGATCACACCCAAGGCGACGGCAACACCCAAGCCTTCCGCCCCGGCGAGCGTCTCTCCTTCGGCAGACGCCGCAGTCTCTCCGGACACCTCCGCCCCGGCGGATGTTCCGGCGGATGCCCCGGCAGATGCCCCCGCTTCTGATGCGCCCGGCGGCGAAGCTCCCGGGAACGAAACCGGCAAAACCGAAAGTGCCGATGGCACAGGCGTCTCCCCCGCAGACGGCGAAACCTCTTCCGCTGTCCCGATCGTCATCGGCATTTCCGCCGCCGTCATCCTGCTGATCCTGTTCCTTCTGTTCCGCCGCAGGAAACAGCAGTAAATAAGAAATAAGCCAAAAGAAAAGAGAGTATTGCAGATTGCAATGCTCTCTTTTCCATTGATTGGATTACTGGATTGTTTCGCTGTGGTTGAGTACGCCGGTGCTGTAGAGGAACAGTACGTCATCCGCTTCCGAGAAGTCCACGAACCGCCCGGCGAGGGCCGGGGCCATATAGCGGATATCCACCACCGTCACCTTCGCGTAGCCCTGCGCGAGCAGGGGCGCAATGCTGCTGCCGAACGAATCGCGGAAGATCACCAGTTCCCGGCCGGTTTCGGCATTCGGATTCTCCATCGTGAGCAGCGCCTTTGTCCCGCCGAGAAACATCTCGTATCCGTCGCGTCCCGCGGCGAGCGCGAGGTTGTAGACCGGTATCTCCTTCCCCGTCTCATAGTCGTATACGCGAAGCGCCGCTATCGCATCGTTCGTGAGATAGCGCAGCGCGTCCGGCTCGGCCGGAAGCGCATACTGCCCGGCGTACACGCCGCGAAACGGCACCTGTGTATCCACGGTCTCATACGCTTCGGGAAGCGAAGCGCCCATCGCCGCGGCAAGCGCCGCCGCCGTTTCGCCGAGTTCTTCCTGCCGCCAGTGGGCGTCGGTGCGGTAGTATTTGTCGAGCGAGAGCGTATCAAAAATATCGATATACTCCGCAAACGGCATCCCCTCGCGCAGCGTATCGGTGAGAAGCGCATAGTCCATGGCCGGATAGCCGTTTGGCGCGGCGAGGAAATAGTTCTTATCCGGCACAACGGTATAGTAAACGTTCGCGCCGGTCGGAGCGAAATACGTCTCATACACGGCGTGAAAGCGCTCCGCCGCGCGCCGGACGAGATCGGGATTCACCGGATAATCGAGCTTTGCAAGATGCCCTTCGGCAGAATATACGCCGTTGTTGTCTCGCTCCATCAGAATGTTCCCGGCGAAAAACGCCTTGAGCGCGCGAAAGCCGTCGCGCAGCGGGAACTGGTCGAGCGTATACTTCTCAAAGGCCGTCATATACGTTCCGTCCGCCACGGCGGAAAAGCGCAGCGCCGGGCGCTGCGCGAGCGTGCGCCGCTCGGAGAGCGAGTCGGTTTTGTCCGGCGTCAGGAGTGCCGCGAGCAGGAAGCCCCCAAGGAAGAGCGCCGAGAGCGTGACCGTGAGAATGTTTTGCAGTTTCTTCATGCCGCGCCTCCTCAAAACCGGAAATAGAGGAACGGGTTGAACGACCCGTCCACCAGAAACGCCGTGCAGAGCGCGAGCAGCGCGAGCGTACTAAGCGGGGCGGCGACGGCCATCACCGGCGCAAGAGGCTTTGCCTCCTGCGCTCTCTTCAAAAGCCGCGCCGGGAGCGGCGTTGCACCGAGGGCGGCGAGCGCGAGCACAACGCCGTAGCTGCGGAGCATATAGACCGCCTCCGTGCCGAGCCCCGGAGCCGCGCCCACACCGAAGAGCGCACCGAGCCAGTGCAGCGCATCGCTCACCGACGATGCGTCAAACAGCACGAAGCCCAGCGTTACGGCGAGGAGGACGTAAATATGAGGAAGTACGCTTCCTTTTTTCAGCGCCGGCAAAAGGAAAAACTTCTCCGCGATGAGCAGCACCGCGTAGACAAGTCCCCAGAAAATGAAATTCCAGGCCGCGCCGTGCCAGAAGCCGGTGGCCATCCAGACGACAAGGATGTTGAAAATGTGCCGGGCACGGGAGCAACGGCTGCCGCCGAGCGGGATATAGAGGTAGTCCCGGAACCAGGTGCCGAGCGATATGTGCCAGCGCCGCCAGAACTCTGTGATGCTCTTCGATATATACGGATAGGCAAAGTTCTCCGGGAACGTGAAGCCGAAGATGCGCCCCAAGCCGATGGCCATGTCGCTGTAGCCGGAAAAATCAAAATAGATCTGGAGCGTGAAGGCGATTGCATAGAGCCAGGCATAGAGCACCGTCTGCTCCGCGGAGGCTTTGTACGCGGAGATGAGCTGCGCGAGGACATTGGCGATGAGCACCTTTTTTGCCAGACCAACGGCGAAGCGGGAAGCGCCCGAGGCCGCTGCCTCGAGCGAGTGCGTCCGCTCTTTGAGCTGGGGAGCAATGTCCCGGTAGCGGACGATCGGCCCCGCGATGAGTTGCGGAAACATGGCGACATAGGCTGCAAAGTCAATGAAATTTCGCTGCGCCGCCACGTCGCCGCGGTATACGTCGATCTCGTAGCTCGCGATCTGGAACGTGTAGAAGCTGATGCCGATCGGGAGGGCGATCTTCAAAAGCGGAAGCGAGAGCCCGGTGACGGCGTTGAAATTTTCCAGAAAAAAATCCGCGTACTTGCAGTACGCAAGCAGGGCAAAGCTCAGCACGAGCGAGAGCGCGAGAAAGAGCTTCTTGCCTCTTCCCCGCGCAATGAGCCGCGCAAAAACGTATCCCTGCACGATGGCGAACACCATGAAGAGCAGGAATTTGGGCTCGCCCCAGCCGTAAAAAAAGAGGCTGGCGGCGAGCAGAACGGCGTTTCTCCCCTTTTGCGGCACAACGAAGTACACGAGCAGCACGCACGGGAGAAAATAAAAGAGAAACGGGATACTCGAAAAGAGCATGGCGGGCGCTTATACGATCGGGTCGTCGCTCACGGTTTTGGCGCTCGGGTACGCCGCCGCAAGCTTGGAAACGAACGTATCCACAAGCTCTTCGTTGCCGTATACGGAGACGATATAATCTCCCACCGTTGCGATCACGAGCTTATCCGGGATGCCGCACATCCAGTGCCGGGCAAGGATGTTCTCGCGCAGCGCCGCGCTGAGCGCAGTCACATCGCCGCTGTTTTTCACATGGAACGCGCCGCAGGTGAACGTGTTGAGATTCATCATGTGCACAAGAGAGGCGGCGCCGTCGATCTTCCCGGCTTCGTCCGCGGGAAAGCCCAGCGAGGAATTGAGGATTTCCGCATCACGGATGCTGAAATTGCCGGGTGCGCCGTCGCGCATGTTCTCCTCGGAATAGTCGCCGCCCGCAGCGGGGAATTTTTCCTCGTCGGAATAGCTGTTCCAGACATTTTCGAGCAGTTCGAGCGCGCTCGCCGGGGCGTCGGCGCCCGTGTCCGCCGGGGCGGACGCGCCGCACGCGGTGAGAGAAAGAAGCAGTACCGCGCAGAGGAGCGCGGAAATCGTTTTTTTCATGGATGAGTTCTCCTTTTTAACGGATGTGATATGGTTTTCCGGGGGTAATTCTATGACGAGATTAGATTTCCCTTTGTTCCCGAAAAAAATCGGACGGCAAAAAATCCTTTTGCCGTCCGACATGGTTGCTTTGTCAGCCGTTTTCCTTTTCCGGCGGATAATAGACCTGGACCCATTCGCCCGTCCAGTCGCTCGTGAGCTGCCAGGCGGCCATTTCCTCATTGTAGATCGTCGCGCGCAGGAAGTTGCGGTTCACGACAAAATCCGCGTTGTAAATGGAAAGACCGTCCTCGTCACGTCCGCGCCAGAACGCGCCGGGCGTCGGGCACTGCTGCAGCTTGATATCATAGGTCAAAAAGTCGGGCGCCTGCAGCAGCAGGGAGGCGCACTGACCCATGGTGATATCGGTGCTGATGATGGACATGATCTCCTTTGCAAGCGCATACTGGTCGGTGAGACTCATCTGCTTGACGTTATTCCACATCTGCATGAGCGCATCGCGCTGCTTCTGGCTGCGTCCCGTATCGCCGCCAACGTGGCGCTCGCGGCAATAGCCGAGGATCTGGAAGCCGTCGGTAATGGTGTAGGTGCCGTCCTGATCCGTCGGGAAATAGCAGCGGGGCGTATCGGTGCCGTAATAGGCGTCATTGAGCTGGCACGCCTCGCGGATGAGCCGGTTGATATCCTCGGCTTCCGCCGCCGTGACGGTGACCGTGATGGGGCCGACCATGGAGGCGATCTTGGCAAAGTCGAGGAAATCGACCATCGCCCAGTTGTCTATATCAATGGCAAAATTCCGCGTGCTTTCGAGCGTGTTGATGAGCATATCCACGCCGCCGATGCTTGTCGCCCAGTTCAGGTGGCCGGTGCCCCAGTCGGCGATCTCCACCTGCGTATCGCGCATAAGGGAGGTGAGCCACATGGTTTTCGATGTCTTGTTGATGGAGAGAATGATCATCGCGTCGCTGCGCTCGAGGTCTTCCATGCGTCCGTCCGCGCCGATGAGCAGAATGTTATAGACATTCTTATCGCTCATGACCGTTTCGGCAGACTCCTGCAGACTGCTGCGAAGCTCCATTTCCTCCAGCGCCGCCCGTTCCTCCTCCGTGAGAGGATCGGCCGTCGGCTCCGGCGTGGCCGTGACTTCGGGCGTTGCGTCAACCGCCGCGGACGGCGCTGCCGTCGGCTCCGGCGTGGTATACGAACGGCTGTTGAGCTGGCTGAACATGTCGCTGAAAATCAGAAAGACAGCAAGCAGAATCACAAGGATCACCGCCGCGATCACGATGATAACGGTGCGTCCGACGTGCTTTTTCTTCTTTTCCGCTTTCTCCGGACGCTCGCTCACCGGCGCTTCCCGGACCTTTCTGACCTCTTTGACTTTCTTAACTTCTTTCGTCTCCTTCAGATGGCGGCCGCCGTTTCCGGAAGAGTTCGTGTTTTTATTCATAATAGTCCCCCTGTGATGATTCGGGTCATAGTTTTTGTATTCTACCATACCCGCACAGCGTTTGCAAGCGCAGGAAAAAGAAAACGGAAGCGCCGCGCTTCCGTCTTCTTTTTCGCTGTATTTCAGTTCTTCTCCACGTCGTAGACGGTCTCGGTGCCGTCGGGCTGCACGAGAGTGTACACCGTGAAGCCGTCGTAGGGCAGCACGCCGTCCTTGCCGCCGGTGACGAGGCAGCTCGACGCATACTCCGCTTCGCCGGTCGGCATGCCGATGGCGTCATAGAGCTCCTGCACCGGCTGACCCTTGAGCGCGAGCACCTGCTCGATCAAACCGGCAACTTCGTCCTCCGCGCCGTCGCCTTCCGGCTCGGCGGGGGCTTCCGTTGCGGCGGGCTCTTCGCTTACCGGAGCTTCAGTCGCAGCGGGGGCTTCCGTCGCGGGCGCCTCGGTGGGGGCCGGGGTTTCGGCGTTTCCGCCGCAGCCAACAAGAGTGAGCGCCATCAGCGCGGCGAGCAGCAGGGCAATGATTTTTTTCATGAATGTGTCTCCTTTGATATCTTTGGTTAATCTATGGCATAGACAGCGGAGAGACGGAAAAGGTTCCCTCCCGCCGCTGCATATACAGCGTCAACGGCACTGCCGTTTGGCAGCGAGACGATAAACCCGTCCGGGCGCGGCACCGCCTCATAAAGCGCGCCGCTGGAGAGGACGCAGACATTGGACGCATCGTCCGGCGTTACGCCGTCCCATGTGCCGGAAAAGACCGTGTACCCTTCCGTACCGGCGCTCTCCGTCAGCCGGGCGCTCCCCTCCCCCGGCGCGGCGGAAGCCACGAGCGAGGCATCCCGCTCCGGTGCTGGGGCGAGCGAATCGTATTCCACCAAATAGCGGATATTGCGCTCCACAAGCTCGATCAGGAGTGTGCCGCCCTCCGGGAGCGTCGCGGCAGTGTACTCGTTCCGGCGGGAGAATTCCGCCGAGGCGAAGCTCTCCGCGAGGTACGGATAGAGATTCCGTCCGAATGAGTCGCGGTAGCAGAGAAGCGCGCCGGTACCGGCGTCGTTCTCCGTCGTGATCGTCACGCGGTCGGGGTTTTCGGTGTTCGCGGTAAATGAGAAACCGGGGGCATACGTGAAATCTTCCTCAAGACTCTTGCCCGTGGGGTAGAGCATTTCGTAAAGATCGCCGCGGTGTGTGTTCCCGGCGGACACGGTATTCGCAAAATACCCGCTCTCGCGGCCGAGCGAGGCAAGCAGTGCATCCGCGGCGAGAGCCCCGCCGCGCGCGTTCCAATGGCTGTCTGTTTTAAAATAGAGCGGCTCCGATTCGTGCGCAAGCTCATCCCGCAGGAGATAGGAAGGATCGGCCTCCGATGCGAACACATCACGCAGATCGAGATACGAAACGCCCATCTCGTCGAGCCGCGCATAGAGCGCATCCATGTTGGAAGCGCCGCCGAGGCGCGTCCGCTCCGGCATATACTCCGGATAAAGCGTATTCTTGTTCGGCGCAGCAGTGAAAAGGAAGTCTCCGCCGCGGTTTTCCGCGTACTCCTGCAAAAGATAGAGCGTGCGCGCCGCGCAGTAGATCTCGCGCGCCGTCATGGGCGTATCACCGGTATAATCGTGAATGGTCGGCGCATAAAAGAGCCAGCCGCCGCGCCCGAGCAGGACATTCTCCGCCGTGGACGTGCGAAAGAGCGCCGCGTTGAGCTTCGCCCAGGCGGTGATGCCCTCCAGCCGGAAGGAAAACCGGCCATTTACATAGGCCGCTGTGTCCGCGAGAACGTCGGGATTGAACGCCCCGTCCGCCGCGATCACCGGCGCGGCGGGCAAAATCTCGTTTGCCGCAGCGTCTGCCCCGCCGGTCAGGAGAAGTCCCAGACCGGGGACAAGGCACACGGCGAGAAACAACACCGTAAAGATAAGAGAGAGCGTTTTTTTCATATCGTCCGCCCCTCCTTAAAACTGCTGGTAGATAAACGGCGTGAAGCTCCCGCCCGAGAGGGCAAGGATCGCCGTGAGAAGGCCGAGCAGCGCGAGTATATCCCATGCGATCTCCCAGCCGCGGCCGGTGCACCGCCGCGTGAGCGCGGGAACGACCGGCATGGAGAGAATGACGCCGAAGATAAGCGCCGTAACGTGCGCGCCGGTCAGTATCTCCTCTGCGGCAAGCAGCCCGGCAGCGCCCGCGCCGGCAAAGGAGAACATCCGGGAGATGAGCAGGAAGCCCTGCTGCACGGAGGACGCGCGGAACATCGCAAAGCCGAGGATGACCGCGAGCAGCGTATAGACGTGCATTGCGATCCGCCCGCCGCGCTTTTGGCGCAGCTTTTCGATCGGCGCTTTCCAAAGCCCCTCGCCGGAGACGAGCACGCCGTGCCAGAGGCCCCAGAGGATGTACGTCCAGCCCGCGCCGTGCCAGAGGCCGGTGCAGAAAAAGACGATGAGCTTATTTCGCACCGTTGTCCACTTCCCGCGGCGGCTGCCGCCGAGCGGAATATAGAGATAGTCCACAAACCAGCGGTTGAGCGTCATGTGCCAGCGCCGCCAGAACTCGCTCACGCTGCCGGAGACATACGGATAGTTGAAGTTTTCCGGGAATGTGAAGCCGAAGAGCATGCCGATGCCGATGGCCATATCGCTGTAGCCGGAGAAATCAAAGAAGATCTGGAGGCAGTAGCTCACCGCGCCGAGCCACGCAAGCCCCATGCCGAGCGATTCCGGGGCAAGAGCGTAAACGGCATTGGCGACCGCCGCTGCGCTCTCGGCAAGCAGGAGCTTTTTCAATAGGCCGCGCACAAACCGGCGAAGCCCCGCCGCCGTCATTTCCGGCGATACCGGATGCTCGTCAAGCTGCGCCGCGGCGTCCTGCCAGCGGACGATCGGCCCTGCAATCAGCCGGGGGAAGAACGCAAGATAGAGGAAGAGCGTGTCCGCCCTTCGGCAGACGCGGGAAGGCTCGCGATACACATCCACGAGATAGGATACACCGTGGAACGTGAAAAACGAAATGCCGAGCGGCAGCGCAAAAAGCTGCGAGAGCGCCGGGAGATGCAGCGTTTCGAGTACGAACGCAAGATATTTATAAAATCCGAGCAGTGCAAGATTGCCCACGACGGCGATGCCGCACCAGAGCTTCGAGCGCTTTTCGTCTCCGGCGATGAGCCGCCCGAAGAGATAGTCCCAGAGGAACGCCGCGAGCAGCACAGGGAGCGTGGCAAGGCCGCCGAAGCCATAGAACACCGCGCTCGCGAGAGCGAGGAAAATGTTCTTTGTCCGGCGTCCCGGCATCAGCCGGTAGAGCAGAAACGCCGCAGGGAAAAAGAGGAACAGAAATCCCGCCGTATTGAACGCCACAGCCGCGCCTCCCTTCTTTAATCCATAAATACAGATAAAGGTATTATAGCGTATTTCTCTGCCCAGCGCAAGACACAGCTTTTCCGTGCCGCGCCGCGCCGATTCGACAAATTTACAGTTTCTCCATAGATTTTTTGCGCCGCGGTGCTATAATGCAGAATACAGAAACAACCAACCCGTGTCATTATCGGAAAGGAGCACATACAATGAACGAAAACAAAGTGCAGACCATCGTGGAAAAGGTCAAGGAGCTCGTGCAGCGCGGCAACGTCTCCCGCATCGTCGTGCGCAAGGGCGAGCGCATCCTGCTCAACATCCCCGTGAACGTCGGTATCGTCGGCGGCGTCGTGGCGGTCGCCTCCGCCAAGTGGCTGCTGCTCGCGAGCATTCTCGCCACAGTCGGCTTCGGCTGCTGCGTCGAGGTCGTGAAGGAAGACGGCAACGTTGTCAACGTCATGGACGAGGAGGACGCCAAGCGCGTCCGCACCGCCGCGCAGAGCGCGGTCTCTTCTGTGAAGGACGCCGTGCATTTTGAAAAGGTCGTTGATCAGACGACCGAGGCCACCTGGACCATGCCCGAAGAGGAAACGCCCGAGACGCCGGAAGTGCACACCGAAGTTCATACCGAAGAGCACCACGAAGAATAATTTTCGCATACAGACAAAAAGAGAGAAGAGCCGCGGCTCTTCTCTCTTTTTTTGCTTTCCTGTCGATCGGCGCTGTCGTCACAGCATGGTCTCGTCGTACACCGCTCTTGCGCCGCCGATAAATTTGGGGCGCGTGCGCGCCGCGACGACCATCGCCGCGCCGATCGTATGGTTTTCGAGCCGCACCGGCACAGCGACCTTTTTAAGGTGCATGCCGATGAGCGTGAGGCCGATGTCGAGCCCGGCGTCCGCTTTGATCTCTTCGAGGGCCACAGGCTCCTCCAGCGCGGCATACACCTGTGTGGCGAGCGAGCCGCCAGCCTTCGGCTGCGGGACAACGTTCACAATCTCCGCGCCCGGCACCGCCGCGCGTTCGGTGATGATGGCGCGGTTTAAGTGCTCGCAGCACTGCACCGCGAGGAAAATGCCGCGGCTTTTTGTCACATCGAGAAGCGCGCGGGCGATCTCCCCCGCCGTCTCTACGCTGGAGTTTGTGCCGATCTTCGATCCAACGACCTCGCTCGTGGAGCAGCCGACCACGAGAATGCTCCCGCGCTTCAGCCCGGCTTTCTCGCAAATCTCGGCGGCGGCCGCCGCCGTCTGTTCATACACCGTCATGTTTTTTCCCCTTTCACGCCTTCTGCATGATCCGGCTCTTTTCCAGCGCCTTCACGAGCAGCACGCCGAGAATGAGTCCCGCCGCGCCCTGCACGCCGTTTGCCGGAACGTTCACCGCCGACGGCACGAAGCCGTACAGGCAGCCTTCAAACACATAGTAGCCAAGCACCATCCACACTTCCGCCGCCGCGCCGCTCAGAATGCGCGCCGCGAGATTGCCGGTCTTGCCGTGAAGCGCCCGGAAGCCATAAAAGGCGATAAGCGCCATGAGGCCCTTGATAACGAACGTGGCTGGCGCATAGGCGACATACCCGGAAAAGAGATCCGCGAGCGCCGAGCCGAGCCCCGCAGCCGCAAAGCCGTAGCCGGGTGCGAGCATCCATCCGGCGGCAAGCACTACGCAGTCGCCGAGATTCAGATATCCGTCCATCGGCGAGGGGATTTTGACCACCATCGTCGCCACACACGTGAGCGCGGCAAAAAGCGCCGCCGTTACAATCTGTTTTGTTTTTCCGTTCAAAGGAATCGACCTCCCTTTTGCTTTATCCATAGCATAGTGTAAAAGCAATTCTGGTTACATGCAATTACCAAATAACGAAATTTTTATATAACCAGATCAGAAGGCGGATACAATTTAGCTGTTGGTTGTCAGCGGACGAGCGCTGCGGCGAAGTCGTTCACGTTTGTCCCGGTCGGGCCGGTGATGATGAGATCGCCGGTGTCGCGAAGCGCGTGGTAGGCGTCGTTATCCGTAAGCACGTCCGCCACGGTCTTTCCCGCTGCGGCAAGGCGCTCGACCGTGCCGCCGTCTACGAGACCGCCCGCAGCGTCCGTCGGGCCGTCCGTGCCGTCGGAGCCAACAGAAAATACGACGGCGTTCGGAAGCTGCGCGATCTTCTCTGCTGCGGCAAGCGCCAGTTCCTGGTTGCGCCCGCCCTTGCCGTTTCCGGTGAGCCGGACGACCGTTTCGCCGCCGAGGATAAACGCGCGGGGCGTGCTCGCCGCAGCGTTTTCCCGCGCCAGCGCGCCGAGACGCGCGCCAACCTCGCGGGCAACGCCCTGCTCGCAGTCGGTGAGGATTTCCGGCGCGTAGCCCCGCTTGCGGCAGGCTGCCGCCGCGGCGGCGCACAGCTCGCGAACGCTGCCGGTGATGCGCACCGTGACGTTGTCCGCCGTTTTCGGCGTCTCCTGCGCGAGGAGTCCCCGCGCGGTATCGCTCAGTCGGAGGGCGTACTTTTCCGCAGCGGCGAGCGCGTCCGCGCACGTGGACGAATCCGGCGATACCGACCCGGAGGCGATCATATCCACCGGATCGCCGACGATATCGCTCAAGATCACGGCAAATACGTGCGCCGGGGCGCAATGCTGCGCAAAGCGGCCGCCCTTCACCGCCGAAAGACGCTTGCGGATCCTGTTGATCTCCACGATGTCCGCGCCGCAGGCTAAAAGCTGGGCGGTAACGTCCTGCAATTCCCCGCCCGGCACGAGCGGGCTTTCGAAAAGCGCGCTGCCGCCGCCGGAGAGGAGAAACAAAACCGTATCGTCCGCGGTGAGGTTTTCGGTGAGTGCAAGCGCTTCGCGCGTGGCCGAAAACGAATTTTCGTCCGGCAGCACGGCTTCAATGGCGCAGGTATAGATATACTTTGCGTCTTCGCGCAGCGTGCTCATTGGTTGATCACGTCCTTTGGAATATAATAATATCCTAAGTAGAGTATAATGCCGTTTTTATCGTATGTAAATGTTGCGGGGCGAAATCCGGCGCCGAAAATGAACGTTGACAAAAGCTGCCGCGGGGCATAAAGTGAATTCATAGGAAAAAAGCCGTAAGGAGGACATACATTTGAAGCTTAACGCCAGAAAAGACGTGCCGGTCAATGAGACATGGGATCTCTCGCTGATCTTTGCTGCGGAAGCCGATTTTGAAGCGGCGGTCGAGAAGATGAAAGCGCTCGCCGACACGCTGGAAAAAACGTACAAGAATGCGCTCACCACGCCGGAGAGCATTGCCGAATGCCTTGCGCTCTATGAAGAGCTGGAAATTCTGCTCTACCAGACGACGAGCTATACAAGCCTCGCTGTTTCGGTGGACTATACCGACACCGAAGCGCAGAAGAAGGACGCGAAGCTGTCCGCGCTCGCCGCCGAGGTGGAGAGCCGTCTCTCCTTCATCGAAAGCGAGATCGCCGACGCGCCCGAAGAGCTCATCCGCGCCGCCATGGACAAGACCGAGCGCGCGAAGCACTATCTTGCGGAGATTCTCCGCGAGAAGCCGCACCGCCTCAGCGCCGAGACCGAAAAGGTGCTCGCCGCGCTCCGCCCGGTGTTCGGTGCGCCCTACGACATTTACCACATGACGAAGCTTGCCGACATGAAGTTTGATTCCTTCACCGTCAACGGCAAGGAATACCCGCTCGGCTATTCGCTCTTCGAGGACGAGTATGAGTACGAAGCCGACACGGACGTGCGCCGTGCGGCGTTCCGCGCGTTCTCCGATAAGCTGCGCCAATACGAGAACACGACCGCCGCCACCTACAACACCTATCTCACACAGCAGCGCATTCTGGCCCGTCAGCGCGGCTTTGCCGACATGTTTGAAGCCGACCTCTTCACCGACCACGTCACGCGCGAGATGTACGACCGGCAGATCGACCTCATCACCGAAAAGCTCGCGCCCGCAATGCGCAAGTACGCCCGCCTCGTCGGGAAGATGAACAAGCTCGACCGCGTGACCTTCGCCGATCTCAAGCTGCCGCTCGACGCGGAGTTTGACCCGCGCGTCACGATCGGGGAATCGCGCGAATACGTCCGCAGCGCGCTTTCCGTTCTCGGGCAGGACTACGCCGACATGGTGGACGAGGCGTACGATAAGCGCTGGATCGACTTTGCCCGCAACGTCGGCAAGGAGACGGGCGGCTTCTGCTCCTCGCCCTACGGCTGCAATTCCTACATTCTGCTCAGCTGGAACAACCGCATGGCGGACGTGTTCACGATCGCGCACGAGCTCGGCCACGCCGGACACTTCCGGCTGTGCAACGGCGCGCAGTCGCTCTTCGACACGAACGTCACCCCCTATCTCATCGAAGCGCCCTCGACGATGAACGAGCTGCTGCTCGCGCAGGATCTTCTGCGCAAGGACACCGACAAGCGCTTCCGCCGCTGGGTGCTCTCCTCGCTCATCGGCCACACCTACTATCACAACTTCGTCACGCACCTGCGCGAGGCGTGGTACCAGCGCGAGGCGATGAACATCATCGAGCAGGGCGGCGCGGTGAACGCCGAAACGCTCTCCGGCATTTTCCGCAGGAATCTCGAAACGTTCTGGGGCGACGCCGTGGAGCTGACCGAAGGCTGCGAGCTCACGTGGATGCGCCAGCCGCATTACTACATGGGGCTCTATTCCTACACCTACAGCGCCGGTCTCACGCTTGCAACGCAGGCGGCGCTCAACATTGCCGCCGAGGGCGAGAGCGCCGTGGCGCGCTGGCGCGCGATGCTCGAAGCGGGCAGCACGCGCGGCCCGCTCGGCCTTGCCGAGATCGCGGGCATCGACCTCTCCACACCGGACGCTCTGGAGCACACGATCGCCTACATCTCCGATATCATCGACGAGATCGCCGTGCTGACCGAAGAGATCGACGGCATCACGCTGGATTAAGTTTTTTCAAAAAGGGTATTGACTTTACCACCTTTTGGTGCTAATGTGCATTCAACAAACCGAAGAGCAAGATAAGTAGCCCGCCAATGAGATGTCTTTCAGAGAGCCGCCGATGGTGTGAATGCGGTAAGAGATTTCCGTGGGTGAATGGCCTTGCGAGGGCAAACAGAAAGGGAGCCTTCCCGAGTATGGGCGACGGAGTTGGCTGTCCGTTATCATAAGGCCGGCGCATGACACGTGCGTTTAAGTGGGCGCGAAAGCGTCAAGCCGGGTGGTACCGCAGGAGTTTATAACAAAGCTCTTGTCCCTGCATTTGCAGAGACAAGAGCTTTTTCTTTTTCCTGTCTCTGCTCCAGAAAAAAACGCCAGAAAAGGAGCAAAACACCATGGAAAACAAAAACATCCCCTACAAGATCTATCTTGACGAAGCCGACATGCCGCAGGCATGGTACAATCTCCGCGCGGACATGAAAAACAAGCCCGCGCCGCTGCTCAACCCCGGCACCGGCAAGCCCATGACCGCCGCGGAGCTCGGCGGCGTATTCTGCGACGAGCTCGTGCAGCAGGAGCTGGATAACGACACTGCGTTCATCCCCATCCCGGAAGAGATCCGCGGCTTTTACAAAATGTACCGTCCCTCGCCGCTTGTGCGCGCGTACTGTCTCGAAAAGGCGCTCAACACGCCCGCGAAAATTTACTACAAGTTTGAGGGCAACAACACCTCCGGCAGCCACAAGCTCAACAGCGCCATCGCGCAGGCGTACTACGCGAAAAAGCAGGGGCTCAAAGGTGTGACGACCGAGACCGGCGCCGGTCAATGGGGCACGGCGCTCTCGATGGCGTGCGCGTATCTGGGGCTGGACTGCAAGGTGTTCATGGTGAAGATCAGCTATGAGCAGAAGCCGTTCCGCCGCGAGGTCATGCGCACCTACGGCGCGAGCGTAACGCCGTCCCCCTCGATGGAGACCGAGGTCGGCCGGAAGATTCTCGCCGAGCACCCCGGCACGACCGGCTCGCTCGGCTGCGCGATCAGCGAGGCCGTCGAGGTCGCAACGACGAACCCCGGCTACCGCTATGTGCTCGGCAGCGTTCTCAACCAGGTGCTGCTGCACCAGAGCGTCATCGGTCTGGAGACCAAAGCCGCGCTGGATAAGTACGGCGTCAAGCCCGACATCATCATTGGCTGCGCCGGCGGCGGCAGCAATCTCGGCGGACTGATCGCTCCGTTCATGGGCGAAAAGCTGCGCGGCGAGGCCGACTACCGCTTCATCGCCGTCGAGCCCGCCTCCTGTCCGAGCTTCACGCGCGGCGTTTACGCCTACGACTTCTGCGACACCGGCAAGATCTGCCCGCTCGCGAAGATGTATACGCTCGGCAGCGGCTTTATCCCCTCCCCCAACCACGCGGGCGGCCTTCGCTTCCACGGCATGAGCAGCGTGCTGAGCCAGCTCTACCACGACGGGTATATGGAAGCGCGCGCCGTGGAGCAGACGAGCGTGTTCGAAGCCGCGGAGCGGTTTGCCCGCATTGAGGGCATCCTCCCCGCGCCGGAAAGCAGCCACGCCATCCGCGCGGCGATCGACGAGGCCATCCGCTGCCGCGAGACCGGCGAGGAGAAAACAATTCTCTTCGGTCTGACCGGCACGGGCTACTTCGACATGACCGCCTATCAGGCGTTCAACGACGGACGCATGACCGACTACATCCCCACCGACGAAGAGCTTGCGCAGAGCATTGCCACGCTCCCGAAGGTGCCGGGCGTGGAATAAGCCGTAAAGCCATCATGTGATCCGAGCCTCATCAGGGGCAGTCATTCCAAAAGAATGGCTGCCCCGAATAATCCTTTTTCCCGGCAACAGAGCCATTCTGCTGCCGGGGTTTTATTATGCAAAGGGAATCTGAAAAAGTATGGTTTTTGGATATACGAAATAGACGCCTTTTGCAAAAGCAAAAGGCGTCTATTTTTGGCGGAGAAGCCGGGATTTGAACCCGGGCTCGGCTCATCACCGACTACTCCCTTAGCAGGGGAGCCCCTTCGGCCACTTGGGTACTTCTCCAAACCGCTTGAGTATCATACCACAGCGGATACGGCGTTGTCAATGCAAAAAATCAGTCCAGCACCGACTTTACGGCGGAAAGTACGTCCGCAGCGACCTCTTCGGGCGTGCGGGCGGCGTTTACGACGCAGATTTTATCCCGGTGCTCCAGCCGCCGGAAAATTTCATAGTACCGCCGGCGCACGGCGAGCAGGGAGTTTTCGTTCTCGTAAATTTCGCGGTACGACCGCCCCTGCTCCATGCGGCGCAGGCACTCCTCGTCGTCAAGATCGAGAAATACGCAGAGATCGGGCTTTCGGATCTCCGGGCAGTCGATATTGATATGGAACACCCATTCCGGGTCGGTCACAGTGCCCTGGTAGGCGAGCGAGGAATAGTAATACCGGTCGCAGAGAACGATTCGCCCCTCGGAGAGAAGCTTTCCAATGCCGTTGATGGGGTTTACGTTATGCGCCACGCGGTCGGCCATAAAGAGCGCTGCGATCTCCGCGCCGGTGCGCGGCGTGAAGCCGGAGAGGGCGTCGCGCGCCAAACCGCCGGTCGTGCTCGCCGTCGGCTCTGCAGTTTCCGCCACGGCATAGCCGAGAGCGCGCAGATTCCTGGCAAGAGCCAGCAGCTGCGTGGTCTTTCCCGAGCCGTCCAGCCCTTCAATGACGATGAATTTTCCGTTCATGGCAGTTCCTCCCGCCGCGAGGCACGATTTGTTCGCAGATATTATAGCAAAACTCTTTTCTCGCGGCAAGAAAAATGATATAATATATTGTGTATTATTATCTTTATGGAGCGAATGCATGACAGAAACCGCTTTTTTACAATATACCGGGTATGTGCTCGCGTTTTTCGCCGTGTGGATCGTGGTGCGCTGCGCACGCTCAATGCTGAGCGAGAAATACGTGCCGGAGGTCTGGGGCTATCTGGAACTGCCAGACGGCACATCGCGCGCCATCGAGCATTGGGAGTGCATTCTCGGCCGGGCGAAGGTCTCGGACATTGTGCTCACCGGCGAGGGGATTGAGCGCAGCCATGCCGCCATTCAGCGCTCCGGCGCGGGCGAGTGGACGCTCTCCGCGCTCGACAGCGGCAAGGGCGTCTGGGTGAACGGCGAAGCCGTCACCGGCGACGCGCCGCTCCACAGCGGCGATACGATCAAGCTCGGCGAAATGGAGCTGCACTTTCTCGCGCTGGACGACGCGCAGCGCGCCACGTTGCAGCGCAAGCGCCCCGTGACCGGGCACAAGGTGCAGCCGGCGGTGACGCTTCTTCTGCTCGTATGCTTCCAGCTCGTGCTGCTCTTCCAGTTTTTCTTCACAACGCACGGCACGGCGCTCGCTTACGTTGTGCTCTCGTTCGGGCTGCTCTTTGCCATGGAATGGTTCTGCTATTTTGTGATGCGGAGCATATCCGTGCGCGGGTTTGAGCCGGAGACGATTGCGTTTTTCCTCACAAGCATCGGCTTTTCCGTCGTTGGCTCCTCCGCGCCGGAGAGCATGGGACGGCAGTGCCTTTTGTTTCTCGCCGCGCTCGCGCTTTTCTTTGCGCTCGGCGTGTGGCTGCGGGATCTGCGCCGGGTGCGCGCGATGCGCTGGCCGATGGCGTTTGCCGCGCTCGGCTTTCTTGCGCTCAATCTGCTGCTGAGCGAGACGATCTGGGGCGCCAAAAACTGGCTGAGCGTTGCCGGGCAGACGCTCCAGCCCTCGGAATTTGTAAAGATCGCCTACGTCTACGCGGGCGCGGCGACGCTCGACCGCCTGTTCCGGCGGCGCAACCTTATCCTGTTCATCGCCTTTTCCGCCGTGTGCGTGGGCGCGCTTGCGCTCATGGGCGATTTCGGCACGGCGCTTGTATTCTTCGTGTGCTTTCTCGTCATTTCGTTCATGCGTTCGGGGAGCTTTGCCACGCTCTTTCTCGCCATCGGCAGCGCGGCGCTTGCGGTGATGCTTGTTCTGACCGTGAAGCCCTATGTGGCGCAGCGGTTTGCCACCTGGGGGCATGCGTGGGAAGATCCTCTGAACACCGGCTTCCAGCAGGTGCGCACCATGTCCGCAACCGCCGCGGGCGGTCTTTTTGGCCGCGGCGCGGGGGCAGGCTGGCTCAAAAACGTGTTCGCCGCGAACACCGACATGGTATTCGGCGTCGTGTGCGAGGAGCTGGGGCTCATTGTAGGGCTATGCTGCGTGCTTTCGCTGCTGCTGCTCGCGGTGTTCTCCGTGCGCAGCGCGGCGGCGGGGCGCTCTTCCTATTACGTCATCGCCTCGTGCGCCACGGTCACGATCTTCATGGCGCAGCTCGCGCTCAATGTGTTCGGCTCGCTCGATCTGCTGCCGTTTACGGGCGTGACGTTCCCGTTTGTATCCAAGGGTGGGTCAAGCCTCATCTCCTGCTGGGGTATGCTCGCATATATCAAGGCCGGAGACACGCGCTCCGGCGGCAGCTTTGCGCTGCGGACGACCTTTGAAAACGTACGTCGAGGCAAAAAGGAGGCGGTGAAATGAAACGCATTGAACACCGCTCCGCCATCGCGCTGCTGCTTGCCGCGGCGCTGCTGCTCGGCATGGGATTTTTCGTCGTCCGGCTCGCACTTTACGGCGGCGACTGGGCTTCCTACAGCGCCAATCAGCACATTTACCAAAACGGAGTGCTCAAAAGCAGCACATTGACCGACCGCAACGGCGTCATTCTCGCACAGACGGAAAACGGCACGTGGCGCTACGCGGACGATCTCACCGTGCGGCTCTCGTCGGTGCACGCCGTCGGCGATTTTCGCGGATACATCAGCGGCGCGATCTCCTCCTTTGCCGATGAGCTCGCGGGCTATTCCTTCGTTAACGGCACGCCCGACGGCGGCGCGACCGTCGCGCTCTCGCTGGATGCGCGGCTGCAGACCGCCGCATGGAACGCCCTAGCAGGGCGGCGCGGCGCAGTGCTCGTGATGAACTACGAGACCGGCGAGATTTTAACGATGGTCTCCTCCCCGTCCTACGACCCGAACGGCGAGGCCGACACGAGCATCGACGGGCTTTTCATCAACCGCTGCACACTTGGCACCTTCACGCCCGGCTCCGTTTTCAAGCTTGTGACGCTCATCGCGGCGGAGGAAAACCTCCCCGATCTCACGGAGCGGACGTTCACCTGCAACCAATACCTTGATATCCCCGGCGGGACGGTCGTATGCACGGGCTGGCACGGCCCGCAGACCATTGAACAGGCGCTTGCGAACTCCTGCAACTGCGCCTTCGGAGAGCTTTCGCTGGAGCTTGGCAGCGAAACGATTGTGAAGACGGCGCAGCGGCTCGGCGTGGCCGGGTCTCTCACGCTCGACGGCGCAGCCACGGCCTCCGGCAAGGTTGAGACCGCCGAGGCGGGCAGCGGCGACGAAGCATGGCTCGGCATCGGGCAGTATACCGATCTTGTGACGCCGTATTCGATGCTGCGGCTGTGCGCCGCGATCGCAAACGGCGGCACCGCCGTTACGCCGACGCTCGCCTATGGCGGCGCAGGCGGCGGCGCGGTGCTCATGGATGCCGAAACGGCAGAGTACACCGGCGAGTGCATGAGCTACGATGTGGCCTACGGCTACGGGCGCGACCGGTTTCCGGGGCTCGATCTCTGCGCCAAGAGCGGCACGGCTGAGGTAGGCGACGGCACAACGCACGCCTGGTTCGTCGGGTATCTGCGTTCCGGCACGCCGGTAGCGTTCGCGGTGATGCTCGAACACGGCGGCGGCGGGCTTTTGCAGGCCGGCGGCATTGCCAATTCCGTATTACAAACCGTAATGGAGTATTATTCCAATGATTGACATTTCCGTTCGTGATCTCACAAAAGCGTTTGAGGTCAACAACAACATTCTCGACGGGCTGACGTTTCAGGTGCAGCACGGCGAGCGCATCGGTATTCTCGGCCGCAACGGCACGGGGAAAACGACGCTTTTCCGCTTGATGGTCGGCGAGCTCACCGAGGACAAGGGCGAGATCGACATCGCCCGCGGCAAGCGGCTGGGGCTCGTATCCCAGATCCCGCATTATCCCGCGGGGTACACCGTGGAGGACGTGCTCGCCACGGCCGAGGAGCGGCTCAACGCGATGCAGGCACGGATGCGCAAGCTCGAAGAGCTTATGGCGGTATCGAGCGACCGCGCGCTCCTCTCCGAATACGACGAGCTTCTCTCGCGCTTTGAAACACTCGGCGGGTACGACGCCGAGGTGCGCCGCAGCAAGGTAGCCAACGGGCTCGACATTCCTCCCGCCATGCGCGAGCAGCTTTTCGACTCGCTCTCCGGCGGGGAGAAAACGCGCGTCAACTTAGCGCGGCTCATTTTGGAGGATACGGACATTCTTCTGCTCGACGAGCCGACGAACCATCTCGACATGCACGCCACCGAATGGCTGGAGGACTATCTGCTGCACTTCAAGGGCACAGTCCTCGCCATATCGCACGACCGCTGGTTTCTCGATAAGATCGCGCAGCGCATCATTGAGATCGTCAACGGCAAGGCGGAGTTTTATAACGGCAACTATACGTTCTATGCCGAGGAAAAGCAGCGCCGGTATGAAGAGCTGCGAAAGCAGTATGAAAAGAATCAAAAAGAGATCGCCCATCTGCAAAAGGCGGCGGACGATCTGCATTTGTGGGCGTTCATGGGCGCGGACAAGCTGCACAAGCGCGCGTTCTCCATGGAAAAGCGCATCGCGCGCCTCCAGACCGCCGAAAAGCCGAAGGAGGACAAAAAGCTCTCCGTCCGCTTCCGGCAGAAGGAGTTTTTCGGCGACGAGGTACTCGTGCTGGAGGATGTGGCAAAAGCCTACGGCGAGAAGAAGCTCTTCTCCGGGATCGACGAGCTCATCGAACCCGGTGAGCGCATCGCACTCATCGGCGACAACGGCACCGGCAAATCCACGCTGCTCCGGTGCATTACCGGCGAGGAAACGCCCGACCGCGGCTGGATCCATCAGGGTCCCGCGGTAAAGAGCGCGTATTTGCCGCAGCTCGTGCGGTTTGACGATCCCTCGCGCAACATGGTGGACACGATGCTCTGGGAGGCGAAGTGCGATCCGCAGACGGCGCGAAACCGTCTCGCGGCGTTCGGCTTCCGGGGCGAGGACGTGTTCAAAACCGTATCGGTGCTCTCCGGCGGCGAGCAGAGCCGCCTGCGGCTTTGCATCCTCATGCGGGACGACATAAACTTCCTCATGCTCGACGAGCCGACGAACCATCTCGATCTCCTCTCGCGCGAGTGGATGGAGGATGCGCTCATGGACTACAGCGAGGCGCTGCTCTTCGTGAGCCACGACCGCTGGTTCATTGAAAAATTCGCTACGCGCATCTGGTGTCTGCACGATGGGCAGATCGAAGACTACCGCGGCGGCTTTGCCGAGTGGCGGGAGTATAAGGCGCGGCAGGAGGCGCTTCAGGCATCAGCCAAAGCGGCCAAGCCCGCGGCGCGCGAGGAAAAGCCGAAGAAAAAGACCGAGCCGAACCGCGACCGCCGCCGCCAGAAGATCGAGCGCGACATCGAGCGCGCCGAGGCGTCGCTGCGCGATATCGAAGCCGAAATGGAGAAAAACGCCTCCGATTACCAGAAGCTGCTTGAGCTCGGCGCGCAGAAGGATGCTGCCGAAGAGACGCTTGAAGCGCTTTACGCCGAGTGGGAAACGCTCGCGGAATAAAGAACTTTCGAAAGGAGAGAAGATCATGCCGGAGCTTTCCACGGATGTCCGCTACATAAAAGGCGTCGGCGAGCAGCGAGCCAAGGCGCTTGAGCGTCTCGGCGTGCGCACGCTCGGCGATCTTCTCAACAATTTCCCGCGTGCGTATGAAGACCGCACCGTTGTGCGGCCTATCGCCGAGCTCACGATCGACGAGACGGCGTGCGTGCGCGCCATGGTCGCGACGGAGCCGCGCCTCACGCGCGTCCGGCGCGGACTCGATCTTGTAAAATTCCGCATCGTAGACGAGAGCGGCAGCGCAGACGTGACGTTTTTCAACCAGAGCTATGTCCGCGACCAGCTTGTTTTGGGCGAGAGCTATGTCTTTTACGGCAAGGCGGGCGGAAATCTGCTGCGTAAAACGTTCACGAACCCCGTTTTTGAGCGGGAGGATCGTGCGGGCGCCGTCACGGGGCGGATACTGCCGCTCTACCATCTGACGCGCGGCATATCCAATAAGCTCGTCGTGAGCGCCGTGGAGAGCGCGCTCGATGCCTGCGGCGATATGCTGCCGGAGCTGCTGCCCGCAGCGATCACCGAGCGGTATGAGCTCGCGAAAGTCGGTTTTACGTACCGGAACATCCATTTTCCTGCCGACCAGGAAGCTCTGGCGCTTGCAAAGCGGCGCATCGCTTTTGAACATCTGTTTGTCCGCGCCTGCGCCGTGCAGAAAATGCGGGAAACGCAGCAGCAGGTCAAAGGGCAATACATTCCCACGCCCTCCATGGAGGAGTTTTTTTCTTCCCTCCCCTTTTCCCCCACCGGCGCGCAGCGGCGCGCGATCGATGAGATGCTGCATGATATGGCGTCCGGCAAGCGGATGTCCCGCATTTTGCAGGGCGATGTCGGCAGCGGCAAAACGCTTGTGGCTGCGGCGCTTTTGTGGGCGGTATGGAAGGCCGGATACCAGAGCGCTTTCATGGCGCCGACGGAAATTCTGGCGCAGCAGCACGCAAAAACCTTGCAGGCGCTTCTCGCGCCGTTCGGCATAAATGTGCTTCTGCTAACTGGTTCAATGAAGGCAAAAGAAAAAAGCGCGGTAAAGGCCGCGCTTGCCGGGGGAAGCTGTCACGTCGTCGTCGGTACGCACGCGCTGCTCACAGAAGATGTTGAATTTTATCATCTCGCGCTGACGGTTACGGACGAACAGCATCGCTTCGGCGTTGCGCAGCGAGGCGCTTTGAATGGCAAGGGCTCGCACCCGCATATTCTTGTCATGTCGGCAACCCCGATCCCGCGCACGCTTGCGCTGGTGATTTTCCACGACCTTGCCGTGTCGGTGCTCGACGAACTGCCGCCGGGGCGGGAAAAGGTGGATACCTTTGCCGTAACGGAAAGCTACCGCGACCGGCTGAACGCCTTTATCCGAAAGCAGGTCAAAGAGGAGCATCAGGTGTTCGTCGTCTGTCCGAAGGTCGAGGACGGCGAAGAGGGCGAGAGCAAGCTCAAATCCGCTTCCGAGCACGCGGAGGAACTGCAAAAGCTCTTCCCGGATCTAAAAGTTTCGTGCGTCCACGGGCGGATGAAGCCGAAGGAAAAGGAGGCCGTCATGGCCGCCTTCGCCGCCGGGGAGACAGATATTCTCGTCTCGACCACAGTCGTGGAGGTCGGCGTGGACGTGCCGAATGCAACGCTCATGGTTGTGGAAAACGCCGAGCGGTTCGGGCTCTCGCAGCTTCACCAGCTGCGCGGGCGCGTCGGGCGCGGCAAGGCGAAAAGCTACTGCATTCTCGTTTCGGATACAACGTCCGAAGAAACAAAAAACCGGCTGCGTGTGCTGACGAAAACCAACGACGGCTTTGAAATTGCGCGCGCGGACTTTGATCTTCGCGGCGCGGGTGACATTCTGGGCGAAGCGCAGCACGGCAGGCTGTTTGATCTGGCAACGCTGGAAATGTTCCAGACAACGCAGGCCGCTGCGGAGGAGCTTTATAAGGAAAACCCCGATCTTGCGGGCGAGGAGCTTGCGCCGCTGCGCGCCCGTATCGCCGAGCTGTTCACCGCCAACGAAGGAACATGGAATTAACCCATAGATAAATAAAAGGAGGAGTCCCCATGTATTGCCGATTCTGCGGAAAACAGATCCCCGACAACGCAAAGTATTGCTCCGAGTGCGGCGCAAATCTCGCTCCTGCTCCCTCCACGGCGCCGGAAGAGAGCGCACCGGCCGTCCCCATGGCGTCGGATGTTCCGACTGCGCTGGCCATGCCGCCGCAGGGCACGCCCGATCCCGCCGCCGCGATCGGCGTCATCGCAACGCCCCAGCGCGGCATGAAGTGGTTCAAGTTCATCATCTATTTTCAGCTATGGGCGAGCCTACTCTCCGCTCTCATCGCGGCAGAAAAATACTTCACCGGCGCATATTACGAAGGATACGCCGATTGGGCTTACTCCTTTTATTGCGGGTTACGCGAATTGGATATCTGTATGGGCATTCTATATATTGCCCTCGGCGTGTATGCGGTATTTGTCCAGCGCTCGCTTGCGAAGCTCCGCGCCAAAGGCCCGGTGATGTACTATTCTTTCTGTGCTGCCAGCATTGCGTTAGCGCTTCTCAATGTGATAGCTGCAAGCCTCATCGTCGGCTACTCGCTGTTCAACGCCGATATTGCGGCGGAGCTGGCTCCTTCGGTCATCCTGCTCTTCATCAATATCCGATATTTCAACAACCGCAAGCACCTTTTTGTGAATCCGTAAAAAATGGCTCCCTCGGACGAGGGAGCCATTTGAGCGTGTCAAAAAAGTGTTTTTGACACGCTCTCAAACGAGACCCACTGCGTTGGGCTCTCGTTTGAAGGGGCCG
>CAKSWA010000022.1 GCA_934511165.1 uncultured Oscillospiraceae bacterium | reverse complement strand
ATCACCGATTCGCAGGGCCGCACCGTAGACTTCAAGAACACGATCATCATCCTCACCTCGAACCTCGGCAGCCAGTATCTGCTTGAAGGCATCGACATGAACGGCAACATAACGGATTCCGCGAAGGAGGCCGTCATGGGTGAGCTGCACCGCGCGTTCCGGCCGGAATTCCTGAACCGTCTCGACGAGACGATCCTCTTCAAGCCGCTCACGAAGGACAACCTCACCGGCATCATCGACATCATGGTCGAAGGGCTCAAAAAGCGCCTGGCCGACCGCTCGCTCAAGCTCTGCATCACCGACAAGGCGAAGGAGCTCATCATCGAGCGCGGCTACGACCCGCTCTACGGCGCGCGTCCGCTGCGCCGGTATCTCCAGAGCAGCGTGGAAACGCTGCTGGCGAGAGCCATCCTCTCCGGCGATATCGCCGCGGGCAGCACGCTCATGGTGGACGTCGAAAACGACGAGCTTGTCTGCCGGTAAAAATAAGAAAACGCTGCGCGAAGAATGCTTCGCACAGCGTTTTTCTCTCTCCGGGCAAAGGAGGGCAATATTGCAATTTCGAGAAAGACAGCTATAATATAAGAAAACGATGGATTTAAGGAGAAATACACAGGATGGAAGAGGAGCTTTCCGGCCTGAGGCCGTTTCTCGACGCGGACGGACGGCTGACCGCCCTCCCGGCCAAGCACAAAAAGAAGCTCGAAGCGCTCTGGTATCTGGTGGAAAAGGTGGAAGCCGGGCGGCAGTATACGGAATCGGAGATCAATGGCTTGCTGGATGCGTGGACGCTTTTTCACGACAGCGCAACGCTCCGGCGGGAGCTTTTCAACAAACGTCTTCTGAACCGGACGCCGGACGGCGGCTGCTATTGGAAAGCGGAGACCGTCCCGCCGCTCCGGGAATTTGTGGAAAGCCATGTTTGAATCGCTGCTGCAAAACGAATACGGGCTGCATCTGCGTTTCGCGCAGCGCTCTTCCACGGGCGCGGGCTCAGACACGTGGTTTTTGCGCTGCGAAGAAGGGGACTATGTTCTGAAGTTCCCGGCGCGCAGCGCGATCAACCACCCGGAGGCCGAGCCGGAACTGTGTGCGTTTCTGCGGAAAAACGGCATTCCAGCCTGTGAGTTCTTAAAAAACAGCGCGGGGGAGTATATTTCGCGGGATGACGCCGGGCGTATGTTCACCGTGCAGCGCCGCCTTCCGGGAAAAACGCCGGAGTGGAACAGCGCCTCGGAAGCGCTGCTGCTGGAATCGGCGGAGCTGCTGGGGAAAGTCCATGGCGTTCTGCGCGCGTACCCCCAACTCCCGGAGAGCATCGGGGCGGCTTTTTTCGCCAACATAACGCCGCAGCGGGCGATGGCGTCTTACCGGCGCTCGCGGGAGATCGCAAACCGCCTTGGCGACGGCGGGAACGCCGCGGAGCTCGAATGGCGCATCGGTCTCATGGGGCGATTCCCGGCATGGAAGTTCGACCTAAACCGGCTGACGCACTGCAGCACCCACGGCGATTATTTTATCAGCCAGTTCCTCTGCGAGGACGGCCATATGACCGCTGTGATCGACTGGACGACGGCCTGCGTGCATCCCGCGATATGGGAGATCACGCGATCGTTTGTTTACGACGCGCTGTGCTGTGCAGAAGGGAAGATCGATGAAGCGCTCTTTTCGCGCTATATTGACGCTTACTGCCGCTATGGAACGCTGAATGAATATGACCGCGAAAATATGCAGCGGCTGTATCTTTACCAGATCGCCGTCTGCGATTACTACGGGCAGTATTACGCCTCTGACGCGGAGAACCGGGACATCTGCTTGCAGCAGGCGCGGCTCGCAACAAAGCTGCTGCAAAACACACCGCTCGTTTGAATATACAGACGCGAAAACCCCGGCGCATTTGCTGCGCCGGGGTTTTCGTCTCTCACCGGAAGAACCGGGAGTTTTGCTTTTTTACATGAAGAGCGGGGCAAACAGCGCGATCAGGGCAACGACTGTTGCGCACTGGATGGCGATGATGGCGTTGGACATGTACTTGGGAACGGTATTCATTGTTTCTTCCTCCGAATGAATTATTATTTAGTATGGCTGGATATTAGCACTTGTCATTCATAAAGTCAAGCTTGTTTGCGAATAAAATTCACTAATATATGAAATTTATGAATGATGAACGGGAACGGAGGAATAAAAATGAATATACTGTGGATTGTGACAATGAATAAAAAACAAATGTCCGGCGGGCAGAGAACCCGCGGACATTTGTTTGAAAACGTTTCACTGTGGTCAGATCGCAACCGGCACGGCGTCCGGCTCGATGGGGCAGACGTAACCGGCTTCGGAGCGGGCGGCATATTCCGTCTGCGCCTTTTGCAGCGCCGCGGGATCGTCGATAAGCGCAATGGCGGCGCTTGCGAGCGTTTTCCCGGCGCAGAGGACCGCCTTGTGCGCAAGGGAGGTTTTCCCACAGGCAACGGCCTGCCACGAATGTCCCGGCACGCCCGCCGGCCATGCGGCGATGAGCGCCTGCGCCGTCGGCGTCTGCCAACTCACGTCGCCAACATCCGTGCTGCCGGGGAGAAAGCCCTCGCCGGAGTAGAGCGGGAGGAGGAAGTCGTTCATGGGCTTCGTCATATTCTCCGAAAGCGTGCGGGATTCTTTGGCGATAGTGCTGTCAAATTTCGCGCCGATGCCGGGCGCGCGCGTCTGCGGCGGAAATGTCTGGCAAAGCGATGCGGCGAAAGCAAGCTCCTCTTCGGTATACTGCGGCACGCCGGTCTCGGCAAGAGAGGCATGCAGCAGCGCTTCGAGCGTGAAGTTCGGCAGCGTCTCTGCCGTGCCGTCGATGAACACGCGGTCATACGTTGTGCCGGTCATGAGCGCCGCGCCCTCGGCAATGGCGTCCACGCGTTTCTGGAGCTTTATGGAATCGGCAACCTTGTTGGCGCGAACCATGTAGAGCACGGAGGCGTTTGCCTGCACAACGTTCGGCGATACGCCGCCGGAGTCTGTAATGGCATAGTGGATGCGGCAGTCGTCGGTCATGTGCTCGCGCAGGAACTGCACGCCGATGTTCATGAGCTCCACGGCGTCGAGCGCGCTGCGCCCGTTGTGCGGATCTCCGGCGGCGTGCGCGGCGACGCCCTTGAACTTATAGAGCACCTGAATGCACGAATTGTTCGTACCGGTGGATACCTCGTTCGTGTCGGACGGGTGCCAGATGAGCACGGCGTCGAGCCCGTACCAGAGCCCTTCGCGCGCCATATACGCCTTGGCGGCGCCGCCTTCCTCGCCGGGGCAGCCGAAGAAGATGACGGTGCCGGGCTTCCCGCTCGCGACGAGATATTCCTTCACCGCCGCTGCGGCGGCGAGCGAACCGACGCCGAACATATTGTGCCCGCAGCCGTGACCGTTCCCGCCGGGGGTGATGCTCTGCGGCACGGCGACGCCGCTTTGCTGCGAAAGGCCGGAGAGCGCGTCAAACTCGCCGAGAATACCGATTACCGGATGGCCGGAGCCGTAAGAGCCCGAAAACGCCGTTTCGATGCCGCAGAGGTTTTTCTGCACTGTGAAGCCCAGCTTTTCCAGCGCGTCCGTATAAAGCGCTGCGGCTTTGAATTCCTTGAGCGAGAGCTCCGGCTCGTCCCAAATGGCGTCGGAGATCACGGTGAAAATGGAGGCGTTTTCCTCCACCGTATGCAGCGCGGCTTTTTTGATTTCGTTCATATCACAACACCTTGGAGAGGAAATCCTGTAAACGGGTGCTTTGCGGGTGCTGGAAGATGTCCTCCGGCGTACCCTGCTCCACGATGCGCCCCTCGTCCATGAATACAACGCGGTTGCCCACCTCGCGGGCAAAACCCATTTCGTGTGTTACGACCACCATCGTCATGCCGTCGCGGGCGAACTGCTTCATAACGTCCAGTACCTCGCCGACCATCTCGGGGTCAAGCGCGCTTGTCGGCTCGTCAAAGAGCATTACATCCGGCTCCATGGCGAGCGCGCGCACGATGGCGACGCGCTGCTTCTGCCCGCCGGAGAGCTGCGAGGGGTAGGCGTCGGCACGGTCGGCGAGCCCGACGCGCTCCAAAAGCTCCATGGCCTTGGCCTTTGCCGCGGCCTTATCCGCTTTCTTTACGAGGATGGGGGAGATGGTCAGATTTTCGAGCACCGTTTTGTGCGGGAAAAGATTGAAATGCTGAAACACCATGCCCATTTTCCGGCGGTGAAGATCGAGATCGATCTTCTTTCCCTGCGCGTTTTTCTTCTTCGTGATGTCCGTCCCCTCCACGATAACGCTGCCGGAGGTCGGCATTTCGAGTAGGTTGAGCGAGCGCAGGAATGTGGACTTGCCGCTGCCGGAGGGGCCGATGATGACGATCACGTCGCCCTTACAGATCGTGAGACTCACGCCATCGAGCGCCTTGACCGTACCGTCGCGGAAGTGTTTGCAGAGGCTTTTGACCTCGATGAGCGTTTCACCGGTCTGCACGGCTCATCCTCCTTTACCGGCACGGAGGGAGATGACGCTGGCGTGCCGGCGCCGCAGGCGCAGAGCGCGAAAAGCGGGACGGCGGCCAGCGCAAGGGAAACAATCTTTGAATGCTTTTTCATTTTGTTTAGCTCCGTTAATAAATGAATTTTTTATTTAGGATGGTGCGAATATTAGCATATTCATTCACACGAGTCAGTACAAAAATGAAAAAAATTCATAGAATTTTCAATATTATGAATAATAACCACCAATGTAAGAATATTATCCAAACGTTTTGCGCATATTTGTATGCGATGAATGAAAAAATATCCGGCAGGCTTTCCGCGGAAAGTCTGCCGGATATTTGCATATAAAGGAAAGCTTTACAGGAGATATTTCAAAATCTGCACGGCGTTGCTCGCCGCACCCTTGCGGATCTGGTCGCCGCAGCACCAGAGCGTGAGAGCGTTTTCCTGCGTGAGATCTTCGCGCACACGGCCGACCCAGACAAGATCCTGTCCGCTTGTGTCGAGCGGGGTGGGGTAGCAGCGGCCCTCATAGTCTTCAATCAGACGGCAGCCGGGGAAGGCGCGGATGGTCTCGTTTGCCTCGGCAACGGTGATCTTCTCCTTCGTCCGCACCGTGACGGCGATGGAGTGCGAGCGCATGACCGGCACGCGCACGCAGGTGCAGGTAACGCGCAGCTCGGGGAGGTGCAGAATCTTGCGCCCCTCGTTCTGCATTTTCATTTCCTCGTCGGTGTAGAGATTATCGAGCATGCTGCCGATGAACGGGATGACGTTGAGCGCGATCTGCGTGGGGAATACCTTTGCCTCGCACTTTTCGCCGCGGGCGAGCGCGTCCATCTGGTGCTCGAGCTCCTCCAGTCCGCCCTGTCCGGCGCCGGACACGGCCTGATACGTGCATGCGACCATACTCTCGATCGGCGAGAGACGGTTGAGCGCGCCGACGGCCATCGCGGTGATGATCGTGGAGCAGTTGGGGTTGGCGATGATGCCGGAATTCTTTTTTGCGTCCTCGCCGTTAATCTCCGGCACAACAAGCGGGATGGCCGGATCCATGCGGAAGGCGGAGCTGTTGTCGATGTACACCGCGCCGCTCTTCACGATGGCCGGAGCAAACGCGCGGGACATGCCGCTCTTCACCGCGCCGAGAACAAAATCCATGCCCTCGAACGAGGCGTCCGTCGCCTCTTCTACAATGAGCTCTTCTCCGCGGAAGAGAATCTTGCTCCCTGCGCTGCGCGCGCTCGATAGGAGCCGGAGAGAGGAAACAGGGATATCATATTCTTCCAGTACGTTGAGCATTTCACGGCCGACCGCGCCGGTCGCGCCGAGAATGGCGATGCTGCATTTTTTCATAAATGAGAAACTCCTTTCCGTCAGCCGGTGAACCCGTCATACAATACGCGGATCGCCTTTTCAAAATCACAGTTTTCCACGCCCACAATGATCGAAAGCTCGTCCGCGCCCTGGGCGATGGTGCGGATGTTCAGCCCGTGCTCGCCGAGCGCCTGGAAAAGCTTGCCGGACGTGCCGGGGCGGGCGGGCATTTTGCGTCCCACGGCGGCGACGAGCGCGATGCCGTCCTGCACGCGCACGTCGTCCGGGCGGCAGGTTTTCTGGATATCGGCGATCACGTCGTAGAGCGTATTTTCGAGCGCTGCGGACGAGACGACGAGCGCGAAGCTATCCAGCCCCAGCGTGATGTGCTCCACGGCGGCGTGGTAGCGGCCAAGAATTTCCAGCGCGTTGCAGAGCGTTGAGGAGGCGTTCATGTTGCGCTTGAGCACCGTGAGAATCGTGAAGTTGCGCCGCCCGGCAATGCCGGTGATCGGGCGTTCGAGCTCGCTTTCGCTTTCGATGTGCTCTACGATGAACGTACCGGGGTCGTCCGGGCGGTTCGTGTTGCGGATGTTCAGGGCAATGCCCTTCTCCTTGACCGGGAGAATGGACTCCTCATGCAGCACCGAAGCGCCCATAAACGCCATTTCGCGCAGCTCCGCATACGTGATGCGGGGGATCGGGCGGGGGTTTTCCACAATGCGCGGATCGGCCATCAAGATGCCGGAAACGTCCGTCCAGTTTTCGTATACGTCCGCGTTCACCGCTGCGGCGGCGAGCGCGCCGGTAATGTCGCTGCCGCCGCGCGTCATGACCTTGATCTTTCCGGTCGGCACGCGGCCATAAAAGCCGGGGAGAACGATCCGGGCATTTTTCTCAAGCGCCGCGGCGATGGCGGCATCGGTACGGGCGCGGTCAAACTGACCGTCAAACCCAAAGAACACGCAGTCGGCGGCGTCCACAAAGGCGTAGCCAAGCGTTTCGGCCATGAGCCGTGCGGTGAAGTATTCGCCGCGGGAGACGAGCTCGTCCACACTCGTGTCGCGCGAGAGCGTCGCGGCGTAGGCGTCAAATTCCTCCTCCACGCGATAGGAAAGACCGAGCTCGTCGCGGATGGAGATAAACCGGGAGCGGATCGCGGCGAGAATGTCGGCGCAGGAGACGCCATAGGTCAAATGCGCGTGGCAGAGATAGAGAAGGTCGGTGAGCTTGTGGTCGTCGCTTGTGCGCTTTCCGGCGGCAGAGATGACGACAACGCGGCGCGATGGATCGGAGAGGACAATATCGCGCACCTTGCGGAACTGTTCCGCCCCTGCGACGGACGAGCCGCCGAATTTACATACTTTCAGCATAGTTCTTCCTCCAGCGCTGCGAAGAACAGATCGTTTCCGTCCTTGCGGATGTTCTGCGCGAGCGCGTGCATTTTCTCGGCGCTCATCGGTTCGGTCACGGCGCGGACAACGTCGCCCTGTGTGAGCACCGACCGGAGCGGCAGCCGAACGGCGGCAAAGCCGCCGGTACGGATATAGTAGGTGTGTACCGCGGCACGGTTGTCCGCCTCTGCGGCGCGGCAGTTCTCCGGGAACATGGAGCGCGCGCCCTGCTGCGCCGCAGCGAGATCGCGCAGCACCGCTGACGCCGTGGGGAAGCGACCCGCGCCCTGCCCCATCAGCACGATGGAGCCGCAGCGCGTGCCCACATAGCGCGCCATGTTGTTGTTTGCAAAAACGGAGCTCTCAGGCGCGGCGCGGGGAAAGAGCACCGGTTCCACATACGCCGAAACGCTGTCCCCGGCGCGGGCACCGCGCACGATAAGACGGCAGACAAGACCGCGGATTTGAATATCCTCCACGTCCGTGGCGGTGAAGTGCTCCATGCCCTCGCAGAGCATGCCGCTTTGCGGCAACACGCCGAAGGCGACTGCACACGCGAGCTGCATTTTCCGCAGCGCATCCAGCCCGGATACATCCGCTGTCGGGTCGGCCTCGGCATAGCCGAGAGACTGCGCCTCGCGCAGCGCGTCGGCATAGGAAAGGCCGCGGCGCTGCATGGCGTCGAGCATGTAGTTTGTTGTGCCGTTTAAAATACCGGAAACGGCCTCGATGCGGTCGGTCTCCGCCGAGAGCGCGAGATTGTGGAGAAACGGCACGCCGCCGCCGCACGCTGCGCTGAAAAGAAACGCCGCGCCCTTTTCGCGCGCGAGCGCCGCGAGCTCCAGCCCGTGCGCTGCGACCATCGCCTTGTTCGCGGTGATGAAGTGCTTCCCGGCTTCGAGCGCGCGCATGCCGTAGGAATACGCCGGATCCAGCCCGCCGAGCGTTTCCACCACGGCGTCCACCGTCGGATCGCCGAAAATGAGCGTGGCGTCGTCCACCTGAAAGGGCTCGACCGCCCTTCCGGGGCGCACGAGCACCGGCCCCGCTTCCATACCGGGGGCATTAAGCAGCATCTGGTAAACGCCCGCGCCGACCGTACCATATCCCAAAACCGCGGCTTTCACGGCTCACCTTCTTTCTCTAAATGATTAAATGTCCTTGACAAAACAACAAATGTTTTCGATAGAAAGTATTGTAACAGAATGCCCGCGGAAAAGCAATGCTTTTTCGCGGGCGATTCGATGAAATATACAGAAAATTGGAAGAAGTTTTTTACATATTGCCGGTGGCGTACATGAGCGCGGAGAGCGCAGCGACCGGCGCTGTCTCGCAGCGGAAGATGCGCGGACCCATCGAGCAGATGTGCAGCTTCATAATGCGGGCGAGCTCCGCCTCAAACGGCTCAAAGCCGCCCTCCGGGCCGGTGAGAATGGCGGCGGAGGCAATATTCCTGGCACTCTCCACGGCATCGCGCAGCGTTTCACGCTCGCCGGTTTCGTACATGAAAAGAGGCAGGGCGGTGGTGTTTGCCTTGTTGAAGGCCTCCGCAAGATCGGGCAGAAACCCCACGGTGGGGATCACACCGCGGCCGGACTGCTTGGCGGCCTCTTCGGCGATGCGCTGCCAGCGGGCAACCTTTTTGTCCGCGTCGCCGTGGATGCGCGCCACGCACCGGCTGGAAGCGAAGAAGTAGATCTCCGATGCGCCCGCCTCGGTGCATTTCTGGAGAATGTAGTCGGCCTTATCGCTGCCCTTGGGAAGCCCTGCGAGAATGATGGTGTGCACGCTTGGCTCGCCCTGGCAGGGGACAACCTCGAAGATCTCGGCCTCGACCTCGTTGGGCGTGATCTTCGTAACGGTGCAATGGTGATCCTTGCCGCCGTCGCACACGATCATCGTGTCGCCGACGCGAAGGCGCAGCACCTTGGCGTGCGCGGCGTCCTCTCCCAGAATAAACGCCGTGCCTCCGGCGATCGAGCTTCCGCCGGAGAGAAAGAATCTCGGCATGAGCAGCATCCTCCCACAGATAATTTCCTATCTATTATGGCATAGTTTTCCGCATATTGCAAGACGGGAACCGAAGCCTCGCGGCGGAATAGACTGTATCGGGGAGGCGGTCGTATGGATACCGAACGCATGAAGCGCGTGTTGGAGCGCGTATATGGGCCCGCCGCACCGGCGAAGGAGAAAGAAGCGCCGGACGCGCTGCGCGAAAGCCTCCGGTGGGAGACGGAGGCCGCCGTGCTGCTGCGTTATCTCGTGCGCACGAGCCGCGCGTGCCGGAATCTGCTTGGCGAGCCGCTGCGCCGCTGCGAGGCACGAAAAAAGAAGCTGCACGCCGAATTTTTCCTCCGCGAGGGGGAGAGAGCGCCGCAGTCTCGTCCCGGCATGCCGCCAGGCGTCCTCTCGGCGCTGCGACGGATCGTGCTTATTGCCCGCGCACGGGAACGGCTTTACGAGAGCGCCGGAGAAAACGTTCTGCCGCTCGCGCCGGAAGCGGCGCGGCGGTTTGCTGCGGAGTGCCGCGCCGAGGAGAGCGCCGCAGCGCGTCTGCTCGCGCTCGCGATGAAATAAAACGCCGCCGGAGAGACATCTCTCCGGCGGCATCCTGCCTTAAATATGCGGGATGGGGCTTTACTTATTTTCCCAAAGGACAAGATCACCCAGAACGATTTTCTGGATATCGTCTATGTTGATTGCGCTGCCCCATTCGCAATGGAGTTCCACCGCACCGCTTATGTACGGAGCGCTCAGCGCGCCGCCGGTGGAGAAGAACGAGCCGTCAGAGAAGAGAAACTGTGACTCGGTGCACACCTTGTCCTCCAGCAGCGAGTAGGGCTCGTACCCACCCTGGCTGGCTCCGGGTGTGTGGAATGCCTCGGCACCCTCGTAGCGCACCTTCCACACCGCGCCGAACGGCGTCAGATCGAGTCCGAAAATCTCGATCGACTTGCCCGACGCTGCGTCGGTGTAGACGGCATGGTTGAAATCAAAATATCGCGTCTGTTCATCCGTCGGGGTAAAGGTTACCGGCCCGAAGGTCTGCATATCCATGTCCTTGTCGGACATATGCACGAGAAGCGGGAAGTTGTCTGTGCCGAGCGCTGCTGCGGCCTTTTCGAGGAACATATTCTCGATCATGCACTCGAGCGTCAGCGTCTGTGTTTCGCGGTCATAGGCGTATTGCAGAACGGCGTCGCGGATCGCCTCCTGCCCGTGCAGCGCGAGGCCGGACGGAAGTCTCGGCGAGGCAAAGCCGCCGAGGTCGGTGCCGTCGATGCTCCAGGAAAAGTTCAGCGCTCCCGGATATCCGGGGTATTCGGCAATGTATTTTTCGCTCACCGGGGAAATGTTTACATAGACGCGCTGCAAATCTCCGGCGTTTACGGCGGAGAGCAGTACAAGTTCGGATTCCACCGCCTCTGTTTCCGAGATGTCGGAGACCGCGCTGCCGGTCATCTCCGGCACGGAGTATTCCGTATAGCTGCCTACGTTGTTTTCCTCGATTTTCAGGTCTTCTTTGATCTCCTCCTGCCGGGCGGCGTGGATGCTCCATGCTGCGTAGGTCGTGATCCCCAGCGCGAGGATCAGCGCCGCGGCGAGCGCGAGACTGACAAGACGTTTCTTTTTCATGGGGGCGATCCTTTCCGGGCTTTCCTGCATTTTCCCGGGAGAATAGACCGCGGCCTCGCTGATAAACCGGTCGTCCAGACCGCATAGCGCCGCGGAGATCGTTTCCCGTTTCATACAAGCAATCCCTCCTTAATAAGGTGATGTCGAAGTTTTTCTCTAAGACGGTAGAGGCGGACGGCCACGCTGTTGGCGGTGGAGCCGGTTAAGGCGGCAATGTTCTGCACCGAATCGGAATACCAGTACCGGCGCACGAAGAGAAACCGGTCAGAGTAGCTCAGCGCGGCGAGAAAGGCATTGATCGCCGCGGAGAGCTCCTTCGCGTCGTAGGCTTCCTCCACGCTGCCGCCATCGGAGAGACATTCCTCCAACTCGTCGAGTGCTGTGTCGTAGCAGCTGTTTCGCTTTTTCGCGGTGTTGGCGTGGTATTTCGTCGTGGCAAGATTGCGCGCGATCCTGCACACGAACGTCCGCAGCGGCGCAGGCTTCTGCGGCGGGATGGCATTCCAGACGGCGAGATACGTGTCGTTGAGGCATTCCTCCGTGTCCCGCTCGCTGCCGAGAATGTTCCGGGCAACCCTTGCCACGGCGCTGCCGTGCGCCTGGACAAGCTCCTCGATCGCCTGTTCCGAGCGCTCAAAAAACAGGCGGATGATCTCCGCATCGGTCATGGGCTGCCACCTCCTTTCGCCTTCACCCATATACTACGGTTTTCTCGCCGAATATTAACGGGGAAATCAAAAATGTTTGAAATATGCGAAATGCGCCCTTATTAAAAGGGCGCATTTGAGCGTGTCAAAAAAGTATTTTTGACACGCTCTCAAACGAGACCCACTGCGTTGGGCTCTCGTTTGAAAAGGCTGCGGCTCGCCGCAGCGCACTCGCTCCGCTCGCACGTTTGCGAGCCGAGCGGTATTTTCTCCGACGCGCATGTCGCCGGAGAAAATGATTGATACTCTATTTGCGCCTGCGGGCGCAAACTCTGCGAGGCTTTTTTGACAGTCTGAAAAAATGCGCCCTTATTAAAAGGGCGCATTTCACAGTATTCAAAGCGTACAGGCATAAACGAACGCCACGAGCGTGAGCACAACGCCGGAGACGATGGAACCCGACCAGAGAAGATACCGGAGATCGGCGCCCTCCAGCGGCTTGCGCCTCGGCTTAGCCGGCGCGCCGGTGTACGGCGGCGCGGGGTAACCCTCCGGGGCGGGGACGGTATCGCCGTAGAAAGCAGCGTCGTCCGGCACGGCATACTCCGGCTGAGGGGCATACGCCATCCCGGCCTGCGGGGGGTACGGCGTTTCCGGCGCGGGGGCGTAGCCCTGCGGCGGGCAGGGCGGCTGCGGGGCGTAATATCCGTTCTGAGGATAGGGCGCGGCATAGCGCGGGTCATATGCCGGAGCGGCGTAGGGATCATAGTACGGCTGCGGATAGGCACTCGCGCCGTAGCCCTGCGGCGGATAAGGCGCAGCAGGAGCATAAGGCGCGTACCCGGTCGGGGGATAGGGCGCAGCGTAGCCACCGTAGGGATCATACCCCTGCGGCGCGTAGCCCTGCGGTACATACGCCGGCGCGCTGCGGCGCTCAAACGGCATATCGCCGCCGACCGTTTCGTATACCGGCACGTCCCGTGCCGGTCTCTTCGGCTTCTCGGGCGCGGTGAACGGGTTTTCCCATTCCGGCTGCGCCATGGCCTCGGGGGCGTATGTACGCGCGGCGGTATCGTCGCGGGGAATGCGGTTCTGCGGCTCTTCCGCAGGGCGTGCGAGACGCTGCCGGATGCTGCCCATGACCTCCGCTGCCGTGTGACGCGGTTTCGGCGGAGTAAATTCCTGCTTTCGGAGCGCCTCCATCATCTCGGCTTCCGAGCCGAAGGCGCGGCTGGGATCGGCGCTGGCGGGACGCTGCGCCCCGGAAAGCTTCTTTCGGATATCGGCAAAGTTCATCGGCGCGCCTCCACAATCTGCCGGGCGCGCTCGCCGTCGCGGGCGATCTGCGCGCCAAGCTCGTCGAGATCGGCAAAGCGCCGCTCCGGACGGAGAAAGTCAAAAATCTCGAGCGCCAGCGTGCGGCCGTAGAGATTCCCGTCAAACCCGAGCAGATGGCTCTCCACGGTGACGACCGGCTCGCTGCTCACAGTGGGGCGGACGCCGATGTTCGTGACGGCGGCAAACTCCCCCTCCGGGAGAATGGCGCGCGCGGCATAAACGCCGTGCGGCGGGACGAGCACGCCGGGCGCAAACTGCATATTCACCGTCGGCGCGCCGAGATGGCGGCCAAGGCGGTGACCGTGGCGGACAACGTCCGAGAGGAAATGCGGATGTCCCATGAAATACTCGGCGCGGAGCATATCCCCCTCGCGCAGAAGCGAGCGGATGTAGGTGGAGCTGACGGTAATGCCGTCGAGTTCCACTTTATCGACTACGTCGCATGTGAGACCGTTCGCCGCGCAGTAATCGCGCAGGCGCTCCGTGTTGCCCTCGCCGCGCCAGCCGAACCGGAAGTCGTAGCCCACAACGAAGCCTGCAACGTTGAGATCGGACTGGATGCTGCGCAGAAACTCCTCCCACGGCATATGCATCGTCTCCTCCGTGAAGCGGAAAAACTCCACGCGGTCGATGCCGAACAGCCGCCGGATGAGATACGCGCGGTCGGGCGCACTGTTGATGAGCGGCACGGGCGTCCCCTGCACGAGCGTGTCGGGGTGCGTGTCGAACGTCATAACCGCCGGATCGATGCCGAGCGCTTCGGCGCGCTCGACTGTGCGGTTCAAAAGTGCCGCGTGGCCGCGGTGTACGCCGTCAAAAAAGCCGAGCGCCAGAACGCATTTTCTCTCTGCCATGAATGATCAAACCTCAAAAAAACTTTTTACCGTGACGGCCTCGCCGTCCGTGACGCGTCCGATGGCGAGAAATTCGCCGTTTTCGGAATAAAAGCGCGTCTCTCCGTCCGGCGCGTTCATCCGGAACGGGTTGCCGCAGCGGCAGCGCTTTTCCTGCGCGGCGGTAAGCGTCAGCGCCGCGGCAGAAGAAAAGAGCATGTCTACCGGGAGAAGCGTGTCGCGATCGGCGCGCGTGAGCTCGCCGATGCGCCGCGCGTTTTCCACCGAAAAGCTCCCGGATCGCGTGCGCCGCAGCGCCGCCATGCATCCGCCGCAGCCGAGATACTCGCCGAGATCGTGGCAGAGCGTGCGGATGTAGGTGCCCTTCGAGCAGCGGATGCGGAGCAGATGATCGCCTCGCTCCTGCCCGAGATAGTCGATGGAATGGATCGTGATGCACCTCGGCGCTCGCTCCACCTCGCCGCCGCGGCGGGCGATGTCGTAGAGCTTCTGGCCGTTGATCTTAATGGCGCTGTACATCGGCGGAATCTGCTCGATTTCGCCGGTAAAGCGACCGAGTGCTGCGCGGACATCCTCTTCCGCAGGTAAGACGGCCGACGAGCGCAGAAGGTTGCCTGTAATATCCTGGGTATCGGTAACAACTCCGGGACGGAACGCCGCGACATATTCCTTTGTTTCCGCCTCGGCAAACGCTGCCGCGCGCGTGGCGCGGCCGACGAGCACAACAAGAAGCCCCGTAGCCAGCGGATCGAGCGTACCGGCATGGCCGATGCGCCGCTCGCCCAGAATGCCCCGGAGCTTGGAAACGCAGTCCTGACTTGTCCAGCCCTCGTCCTTGTCGAGGAGCAGAATGCCGTTTACGCCCATACTTTCTCCACGGCGCGGCGCACTGCGTCCGCCGTTTCGTTCGGCGAAAGATCAAGCTCGCACCCGGACGCCATTTTGTGCCCGCCGCCGCCGAAGCGGGCGCAGACCTGCGAAGCATCCACGCCGCCGTCCGTGCGGAGGGAAACCTTGCTGCGCGGCGGATCGACCGAGAGCTCGCGCACCGTTACGGCAACGCGGTTGCCCCGAACCTGTCCGGCGAGCGAGGCGAGATCGCTGCAGTCGTCCTCGGTGACGCCGGCGCGGCGCAGCATGTCGAGCGTGATGACGGCAATGTTGATCGCGTGGCCGCGGTAGGAGCGGAGCGAGGAATACACCATGCCCTCCAGAGCGAGCCGCGCCGGGGACTTGGTGCGGAAAAAGAGCTTATTGAGAAGCGGCAGGTCCGCCCCGGCGTCGCAAAGGCGCGCCGCGGCGCGGAACGTGGCGCTGTTCGTGTTCGCGTAGCAGAAGCAGCCCGTGTCCGTGGAGACGGCGATATAGAGGAGGTCGGCCTCCGTTTTATCCGGCGCGCCGAAAAGCTCCTCGATGAGCGCGAGAACAAGCTCGCCGCAGGCGGCGCTGTGCGTCCAGATAACGGCGTTCTCCGGCTGCTCGCCGCGGGGGACGTGGTGGTCGAGCTTGAGCGCAATCTCTCCCGCAAAGCCGCGGGCGAGAAGCTTGTTTTCGGCCACGTCTACACTCACGCACGTTTCGGGGAGAAACCCCTCCGGCGCAAAGTACGGCGAAACGAAGGGGATAAACGTCTCCGTGATTTCGGGATTTCTATAAAGATGCGCCGTTTTTCCCAAACGGCGCAGCGCGTGGCACAGCGCAGAGGCGCTTCCGAGAGTGTCCCCGTCCGGCCTCTGATGTGTCACCAAAAGATAGTTGTCGTGCGCGCGGAGATACGCGGCGCATTCCAGAAGTTCCATGCTTACTCGTTTTCCCCGGCCTTGGGCGAGGCGTCGTCCAGATGCCGGATGATGTCGTTGATGTGCGCGCCGTGCTCGATGGAGTGGTCAAGCTCAAAGATCAGCTCCGGCGTATACCGCAGCGAGAGGGAAGTGCCCAGCTCGTGCCGCAGCCAGCCGCCGCACGATTTGAGACCCTTCTTGAGCTCCTTTTCGTTCACGTCGCCGAGCACGCTCAGATACACGGTGCAGTAGCGCAGATCGCCCGTCGTCTCGGTGCGGACAATGCTCAGCAGATCGCCCTGCTGCACGCGCGGATCCTTAACCTCGCGCAGAAGCGAGGCGAGCGTGCGCTGGATATCGTCGTTGATGCGCTGGATGTGATTGGACGGCATAGCTTACCCTTCCTCTCTTACAGCTGCTCGGTGACGAAGCACTCGATGATGTCGCCTTCCTTGATGTCGTTGAACTTTTCAACCTGCATGCCGCACTCGTAACCGGCGGAGACTTCCTTGACATCGTCCTTGAAGCGGCGCAGCGAAGCGAGCTCGCCTTCGAAAATGACGATATTGTCGCGGTTGACGCGCACGCTGCAATTGCGCTGGATCTTGCCGTCCTGCACATAGCAGCCGCACACGGTGCCAACCTTGGACACGCGGAACGTCTGGCGCACCTCGGCGTGACCGATGATGACTTCGTGGAACTTCGGTGCGAGCATACCCTTCATGGCGGCTTCCACATCGTTGATGCAGTCATAAATGACGCGGTACATGCGAAGCTCCACTTTGGCGCGCTCGGCGCTGTCGCGCGCGGCGTTGTCCGGGCGGACGTTGAAGCCGACGATAACGGCGTTGCTCGTGGAGGCGAGCATAACGTCCGACTCGTTGATCGCGCCGACGCCGGAATGGATGACGCGCACGCGGACTTCTTCGTTGGAGAGCTTTTCGAGCGAGGTCTTGACGGCCTCGGCGCTGCCCTGCACATCGGCCTTGACGATGATGTTGAAATCTTTGAGATCGCCTTCCTGAATGCGGGCGAACAGATCTTCGAGCGAGACCTTCTTGCCCGCGCCCGCGGCAGCGGCGCTGCGCTGCGCTGCAAGGCGCTCCTCGGCGAGAGTGCGCGCCATGCGCTCGTCGGCAACGGCGTTGAACACGTCGCCCGCGGACGGCACTTCGGACATACCGGCGATCTCCACCGGGACGGAGGGACCGGCCTCGGTGATGCGCTCGCCGCGGTCGTTCGTCATAACGCGGACGCGACCGACGGCGGTACCGGCAATGATGATGTCGCCGGTGTGGAGCGTGCCGTTCTGCACGAGAACAGTCATGATCGGGCCGCGGCCCTTATCGAGACGCGCCTCCACAACGGTGCCGCGCGCTGGACGGTTCGGGTTGGCCTTGAGCTCCATGATCTCGGCCTGCAGCACAAGATTTTCGAGCAGCTCCTTGACGCCCGCACCGGTCTTTGCGGAGATCGGGCAGACGATCGTATCGCCGCCCCACTCCTCGGGGACGAGGTCGTACTTGGTGAGATCCTGCTTGATGCGGTCGGGGTTTGCGCCGGGGAGATCCATTTTGTTGATCGCCACGACGATCGGCGTACCGGCGGCCTTGGCGTGGTTGATGGACTCGATCGTCTGCGGCATGATGCCGTCATCGGCCGCGACGACGAGAATGGCGATATCGGTCACCATCGCGCCGCGGGCGCGCATGGTGGTGAAGGCTTCGTGACCCGGCGTGTCGAGGAAGGTGACGGGGTTGCCGTTGACCATCACGCGGTATGCGCCGATGTGCTGCGTAATGCCGCCTGCTTCGCCGGCGACAACATTCGCGCTGCGGATGCGGTCGAGCAGGGAGGTCTTGCCGTGGTCGACGTGACCCATGACGACGACGACCGGCGCGCGGGGGACAAGTTCGTCCTCGGTATCGACGTGGTCGTCAATGAGACGATCCTCAACCGTCACGACGACCTCATGCTCCACCTTGCAGCCAAGCTCCATGGCGACGAGCGCGGCGGTATCGTAATCGATCACGTCGGACACGGACGCCATCACGCCGAGCTTGATGAGCTGCTTGATGACCTCGACCGCCGTCTTCTTCATGCGGGAGGCGAGCTCGCCGACGTTGATCTCGTCGGGAATGCTGACCTTGAGCTGCTGCTTTTTCGCAACCTCAAACTGCAGGCGCTGCATCTTGTCGCGCTCTTCCTGGCGACGCTTGGCGCTCGCGACCTGCTGCTGGCGCTGCTTGTTCTTGTTCTGGATCTTTTCCTTGCCGCCGCGGCGGATGTCCTTGTCCTTGCCGGAGTTCCCGGCGTTGCCGGCGATCTTGTCGAAGCGCTCGTCGTACTTCGAAAGGTTCGCTCCGGCGGAGCCGCGGGTATCGACGACGCGCTTTTCCACAACCTGCTTCGGCTGGATGGGCTTCTCCTGCTTCGGCTTCTGCGGCTGCTGTACGGGGGCGGCAGCGGCTGCGGGAGCCTGTGCGCCGGCAGCGGCCTTTTCCTGCACGGGAGCGGCGGACTTCTTCTCTTCCGGCGCCTTGGCGGGAGCCTTCTTCTCCTCCGGTTCGGGGGCGAAGATCTCGGCGATGCTGCCGACCTGGTGATGCTGTGTCAGATACTCGAAAATGATATCCAACTCGGCATCCTCGAGAACCTGCATATGGTTCTTCGGCGTCGTGGCATAGTCGGTGAGGATCTGGGAAATATCCTTGGAGGTCATGCCAAAATCCTTGGCAACCTCGTGAATGCGGTATTTAAAATCAAGCGCCATACTTATTTCCTCCTTTTTCCGCTCTCGGTGTGCTTACGGGGCGCGGCCTTCCGCCGCTTGAGCTTATCCTCGCGCTGGGCGAGAAGTTCGGCTGTTTCCTTCCAGCCGGGAAGCTCCTCGGCAAGCGCGGCGGCGAACCGCGCGGCGAGGGGCAGATCGGTGAAGCAGAGCATGCTGCATCCGCGCTTGCCCATCATGGCGGAGATCTCCGCCTTCGTCCAGGGCAGCGTTTGCAGCGGTGCGCGGTGACCGTATAAAAAACCCGCGGCGCGCTTCTGCGCGTTGGGGGAAGCGTCGGCGGCGAGCATCAAAAGCCGCGCCTTTCCGGCGGCAACCACCGTGCCGCTTCCTTCCTCGCCGACGGCGAGCATCCCGCCCTTCCGGGCGAGACCGAGATACTGTGCTGCCTTATCCATCGCCCGCCTCCAGTTCCGCTGCGAGCCGCGCCCACACATCCTCCGGCACGGGGACGGACAGAGCGCGCTCCAGCGCGCGCGATTTGACCGCGCGCTTCAAGCACTCGCCGCTGCGGCAGAGATAGGCGCCGCGGCCCGGCACCTTGCCGCGCAGATCGATGGAGAGCTCTCCCTCCGGCGAGCGGACAACGCGGATCAGTTCATTTTTCGGTTTTTGTTCACGGCAGCCAATGCACTGCCGGAGCGGTACGGTTTTCGGCAATAGCGCTCCTCCTGAAAAATATGTGGATCGCGGGGTTTGTTTGACTGAATTTATTCGTTGGCGGCGCTTTCCGGCTTGATGTCGATCTTATAGCCGGTGAGGCGCGCGGCGAGACGGGCGTTCTGACCCTCCTTGCCGATGGCGAGAGAGAGCTGGCTGTCCGGCACGATCACGCGGCAGCTGCGGCCCTCCTCGAGCACCTCAACGGAGACGACCTCCGCCGGGGAGAGCGCCGAGGCGATGTACTGCTCGGGATCCTCGCTGTACTTGATGATGTCGATCTTCTCGCCGCCGAGCTCGTTGACGATGCTCGCCACACGTCCGCCGCGGGGGCCGACGCATGCGCCGATCGGATCGACCTCAGGATCGGCGGAGTAGACCGCCATCTTCGTGCGGCTGCCGGCTTCGCGGGCGATGGAACGGATCTCCACCGTGCCGTCGAAAATTTCGGGCACTTCCAGCTCGAAGAGCCGCTTGACGAGACCGGGGTGCGTGCGGGAGATGAGCACCTGCGGGCCGCGGGTGGACTTGCGCACCTCGACGACATAGACCTTGATGCGGTCGCCCTCGGTGAGCTCTTCGCCCTTGATGCGCTCGGTGGCGGAGAGCATGGCCTCGGTGAATTCGCTGTTGGAGCTGATCTTGATGGACACGGCGCCGGTGCGCGGATCGATGCGCGTGACGACACCGGTGAGGATCTCGTGCTCCTTGGAGGTGAACTCGTCATAGATGATGCCGCGTTCCGCCTCGCGGATGCCCTGGATGATGACCTGCTTTGCCGCCTGCGCCGCGATGCGGCCGAATTTCTTCGTTTCGACCGGGATGCGGACGGTGTCGCCGATGCCGGCCTTCTTATCATAGTGATGCGCCTCGTCGAGCAGGATCTGCGTGGCGTCGTTCACATACTCGCTCTCCTCCACGATGGTCTTGAGAACGAACATGCTGATGGTCTTTTTATTTTCGTCCATGATGACCTCGACATTATCCTCGCAGTCGGGGTTGTCGCGCTTGAAGGCGGTCAGCAGGGCCTGCTGGATCTTCTCCTGCATGTACCCGCGGGGGATGCCCTTTTCCTTTTCGATCTGCTCGATGGCGTCAAAAAATTCGGCGTTCATTGCACTCATCTATTTTCGCTCCTTACGTTATGTCGTGGGTGTTTTTTTACAGCACGCGCAGCCGTACCTGCGCGATCTGAGACTTTTCAAAGGTGAGCTCTTTTCCGGCGGCGGTCAGCGTAACGTTGCCGTCGTCGTACCCGGAGAGCGTTCCGACAAAGGACTTGCTGCCGTTCACCGGCTTATAGAGCCGTACTTCCGCGCCGCTGCCCATGAAGCGCTCAAAATCGCCGGGGCGCTTGAGCTCGCGCTCGGCACCGGCGGAGCTGACTTCGAAAACGTAGCTGTCGGGAATGGGGTCGGCCTCGTCTAGCACGGGATCGAGCGCGCGGGAGAGCGCTTCGCAGTCGTTGATGGAAACGCCGCCGTCCTTGTCGATGTATACGCGCAGAAACCATTGCCCGGCCTCGCGGATGTATTCCACATCCCAAAGCTCCAGCCCCAGCTCCGCGGCGATGGGCGCGGCCAGCGCGGTCACGGTCTCGGTGACTTTACTCATAAAAACCTCTCAATTTCCAAATCCTGACATTTTCTTTTAAATCAACAAAAAGAGTGGGTTTTGCCCACTCTTCCTGTTTCTTACGTTCGTACGATGGGATTATACCACCCTCCGCGCACGATTGCAATAGTGATTTCACTAAATTAAATAAAGTATACGGCTTTTTTACCCGTTCATCGCGGTGAGAACGTTGCCGTAATCGACCTGATAGTTCGCGCCCTCGTAGGTGCCGCTCAGCATGGACATGGCGCGGTTCCAGGCGTCGCCGCCCTCGGTGTAGGGCTGGGGCTGGTAATTGTTCAGCGTGTTCGGCCCGAGAACGGTAGAATCGGGGCCGACGGTGCTGCTCAGCGAGCAGGGGATAAAGGTGTAGCTCTCAAGCGTCACCTCGCCGCCGACGCGCTTGAGCGTGAGCTGCGCAATGCCGGTGTCGTAAGCGCCGGGGTCGGTGCCGTTGCCGGGGTTGGTGTGGCCGCCGAAGATGAAGTTGCCGAGACCGTAGAAAATGACGCCGCCGTTGTAGCTCTCCGCCGGCTGGAGCCGGTGGGCGTGCGTGCAGTATACGGCGTTGAAGCCGGTGTCCACGGTGTAGCGGCAGAGTTCGGTCTGCACGTCGGTCGGCTCATAATAGCCCTCGCGCCCCATGTGCAGGCACGCGATCGTATAGTCTGCGCCCGCCTCTTCGAGCGACTTGAGCCCTGCGGCGATCTTCTCGCGCGACGCCGCAACGAGCTTTTCCTGCGCCTGCGCGGAGAGAATGCTCATGGCGTTGTAGGTGAGCTGGTTGTACAGGCAGTAAATGCCGACCTTTACGCCGCCGTCCTTTTCGTAGATATACGTCTCGTCCTCACCCGCATAGGCAACGCCCACGGCGTCGAGCGCGGCGGTCGTGTCGTCATAGGCGTTCTGGCCAAAGTCCATCGTGTGGTTGTTTGCGAGCGTCACGAACTCGACGCTGCCCGCGGTGAGAATGTTTGCGTAGTCCGCCGGGGCAAGGAACACGAACTGCTCAATGGAATCGTAGTACTTGTCCGAAAGGTTGCATTCAAGATTGGCGATCGTGAGATAGTCGCTCTCAAAATACTGCACGGTCTTGGCGAAGGGGTAGTCGTAGTTTTTCCCGACGACGGTCTGCAATGCCGTACCCCAGCCGCGGCGGGTCTTGGCCTCGGCGAGCGTGCAGTCGCCCACCATGGAGACGGTGAAGAACTCCGGGCTCGGCTCCGGCGTGGGTTCCGGTGTCGCGGTCGGCGGCGCGGTGGGCTCGGCCGTTGGGGCGGCTGTGGCCTCCGGCGAGGAGACGGGCGGCACGGGCGTTTCGCTCGCCGCGGGGGCGAGCGTCTCGGCGCTTTCTGCGCTGCGCACCGAAACGGCGCGCACGGCGACGAGCACAACGAGCGCGAGCGCGAGCAGACAGAAAATGATCAGCGCCGGAACGGACACCCGGCGGGAAGGACGGTGTTGCATAGTGTTTCTCCCGTATTATTCGGTGAAATGAATGTGGTTATTGATGTGATCCTGGCAGAAGCAATGATACCCCGCGCAGCGCGAGCAGTAACGGAACTCCAGCTCCGGGTGATCCACATCGGTGCGGCCGCACACGGCGCACTTGTAGCGGTAGGGGGCGTTTTGCTGCTCGCGGCGGATGCGCTGCGCTTCGCGCTGGAAGTTTACGGTCTTGCGCACCTGCTCGGGACGGCGGAAGTGCAGCGAGCCGAAGAGCATATCCCCGCAGAAGAGCAGGTAGTTGAGCGTTGCCACGATCGGCAGCAGACTCAGCGGGAAGCGGAGCGCGAAGATCTCATAGACGAAGTACGCCGCGTTCGCCACGGCGAGCCACTTGATCTTGATCGGGATGATGTACATGAACAGCACGCGCTGCTCGGGATAATACGTTGCAAACGAGAAGAACATCGAAAGATAGATGAACTCCGCGCCGATGCCCATTGTGATGCCGCCGATGAAATAGACGAGGAACACATAGAGGATCGTGAACACCATGCCGGTGAGGAAATACATGTTGAATTTGGCCTGTCCCCACTCGCGCTCCATCGATGTGCCGATGAAGTAATAGAAATAGAGGAACAGCAGCCCCCAGAGCCCGGCGGTGTCCGGGATGAACACAAACGTCACCAGCCGCCAGATCTGCCCGCGCAGGATCATCTGCGGGTTGAGAGAGAGGAAGTAGCGCACCGTGCCGGTGCGGTCCATCAGCGTCAGCAGCCATACGGCGGCGTTGCCGATGATGAGATAGCGCATGAGATTCGCCACGCCGAAGCGCGGATGGCGGACGCAGTAGCGCTCTACCCAACGCATAAAAGCTTTCAAATCAAAACTCCTTTCTAAAGGAAAAACTGCGGAATGAATACTTAATTATAGCACATTTGGACGAAATTTCAATCCGGGAGTTGCCGCCTTATACTCTCCTCCGGAAGGGGGAACAAAAAATGAGCATTTATGGCTATATCCGGGTATCCAGCCGGGATCAGAACGAGGACCGGCAGCTTATCGCCCTGCGCGGCGCGGGCGTGGAGGAGCACTTTCTCTATATGGACAAAGTATCCGGCAAGGATTTTGATCGGCCGGAGTACAGAAAACTGGTAAAAAAACTGAAGCCGGGCGACTTGCTCATGATCCAGAGCATCGACCGTCTGGGGCGCAATTATGCGGAGGTGCAGAATCAATGGCGCATCCTGACGAAGGAAAAGAACGCGGATATCTGCGTTCTGGATATGCCGCTGCTGGACACCCGGCAGGGGAAAGACCTGATGGGAACGTTCATTGCCGACCTTGTGCTGCAAATTTTGTCCTTTGTGGCGCAGAACGAGCGGGAATTCATCCGCAAGCGGCAGGCGGAGGGAATCGCTGCGGCAAAGGCGCGCGGCGTCCGGTTTGGCCGCCCGTCGGTCACGCTGCCGGAGAATTTCCCTGCGGCGCATATGGCGTGGCGGCAGAAAAAGCTAACGCTCCGGCAGGCGGCGGCCGCCTGCCATATGAAGCCCGGAACCTTTTATGACAAGGCCGTCCGGCAGGAAAAGACTACATAGACCGAAAAATGCCGGAGTTTGGAAAAGTGTACTTTTCCAAACTCCGGCATAAAAACCATATTTATCCTTACTATACCGCAGAAATGCGAAAATCTCAACGATATTCGGAAAAAATCTCCGGTATTTTATCGGTTTGGAAAAGTACACAATAGCAAATTAAGACGGGAGGGGTAACTCCATGGCGCAGATCGCAGAGGTAATTAAATACGAAGGGGACAACAGCACCTTCATCTGGAAGCACCCGAGCGAAGATTTCAACAGCCTCACGCAGCTCATCGTGCATGAATCGCAGGAAGCAATCTTTTTCCTGAACGGACAGGCGCTCGACCTGTTCGGGCCCGGACGGTACACACTGGAAACGCAGAACATCCCGAAGATCGGCGCGGCGCTCAGCCGCACGGCGGGGGATAAAACGCCGTTCCACTGCGAAGTCTATTTCATCAACAAAACCGAGCAGATGGCGGTCAAATGGGGCACGGACAGCAAGGTGCAGTACATAGACCCCACCTACGGCTTCCCGATCTCCATCGGCGCGAGCGGCGAAATGTCCCTGCGCGCGGAGGACAGCCGGAAACTGCTTTTGAAGGTTGTCGGCACGGAAAACGCGCTCGGCCAGCAAAAGCTTGTTTCCCTCTTTCGGGCGTTTCTGATGACGCGGGTGAAAACGTACATCGCGCAGACGATGAAGGCGAGCGCCATCAACATTTTCGAGATTGACGAGCACCTGACCGAGTTTTCGGAAGCTCTGCACCGGCAGCTCATCCCGGACTTTGTCGATTACGGCGTGGCGCTCGAGCGATTTTTCGTAACGAACGTCGTAAAGCCGGACGGCGAGCGGCAGTATGAGAAATTCAAGGAGCTGCACTTCCGCCAGTACGCGGACATTGCCGAGGCAAAGCTCCGCCAGCAGACAGACCTTATCTATGCGCAGACACAGGCGCAGAAGCTCATCATCGATTCGCAGGCACAGGCGACGAAGCGGGCACAGGAGGGCTACACCTATGCGCAGGAGCGCGGGTTCGATGTGGCCGAGCGCGTGGCGCAGAATGAAGCCGTCGGGCAATTCACGAATCTCGGCGTCGGTCTCGGCACGATGGCAGGCGTCGGCGGGGCGGTCGGCGGCGTTGTCGGCAGTGCGGTGAACGGCGCAATGGGCGCTGCGGCGGAGCCGGGCGCACCCAATGCCCCCGCTCCGGCGGACGATATGGCGGCCTTTAAAGCGAAGATCGAGAAGCTCACCATGATGAAGGAAGCAGGGCTCATCTCGGAGGAAGAATTCGCGTCTATGAAATCGGAGCTTCTGAAAAGCATTCTGTAAAAGGAGAGAAGGAAAATGAAAAAAGGCTTTCAACGGTACGCCGCGGCGTGGGCGGTGCTGCTTGTCCTGTTTAACCTGATCTGCTTTGTGACCCCTGCCGAGTGGTACGGGTTCAATAAGTTCGGCGGTTCGTTCTGGGCGGGGTATGTTGTTATCACGCTCGCGTTTATCGGGCAGCTCGTCTGCGCACAGAAGGCGTTCCGGGCGGAAAATGCGAAAAAGTTCTTTTACAATTTGCCTCTCATCACCGTGAGCTATACGGGGCTCATCCTGACGCTCGTGTTCGGCGGAGCCTGCATGGCCGTGCCCGACCTGCCAAATTGGCTCGGCGCGCTCGTCGGCGCGGCCGTCCTGGCGCTCACCGCCGTTGCCGTCATCAAGGCGAGCGCCGCGGCAGACATCGTGGAGGGCGTGGATAAAAAGGTCGCGGAGAAAACGGCATTTCTCCGCATGGCTGCGGCAGATGCGGAAGTAATTCTCGCCTCGGCCAAAAGCGCGGAGGCAAAGGCCGCGTGCAAAAAGGTCTATGAAGCCCTCCGGTATTCCGATCCCATGTCGAGCGGTGCATTATCGGAAATCGAGAAGAAAATCACCGCGCAGATCGAGGAACTGAAATCCGCCGTCGCCGCGGACGACGCCGAAAAGGTCAAATCCGCCGCCGAAGAGCTTATGCTGCTCATAAAAGAGCGAAACACCAAATGCAAGGCGCTGAAATAAAATAAAAATTTAAAGTAACTGGAGGAAAACGAAAATGAAGCAGCTGACTTGTGAAATGTGTGGAAGCACAGATTTGGTAAAACAGGACGGTGTGTTTGTTTGCCAGTCGTGCGGCTGTAAGTATTCCATTGAGGAAGCACGGAAAATGATGGTCGAGGGAACCGTTGAGGTTACTGGTACGGTGAAGGTCGATAATACCGCGGCCATTGAGAATTATTTGAAAATGGCGAGAAATGCTCTGGAAGCCAGCAACCATGAGGAAGCGGAAAATTACGCGAATAAAATCATTGAATTGGATCCGCAAAACAGTCCTGCTTGGGAAATAAAAGGAGAGGCGGCCGGCTGGCAGTCAAAAGCGAATAATAACCGCATGGCCGAATCGGTGACAGCGTGGCTTAACGCAATAAACTATGCCTCAAGCGATGATCTGGATGATCTCCGTGAGCGTATCGCCAACGGGTATACTAAGCTGCTCATGGCTATGCTGCAGCTCAGGACGGGCAATTTTGGCAAAATTCAAAGTGAAGAAAACCTGAAAAGCACGCTGAACGACTTGAAAAATGGCATCGACATGATGAATACCCTGATGGCAAAAGGCGGGGTTTCTTTTAATCGCGGCCCTATTTATACGCAAATTTCAAAAATGCTGAATTCCGGCGCTTGCGACGGTTATAGGGATGCCAAGAAAGATTTCGGACCCGAGCATCGCAACATGGCCAAGTGGCAGTGGGAGAACTTCACAGGGGCGTGCGAAAACTGTATAAAGATGCTCGAAAAGGCGGCTGAATACTGCCGAGATAGCCAGCAGGGGCAAACGATCTGCGATAACTTGGTCGTTATTGCAGAAGATGCGAGAGATTCTTGCTCCTGGAAATTCAACGTAAACTCGTGGAATGCGGATAATTACGATAGAGAATACTCGTTCACGCAAGAGGCAAAGAACGGAAGAACCAAAAACATTACCGGATACAAAGAGAAAAAGACTTTCTTCACCAAAGATCAGGTCGCGTCCATTCTCGATGAGATTCAGGGCGGGCGCAAGGAAGAAGAGATCGAGCGAGCGAGAAAAGCCTACTGGGAAGAACATGCCGAAGAAAAAGCGCGTCTCGAAGAGGAAAAAAGTGCGTTGACGGCAACCATTTCGGAAAAAGAAGAGATGCTGAAAGCCCTTCCCATTTCTGCGGAAGTGCTTGATACTGCAAAGAAAATTGATGAATTATCAAAGCAAAAATCTGCATTAAGCATTTTCAAAGGGAAAGAGAAGAAAGCGATTCAGGAGCAGATCGACGCGCTTGAGCAAACGAAGGAGCAGCAGCTTTCTCAGGAAGAAGCAGAAAAAAAGCCGATCCAGGACGTAATCACACAAAACGAATCCCACATTTCGGCAATTAATGCGGAGCTTGCCAAGGAAAGAGGACAACTTTCCGCTTCAACGGACAGCATTTTCTTCCCTGGCGCGATCACGGATGGCAAGTTTACCATTACACCGCAACAGTTGGCAGACCATCTGGCAAAGGTGCTTCCTGCCACCTTTGAATACAAAAGTGTGGAGGACGGAACATCTGGTTATGGAGACTTTGGTCATCAAGTTGAGATCAAGTTTGTTATCGCTGGCGCGGAAGAAAAGAATAATGCGATTGGTGTGCAGCTGTACTGTACGGCGGAGAACAAGGATTCTGCCATTAGCAATATAATTATGGAAAGTGCGGCAGCATCCAGCGCGAGCGATGAAAGTATAAGAAACTGGGGAATCGTAGGCTCGTATGTCTTTATGTCTTTGTTCAAGGACATGGGTCAAAGTGAGGCGGAAAAGGATGTCCTTGATGTTCGTTACACCGGGAACAGAACGCTGTGGACTCGCGATGAAATGCGTTGGGAGTATGCAAGCAACATATGGGATATAATGGGGCTCCTTTCGATTAACAGAGACGCTTTGATCCTCCGTCCTTCTATGGAATAATTAATTCCACAGTCAGACAGTCCGAACGCTTGGGTGTTCGGACTGTTTTCCTATGAAATCCCCCCCCACATCCTCTCTGTCGGAGAGAGCCTGACCTCGTCAGAGGAAGGTAATATAAAATGCTGTAAAATTTATCGTTGAATTTTACAGCAAAACAGCGTATACTATCCGCAAAGGAGTTGATTACTATGCCGAACATCAAGCCGATCTCCGATCTGCGGAACTATACGGAAGTATTGCAGGATGTAGCGGCGGGCGCGCCTGTTTTCTTGACGAAGAACGGCCGCGGCCGGTACGCTATTGTGGACATTCAGGATTACGAAAAAGCGCAGGCTACGCTGAAGCTTATGAGCGAGCTCGCAAAGGGACGCCGCTCCGGCGAGACCGAAGGCTACCTGTCCCCGGAGGACATGAGAGCGCACTTCCGCGCCAGAGCCAATGAAGAATAACATCCATTACTCTGTGGAGTCCCGCCGTGATCTGGACGACATATGGGACTATATTGTGTCGGAGCTCCAAAACCGCGTAGCGGCGGAGCGTGTGGTGAACCGTATTCTGGATGCGGTCGATCGCTTGGAGGATTTTGCGGAAATGGGTGCTCCGCTGTCCTCTGTTGCCGACGTCAGCGTGGACTATCGCTTCCTTGTGAGCGGCAACTATATGGTTTTCTACCGAGTAAACGGCAGGGACGTTTATATCGACCGAATCCTGCATGGCCGCCGTGATTTCCTTCGGATCCTCTTTCAGGAAACAGGTACCGATGCTGGAAAGGTTTAGCTTCTTATTACGGGAAAATGCGAAGATATGCATTTTCCCGTAAAATGAGAAAAAAGGAGTAGAAGGCGGGGGAGCAGCGGTTCATGGCAAGACAAGAGGCTGCGGCTGATTTGAACGGATTATGTAAGAAGCAATGATCTCGATAAATTCAGAGACGGTTGGTTCCTTGCTGAGCGGATAACCTGCCATTTCGCAGAGTAGGGGGCGATTGGTCCGCCAGGCTCTTGCCACGGCAGTTCGGATATTTCGTTCTACTGCCGTCCAATTGCATTCAAAGTGCTCTGCCGTCTCCATGTAGATTTCTTTTGTAACTGCCTCTAAGTGGGACTCGTTTTGAACCGCCAGCAAGACCGCATATTCGGTATGCTTGAAGCCCTTGTAGCATCTCGTAATGCCGAGAGAACGCAGAATGTCCTGTACGTCCGTCATTGGTATATCCTCCCAAATCCAAAGATTTAAGAAGATGATAAGACCGATGACAGAGAAAACGGTTTTTATCGCTGTTCTTCGACATTATTCGACACATTTTCTCCCGCGCCACCTATAGCCAAACGAAGAAGGCAATTAAAAAGGAAACGCAGCGACTCCAATTTTGGAGCCGCTGCGTTTTTCCTATCATGCCCTTCAATCCATCGGCAGGGGAACTCTCTTTTTGAGCTCCAGCCGCCCGTAGCAGACGAGGTCCGCCGCTCTGTCCGGCGGGATCATGCGGTCATTTTCCGCGTGCGCGCGGTTGACCGCGAAGAGATACACCGCGCCGCGGCTGTCGGCGCAGAACTGGCGGAAAACGATCCCTCCGTCCGTTTCAAAAAGGCCGATGTCGCCGTCCGAAAGCTCGGTGCGCCGCCGGAGATACGCCGTGCCGCCCTTTTTGACCCACGGCGCGAGCGAATCGTCCGTGACTGCAACGGCAAAATCGGCGTCCATACCCTTTGGCATGGGGATACGATCCCAGAGCATATTGCGCACCCGCCTTTCGTTTGATCGTATCCCCAGCATAGCGGCTTTGGGCGGAAAGGTCAAGAAACCGGAAAAGAAAAAATGCAAAAATGCCGCTTTCCGTTGCAGATGCCGGGATCGTGTGGTAAAATATATTATCTATACGTATGCAAAGAATTACGGAAGAACGAAATATAAAGAAGGAAATTAACGATATGGAAAACCGTGAACAGGAAGTCCGTCAGGATCGCGAGGATCTGATCGAGGGGCGCAACGCCGTTGCCGAGGCGATCCGCGCCGGGCGGACAATCGATAAAATTTTCGTCGCGCGCGGCGACACCGACCGGACGCTCGCACGCATTCTCGCCAAGGCGCGGGAAAACAGCATCGTCGTCACCGAGTGCGACCGGCGCAAGCTCGATTCGCTCAGCGCCACGGGCGCGCATCAGGGCATCATTGCGCAGGCGGCGATGCGGGAATACGCCTCCATCGAGGACATTTTGGAGCGCGCCGCCGAGCGGGGCGAGGATCCGTTCATCGTCGTGTGCGACGAGATCGCCGATCCGCACAATCTCGGGGCGATTCTGCGTACCGCGGAGTGCGCGGGCGTCCACGGCGTCATCATCCCCAAGCGGCGCGCCGCCGGGCTCACCGCTGTGGTGGACAAAGCGAGCGCGGGCGCAGCGGAGCATATGCTTGTCGCGCGTGTAACCAACATCCCCTCGGCGCTCGGCGAGCTCAAAAAGAAGGGGCTTTGGATCTATGGCACGGCGGCGGATGCGCCCGCCGATCTGTGGCAGACGAAAATGACCGGCCCCGCGGCGCTCGTCATCGGGTCGGAGGGCTTCGGCATGGGGCGGCTCGTTTCGGAGCAATGCGATTTCACCGTGAGCATCCCCCTGCTCGGCAAAATCACCTCGCTCAACGCCTCCGCGGCGGCGGCAATCCTCATGTATGAGGTCGTCCGTCAGCGCAGAGATTCCTGAGACGGAGGAAGCTATGGCAAAACGCGATACAGGCGGCATTCCCGAAAGCTTCGGCGTGCCGGGCTTCTCGCTGGAGAGCATTCTCGAAGAATGCCGGGATAAAATGCCGGAGGAGACCGCCGCGCCGGAAGCGGCGGAAACGGAATATCTGCCGGAGACGGAAGGCTTTTCCTCCGAAACGGCGGAGTATCCGGCGGAGACCGGGTACGAAGCCGAATACCCGGACGAAGAAGCGCCATACCCTGAATACGAAGAAGAATTGGATGCCGATACTCCGGAGTACGGGATCGAGCCGGACACGGAGCCGGACGAGTTGGAGCCGGAAGAGGCCGGGGAGCCGGACGGGCGGTATTATGAGGATGCGCCCGCGCCGGACGAGAGCGCCGGGGATGACCTATACGACGAAGGCTTTGGGGACGACGCGGATTTCTACGCCCCGCCGCTCGAAGCACCGGAGAAGCCGGAAGCTTCAGAAGAAACCGAAGAATCGGACGAGACCGAAAAAACTGGCAAAAAGAAAAAGAGCCGCACTGCCCACCGCGGCCGCGCACCGGGACTCTGGGGCAAGCTTGTTGGGCTGCTCGCCGCGGCGTCGATCCGCCGGGCGGACAATCTCTCCCAGCCCGACCCGGAGCCGGAGGACGTGTCGCTGGAAATGCCGCCGCAGCGCGCGGCGAAGCATTATGCCGCGCAGATGCCGAGTTTGCGCCTGCGTTTCATTGCGGCTTCGGCGGTCTGCGTGCTGCTCACGTGGATCACGCTGGCGTATGATTTCGGCCTGCCGCTGCCCGGCAGTCTCAGCACGAACGCGAGAGCAACGTCGCTCGTGTGCCTCATCGGGATGCTCTCGGTGATGCTCATCGGGCTGGATGTTGTAACGGCGGGCGTTATGGGACTCATCCGCGGCCGCGCCGGGGCGGAATCAATGATCGTCCTTGCCGCGATCGCCGCGGCGGCGGACGTTATCTATATCGCCGCGAGCGGCGACGGCTCGTACGGGCTCACCTTTGCGGCAATCCCCGCGGCGGCTGTCGCGTTCGCGCTGCGCGGTGCGTGGCACAGCTGCCGGGCGTATGCTGATTCGTTCCTCGCCATTTACCATGCAAAGGATCCCTACGCCGTTACCTCCGAGGTGCTGCCGGAGAAGAAGGAGCGTATCCTCATCAAGTCCCGCCGTTCGTCGGACGGCCTTGTCCGCCGCAGCGAGGAGCCGAACGGCGCGGAAGCGCTCGCAGCCGATGCCTTCGTGCCGATGGCCGCTGGCTCGCTGGCGCTGGCGCTCGCGCTCTCGTTCGGCGCACAGGATATGAAAGCATTTTTCCATCTTTTCTCGCTGATGACGGCGCTTTGCGTTTCGTTCAACTGGACGCTCTCGTTCCCGATTCTCTTCTCCCGCACGGCGCGCCATCTCATGATGCGCGGCAGCGCTCTCGCCGGATGGTCGGGCGCGCGCGATGTTGGCCGCTCGCGCCAGCTCGTGCTCACCGATACGGACATTTTCCCGGAGGACGCCATCGAGATCACGGGCGTGCGCTTTATGGACAAGAGCCGCGCTTCGCAGGTCATCGGCATCACCGGCAGCATGCTCACCGCCGCCGGAACCGGCCTTGCCGCGCCGTTTGCCGAGCTGATGCGCCGGAAAAACGCCGCCATGCAGACCGTGGAGGATTTCTCCGTCGGCGAGGGCGGCGCGAAAGGCACGGTGCAGGGCGAGGAAGTCCGCGTCGGCTCGCTTGCGTATATGCATCTGAGCGGCGTGAAGATCCCCGACAAGATCAAAGAAGAAAATGCGATCTATACCGCCGTGTCCGGCGAGCTCGCGGCGGTGTTCCCGCTGCGCTACCGCCCGATGGCGAGTGTGCAGCGCGCGCTGGCCGACCTGCGCCGCGAGCGCCGCAAGCCGATCTTTGCCGTGCGCGACTTTAATCTTGACCCGCTGCTTTTGCAGAAAACGTTCGGCGTCTCCGCCGAGGGCTTCCAGTTTCTGTCCTTTGCCGAGCGGTACCGCATTTCCGGCATCCCCGCCTCGGCGGGCAGCCCCGCTGCCGGCGTCATGGCGCAGGATGGCCTCGACACGCTCGTAGACTTTGCCGAATGCGGTACAAAGCTCCACGCCTACGGCCGCGCGTGCGCGTGGTGCGGCGTTATCTGCGCCGCGCTCGGCGCGCTGCTCGCGGCGATTCCGGCGTGGCAGGGGGCCTGGACGGTGATCGGCGCGGGACGGACACTCTTGTATATGCTCGCGTGGCTCATCGTGCCGCTCTCGCTGCGGACGCTGCTGCGAAAATAATTATTGCCAAAAAAACTGTCATAGTGTATAATTTATCTTCGTGGCGTTCCCCTGTTTTTTCGGAAGAATGACAAGTGAATTTTTAATAAGATAATTATAAGGAGAGGACAACCCATGAGCTACACAACCAAGGACATCCGCAATGTCTGCCTGCTCGGTCACGGCGGCAGCGGCAAGACCACCCTTACCGAGAACATGCTCTACCTGACCGGTGCCATCGACCGTCAGGGCAAGGTCAACGACGGCAACACCGTCTGCGACTATGACGCGGAAGAGATCAAGCGTCAGGTAACGATCTCCGCGGCTATTGCTCCCATTTCCTTCGGCGGCAAGAAGATCAACGTGATCGACTGCCCGGGCTTCCAGGACTTCGCCGGTGAAGTCGCCGCCGCGCTGCGCGCGGTGGAAGCGGGCGTCATTTTCTGCACCGCGAAGGACGGCCTGTCCGTCGGCGCGGAGCGCAGCTGGAAAATGCTCAAGGCCGCCGAGAAGCCGGCCATGTTCTACATCTCCAAGCTTGACGAGGAGCACGGCGACTACTTCGGCGTTCTCGAAGCGCTGCAGGCCAAGTACGGCAGCATCGTCTGCCCCGTGACGATCCCCGCTTCCGACGGCACCGGCGTCATCGATCTCGTGCACAACGTGGCATATGAGACCAACGGCAACAAGACCACGAAGGTCGCCGTTCCCGCCGCCGACGAAGGCAAGGTCGAGGAGCTGCGCGAGGCTCTCATGGAGTCTGCCGCCGGCGCTACCGAAGAGCTCATGGAGAAGTATTTCGAGGAAATGACCCTCTCCGAGGAAGAGCTCGTCTCCGGCATCAAGGCCGGTCTGAAAGATCGCAGCGTTGTTCCCGTGTTCTGCGGCGTTGGTACGACCGGCGTCGGCACGCAGGCTCTGCTGCAGGCCATTCTGGACTATGTCCCCACGCCCGATGAGGTCGAGGGCATCGATCCCAACGGCGCGACCGTCGGTCTCGTGTTCAAGACCGTGTCCGACCAGTTTGGCAAGTACAACTTCATCAAGCTCGTCAGCGGCAAGCTGACCGCCGATATGTCTCTGCGCAACATGCGCACCGGCAACACCGATAAGCTCGGCCGCCTGTACACCATGTGCGGCAAGAAGACCACCGAGGTCAAAGACGCCTGCTGCGGCGACATCGTTGCCATCGGCAAGATGGACTGGAAGACCGGCGACACCGTGTGCGACCCCAAGGCCGAGGTCGAGCTTCCCGCCATCGAGATCGCGGAGCCCTGCTACTCCATGTGCATCTCCCCGAAGACGAAGGGGCAGGACGACAAGATCGCCAACGGCCTTGCCCGTCTGAACGAGGAGGATATCTCCTTCACGATCGTCAACAACGCCGAGACCCACCAGATGGTTCTCTCCGGCGCCGGCGACATCCAGCTCGATGTTCTCTGCGCCAAGCTGAAGAGCCGCTTCGGTGTGGAAAGCGAGCTCAAGCCCGCCCGCGTGCCTTACCGTGAGAAGATCAAGGCGAAGGTCGAAGCCCACGGCCGCCACAAGAAGCAGACCGGCGGCAGCGGCCAGTTCGGCGATGTCTGGATCCGCTTCGAGCCCCAGGAGGAGTCTGAGGAAATGATCTTCGCCGAGGAAGTCTTCGGCGGCAGCGTTCCCAAGAACTTCTTCCCCGCGGTTGAAAAGGGCCTGCGCGATGCCGTACAGAAGGGTGTCCTTGCCGGTTACCCGCTCGTCAACCTCAAGGCCACGCTGTACGACGGCTCCTACCACCCCGTCGACTCCAACGAAATGGCGTTCAAGACGGCGGCGCAGCTCGCCTACAAGGACGGCATCCCCCGCGCGAAGCCGACCATTCTCGAGCCCATCGGCCTGCTGAAGGTCACCATTCCCGACGCGAACCTCGGCGATATCATGTCCGATATCTCCTCCAAGCGCCGCGGCACGGTGCTCGGCATGACTGCCGAGGACGGCATGCAGATCGTTGAGGCCGAGGTCCCCATGGCCGAGATGAGCTCCTACACGATCGACCTGCGCTCCATGACGCAGGGCCGCGGCTCCTTCACCTGCAAGTTTGTGCGCTACGAGGAAGCCCCCGGCAACGTCCAGCAGAAGGTCATCGAGGAAGCCAAGGCTCTCGCCGACGCCGAGTAATTTCCAAATTTCAATACCACAAAGAGGCGGCTCCCCCGGAGCCGCCTCTTTCACACAATGGGAAAAGAGCAAATGTCAAAAGCCGCCGGGACCCTTGCCTCCCTCTGACGAGGGAGGCGGCGCGGCGCATGGCGCCGTGACGGAGGGAGAGACGTTCTGCGCGGAATCTTCAGAAATTTCTCTCCCTCAGTCAGCTTTGCTGACAGGGCAGATAGTCAATGAAGTGCAACACAGGAAGAGGAAAAAACTTCCAGTGGGGTTCTCCAGCCGAGGCATTTTCTG